>NZ_RZGU01000002.1:0-233141 GCF_003990085.1 Legionella sp. km535 | reverse complement strand
TGCTTCTGTTACCCCATAACCTTGTTCTAAAACGAGACTAATTGCATCCAGTTTAAATTCTTTGGGGTATTTCTTTCTTATCGTCATTACTTTCTCCAGTTAAGTGCATTATCTCTTAACTGGGGTGGTCAAATCTATTAAACCACGTCAGTAACTGATTGATTAATAATTAAAGCTATATTTAGTTATCTAAGGAACATTTGTTCATTGATTAGTTAGTAAACAAATACTCAAAGACTCAGCTCACTATGAGAACCCAATCTCACCAGTTGCAATGTTTGCGTATCCGGCTTACGATAAATTAATACTAAATCTGGTTTTACATGACAATCACGATGATCCTGCCAATTATTAGATAGCGCATGATCTCTGTGTTTAGCTGCCAGTGGTTCATCTCGTGCTAATGTGTCAATAATCTCAATAAAGAGATTATTAAAGACTGCTTTATGTTTACCTTTTATCTCACGCTTATAATCACGTCTAAATTGGGTCGTGTACTCAATCGTCCTCATTATTTAAATCATCCATGAGCGATTGTACTGTTTTAAACGATTTTAACTGGCCGCGTCGAGCTTCTTTCATTGCATTGATAGTTTTTTGGTTTGGAATAAGGGGTTCAAAAGGCAATGCATGTTCTTTAGCTATACGTGTTAGCAACATACGGAATGCATCAGATACAGTTAGCCCCATTGATGCAAGCACGGCTGAAGCTTCTTCTTTGATATGCTCATCAATTCTTGCTCTTACCACTGCATTAGTAGTCATTATATTTCTCCTGTCTATGAGCCACATTGTAGCACAAAATTCATGTTCGTGCGTATGTATTCGCATTCTTTCGTTTATGGTAGGATATGCAACGTTGGCTAAGATTTTAGGTAAGCTTCGAGTCCATATTATTTTAAATAAATATAATTAATAAGTTACATGCCGGTTCGATTCCGGCCCCGGGCACCATTACATATTACGGCTCTTTCTAATTCTAAGAGAGCAGTCTCAATCACCAATAAAGCACCTAATTATCGCACTCTTAGCTTGATACTATCTTGTTCCATAGGAGATTCATTTATATGTCTTTTGATAAAATAGTTTGTGTGGGAAAAAATTATCTTGACCATGCTAAAGAGCTTGGAGATCCAGTACCAGAAAAACCCGTATTATTTCTGAAGCCAGCAAGTGTTCTTAAACAAGCTGCCAGCTGGAAGGAGGAACTGCATCTTGATTTTCCTTCTGGAGACACCGCCGTGCAGCCTGAATGTGAAATCGTGCTTCGCATTGCCCAAGATGGGTATCAAATGACGTTTGAAGAAGCTAAAAATGCTATTTCAGGCATTACGCTTGGTCTGGATATGACTTTAAGAACGCGTCAATCTGAATTAAAAAAACAAGGTCATCCTTGGACTACAGCAAAAGTATTTAAAGATGCCGCCATTCTTGGCCCATGGATTCCCTATTCATTATTTAAAGATTATCTGGATACGGAATTTCAATTAATTATTGACGGAACTCCCAGGCAAGGTGCTAAGGGTGCAGATATGATGATGCATCCAGTAGATTTATTAGTATATATAAGTCAATTTTTTCCCTTGAAGTCAGGTGATGTTATTTATACTGGAACTCCAGCGGGAGTCACTTCGATATCAAGAGGTACAATTGCTGAAGTCCGCTGGAGTCATTATTTCTACACGGTACAATGGAAGTAGTGGTTTAGTATCTATCCGTTTCCAGAGTTGATTTGAACGGGTGGTGTTTTATTCGGTAGTAACGGAACCAGATCAGCATACTCCTGGTTGCTCAGTATTTTAACTCGTTCATGGATGCTTAAGTCATTCCAATAGGTCTGGGTACTGATATGAATTTCTTCTTTATATCGTATCGCCCGAGAATTTTTTGATATCTGTGTTGCTAATTTGGGGTTAAGTTCTTTTAGGTCATGATAGTTCATTTTAACCAGTGGGCGTAAATGTTCTGGAATTGGAGTAATGACCAGTCTCAGATGATTCTGGTTTAATTCAACAGGTAAATGCGGGCTTTGTTTTCTGAACTCTGTGTAGGACTGGTTATCATCCCATGTCCTTCCTGCAATCAGAATGGTTTGTTCTGAAATATCAAACCCTTTTTTCTTTTGGATTAATTTCTTTATATCCAGGCCGGTCACTGTTCTACTGTTTTCAATGGTGATGCCAACGGATTGTCCCATTAAGGTTTTTAAAAAAATACGCATAAGCAAAGCCCCTTAATCAAGACGTGTGATGTTCAATCAGTCTTGTACTAATTATAATACAATAATAAGAAAAATCCCGAGTACCGTCTGTTGAGTACTCGGATTGAGAGGTTTGATAACGAGATAAGGTACTAACTAGGCAGCTGGCGCCGAATTATGAACATCGTTTTCGATGTCATCCAATAATTCGGAGGACTTCGTCTTATGAACAAAAAAGAACGACTTGTTCGTTGCCAGGTTAAATAGCCCTTTTATGATCAGTCCTACTCCCAGAGTTAAAATTCCCAAGGCAAAATTGACTAAAAATTCTGTCCATCCTCGGTGCTTGTCCAGTTTGCTATGTGCTGAATTTATAAGTGTTTTACATGTGGATTCAAATTTATTATAAGCTTGTGGACTAGGAGAGCTAAAATAGAGGTCTCCAGCTATTGCTATGTTCATATGGAGGTCATTTGCTGCGTTCCAGGCTTTGTCCAATGCGTCAAATTTTTCAAGGTTGGAAATGTGTTCATTTCGGCGTTTGGCAAGATCATCCATTTTGTTTTTAAGCGAATCGAGATGTTTTTGAAACTCTTGTTGCGCTAACAGTATTTTCATTGATAGAGGCTTATCACTGTTTGTTCGTTGTTCTTCATCATCCTGTCCGAGTGCAATTTGCCCTGTTGCCAGCATATGTGCCAATTGCTCACGGGTATCTGAAATCTCGTCTTCAGGATGAACATTTTGAGTATCTTGCGCTAATTGCTGGCCTGCAGGCAGAGTTAGCTCTACCTTGTCGCGTGCCCAAAGTTCTTCATCCTGAAGTCGTCTCGCTAATTGCTCACTTTCAATAAGGTTTTTTTCACGTTGTTCCATCTCAAAACGCTCAATAGCCTGTAATGCCTCAGCAAATTCTCTGTTTGAATCTTGCTCATTAGGCAGTGTAGCTTCAACGTTTACAGGAAAAAAAGATTTTGGCACAGGTGCCATAAGCCGATTGATTAATTGTTGTTCTTCTGCGTTTAATGTTGGTTTAAATTCGTCAAGAGCTCTTATCCATTGCTCAAATATTAGATTGTGTTCCACTTCTAGAAAGTCATATTCCTCAATGAATCGGCGGGTAATTTCAGATAAGCCGTTCCCTAATAATCGAATAGCATAAATTTTGGGAACTGAATTAATGTTATTAAGGTATTTGAGTATTTGAGCCACTGCGATATGTAGTTCCGCAAATTCAGTTTCAAATTGTATTGACTCATTGTGCTTCTCCTGAGTCCGTGCAGTAATCTGAACATGCTTTTTTAATAATTCGAAGCCAAAAGGATTGACTCCAATGTTTTGACCTAAAAGTTGAATGATTTCATTGAGTTGGGTGTCGTCCTGGTTTTGAATATCAAGACTTTCCAAGCCTCTATCTGTGCGTTCCCAATGGCCACCAAATTGCGCACCATCTATTCCTCCTTGATGAAATATATGAACTGTGGACAGTGCATTGGAGGCTAACAATTGAGTGGTTTCCCCTACCTGAGGATGATAAATCAAACTTAGACCTAATTCTTTACTGACGTATTGATACACTTCGTCAGGAGCCAAACTGGCGTAACGACTGGTATCAGGTTGTACTTCTGTCATGCTGTTGATATACAGTTCAGGCGACGTGTCACTCGCTGCGGCCAGACTGGGAAGAAGTTCGTCATGGGCCATGTGTTCTTTCATAAACGAACGTAATACCGGGCCTAATATGATTTGCGTATCAAATGCATTATAACAATTCAATATGCCGGCGAATGTGCTCCAGGTAAATTCAGCAGGATCAA
The DNA here is from genome assembly GCF_003990085.1 of Legionella sp. km535. Taxonomy (NCBI): domain Bacteria; kingdom Pseudomonadati; phylum Pseudomonadota; class Gammaproteobacteria; order Legionellales; family Legionellaceae; genus Legionella; species Legionella sp. km535. The sequence goes on along the minus strand of NZ_RZGU01000002.1, from coordinate 229,124 downwards.
ATCCATAAAACACCGCGAATTTATCTTTTAAAATAGAATAACCCGCTGTATGTTGATTGTCATAGAGCTCATTTTCCCCAAATTTTAAAACTTCCAATTTTATTTCAGGAGTAAGTGCATGTAATGGACAGTTATTCAATACTGCTGAGAGTTTGGGAAATGGCATTGGTTGTACTCCAATTTAACATCAAGAAATTATAGGGTAGTTACGTTAAGGAATTATTAAGGATGCACCAAAATTAGGCACAAAGGCAATAGGTTGGATGAGTTTTTGGCGTAGAGGAAAGAAGCTTTTGATAATAACCTATGGATCTGCGAATTGGGTATATCACCTGGCTCAGTTTTTCTCTACAATAGAACTTTAAATCAAATTAATGTAATTATGTATAAACCATTAGCTCTTTTTATAGGGTTACGTTACACCAGATCCAGAAAAAAAAATCATTTTGTCTCTTTTATATCATTAAGCTCGATGTTGGGTATTGGCATGGGAGTGATGGTATTAGTGACCGTCTTGTCCGTTATGAATGGCTTTGATCATGAAATTCATAAACGATTTTTTGGCATGGCGCCAGAAATTACTATCTCTGGACCAGATGAAAAATTAACGGATTGGCCTGCCCTGGAAAATAAAATCAAAGCCATCCCTCAGATCAAGGCGATTGCTCCTTATGTTGGTGGTCAAGGTTTGTTGACTCATGATGGGCAAGTTTTACCTATAGTGCTTACAGGTGTATTGCCCGAAAAAGAAATTGCAGTAACTCATCTTAATGATAAGTTGCTGGCTGGAGATATGAACAACCTGAAGCATTTTGGTATTATCTTGGGTAAAGGTCTTGCTGACACCCTTGGCGTGATGATGGGAGATAAAGTGACCATCATGATTCCGCAAGCAACAGTAACTCCGGCAGGCATGATTCCTCGTTTTAAACGATTTACAGTAGCGGGTGTGTTTTCTGCAGGTACTGGATTTAACTTTGATACCAAACTGGCCTTTATCAACCTGGCTGATGCCCAAAAACTGTTGCAGTTAGGTGATGATGTCACGGGCCTTAAAATGAAGATTGATAATGTTTATCAGGCTCCTGAACTTTCAGAGCGCTTATCCAATCTATTAGGTGAAGAATATCAGGTAGGAAATTGGACTCAACAATTTGGTGCATTTTTTGAAGCAGTAAAAATGGAAAAAACCATGATGTTTCTTATATTAATGCTCATCATTGCAGTTGCTGCATTCAATCTGGTTTCTTCGTTAGTGATGGTAGTGAATGACAAACAGGCTGAAATTGCTATTTTAAGAACAATAGGCGCTACACCATCCACTATACTCTGGGTGTTTATTGTTCAAGGGATGATGGTAGGAATAGTTGGCACAGGAATTGGGTTGGCTGGTGGTTTGGTATTAGCAAAAAATGCTACTGCCATAGTCAATTATTTACAGAACCTGTTCAACGTAAAAGTATTGTCTTCAAGTATTTATTTTGTCGATTATTTACCATCAGAAATCTTGTTTAGTGATTTATGGCATGTCTGTGTTATGGCTTTATTAATGAGTTTTGCTGCTACAATTTATCCTGCCTGGCGCGCTTCAAAAACAGTGATTGCGGAGGCTTTGCATTATGAATGATTCTATTTTATACAGTCAAAAATTAGTCAAATCTTATAATGACGGGGCCTCAAGAGTAGACGTGTTGAAAGGAATCGATTTGAGGATAGCGAAAGGCGATAGCGTCGCGATAATTGGCCCATCTGGTTCTGGAAAGAGCACTCTGTTGCACTTGCTGGGAGGTTTGGATAAACCAACAAGCGGTTCAGTCTCCATTAATGATGTGAACTGGCAAAAAATTAGTGAAAAACAGCGTTGTCAATTGCGTAATCAACGGTTAGGATTTGTCTATCAGTTTCACCATTTGTTACCTGAATTCACAGCGCTTGAAAATGTTGCCATGCCTTTATTAATTGCGGGGATGCAAGTCAAGCAGGCAGAGCAAAAAGCCAGTGATATGTTGGATCATGTTGGCCTAAAGCCAAGAATGGAACATAAACCTGCCCAACTTTCAGGCGGAGAGCGGCAGCGAGTCGCAATTGCCAGAGCCTTGGTGCACCAGCCTCACTGTGTTTTGGCAGATGAGCCTACAGGCAATTTGGATCAGGCAACAGCCACTAAAGTGTTTGATTTAATGCTGGATCTGAACAAGCAAATGAAAACAGCTTTAGTGATCGTAACGCACGATCAGCAAATCGCCAAACGTATGGACAGGATTATGATATTGCATGAAGGGACTCTATCAGTGCAGGATTAGTTTATAACAAGGAGCAATAAGGATGTTTAAACGAGTTGATGGAACATTAGAAAAACCGAATGTTGATTTATTAGAGGATACCAAACAAGATACTGCCCCCGTATCACAAAAAATCCCCTTGAGATTTTTTGCTCACAGAAGAGACAGATCCATTTCGTATCCTTTGATCACTAGAAAGGCAGATGGAGCTGAAGAAGGTCAATCTACGGAGCAATCCCGGGAAAGCCAATTAATCAAGTTTCTTAAAGAAAAAGACAGCAAAACTTATGATAGAATAGACTTTGGTACCCCAGTTTTGCGCCAATCTGAGAATAAAAAGCTCGAGGTTTCCGAGTCTGATGGGCGTCAGCAATCGGAACCCCAGCCGGATAATGAAATTACCCAGGTTGAGTATAAATCGCCACGCCCCTAAAATAGAATTAATAATCAGCATGACCTGGTGTGCGTGGGAATGGAATCACATCACGCACATTGGCTACACCGGTAACGTAACTGATTAATCGTTCAAAGCCCAAACCAAATCCTGAATGAGGTACTGTGCCGTAACGGCGCAGATCTCGATACCATTGGTAATGTTCTTTATTCAGGTTGCATTCATCCATGCGTTTATCCAGAATCGCCAATCGTTCTTCCCTTTGGCTTCCTCCAATAATTTCACCGATGCCAGGTGCTAAAACATCCATAGCTGCAACCGTCTTTTCATCATCATTCAGCCTCATATAGAAGCCTTTAATCTCTTGAGGGTAATTGGTTATAATTACAGGTTTCTTGCAGTGCACCTCTGCCAGAAAACGTTCATGCTCTGATTGTAAATCAAGCCCCCAACTGACTGGAAACTCAAATTTGTGGTCAGTGGATTCAAGAATTTTTATGGCATCAGTATAGGTCATTACCTCAAAATCGGAATCTGCTATCAGTTCCAACCGCTCAATACAACCTGGTGCGACAAACTGGTTAAAAAAGTCCATATCATCAGAGCGTTCATCAAGAACTGTTTTGCATAGATAGCGCAGCATCTGTTGGCTTAAATCACAGATGTCGTTTAACGTTGCAAACGCGATTTCTGGCTCGACCATCCAGAATTCGGCTAAGTGACGGCTGGTATTGGAGTTTTCTGCACGGAACGTAGGGCCAAAGGTATAGACTTTGGACATGGCCATACAGTAAGCCTCAAGGTTTAATTGACCGGAAACGGTAAGAAAGGTTTCTCTACCAAAAAAATCCTTCGTGAAATCAATTTGTCCTTGATCATTTTTCGGGATATTCAACAAATCAAGGGTTGAAACTCGAAACATTTCACCGGCACCTTCACAATCACTGGCAGTGATGATAGGAGTATGAATCCAGAAAAAACCTTTTTGATCGTAAAATCGGTGAATGGCTTGAGCCAAACAATGGCGAATTCGGGTTACCGCACTGATGGTATTGGTCCGTGGGCGTAGATGAGCTACGTCTCTCAAAAACTCGAGGGTGTGTCTTTTGGCCTGTATGGGATAGCTGTCAGGGTTTTCTACCCAGCCAGCAACTTCAATGTGCTCCGCCTGGATTTCAAAAAGCTGTCCCTTACCTTGGGACGCAACCAATTTACCGGTAGCAATGATGGAGCAACCCGCGTTCAGTTTTATTACTTCTTCATGGTAATTGGATAAGCTGTCGGTAGCTACTAACTGTATTGGAGAAAAACAGGAGCCGTCATGCAGATTGATAAAGGATAAACCCACTTTAGAATCCCGCCGGGTTTTTACCCAGCCTCTTACAGTAACGGTTTCATCAACGCTGATTTCACCATCCAGACATTGTTTTATAGTAAAGACTTCTGTCATTATGTACTCCAAAATCGATAAAGGCATTTAAAGGGCTGTTGACCTTCCTGCTCAGTTGATAAAATGGTCTGATTTTCGCGTGCCTATCCTTGGATGCTGCGCTTCAATAATCGAACATCAGGCCATTTTGGCTCAAGCTAGCAAAATCGAAACAGCCGCTTGTTTAGTATGTGATGATACACTAAATAAAATCAGTGGGGGAACACTATGTTGCAAAGAGTTTTATTAGTAGTGCTGTGTTTTTGTTCTTTTTTAGCTACTGCTGGCGATACTGTATTAAAACTGTATAGACCATTTGGTGAAGTGGTTGAGCAAATTGCACCTGTAGTCAAAAATAAAGTGTCCGGGGAATGCTTTTCCCAGTCACAGTTAATTGTTCGCGAAGACGCATGGCGTTGTCAGGCTGAAGGTAGAATTTATGATCCCTGTTTTGTCAAAGCCGGGAGCAACCTAATGGAGGCTTTATGCCCTCAGTCACCCTGGGATAGTGACAGTGTGTTAATCCAGGTGAGTGCTCCACTAAATAACGAGAACCATACTCTTCTGGATATGTCGCGCACTTTTCCCTGGGCTATTGAATTGACAAATGGCGAGCATTGTCAGGCGATTGAACCCACCGAGGTCTATGATGCCATGCCCATACGTTATCGTTGCAGTAATGAACATGTTTTAATGGGGTATCTTCAGCGATGCAAGACGGTATGGAGCATGTTAGAGAAAACACCTCAGGGGGTTGTGACTGTTGAATTCAGCAGAGCATGGTTTTAATGCAACAGTTGCTTCGATTTTGTGAAGCTCTATCAGGGCTTGTCCGTAAAGCGATGAGAATTTATTGATGAGTTGTCCATACACCCTGATTCAGGTTTGAATCAATTTAAAATTTACGGAACCTATTCAATCTCTTTGGTATAAGTAAGCTCTGGACATGACTGTTTTTTTGTCATGTTCAGAGATAAGTAATTGAAAAGACATAGTTATTTGCTTTATTTTGGCGAAGCATTTTGAAAAGCCGGAATAGTCAAACAATAGTCGTTTATTGCATTGATTAACGGGTAAGGATCCATAGCAAAATTGAAACGATGCGCATTATAAACCTGTGGTATTAAACAAAGGTCAGCAAGACTGACTTTATTGCTGTAGCAAACCGGTTCGACGCGCTCCAGATGTTTCAATCGCTCTTCAAAGGCATCAAATCCGGTTTTTAGCCAGTGATGATACCAATCCATAACTTGATCTTCATTGGCTTTGAACTGTTCCTTCAGGCGATTGAGTACCCTCAAATTGTTAAGAGGGTGCATGTCGCAAGCCACAATTAAGGCCAACGATTTTAAAGTGGCCTTCATGAGTGGATCTTCAGGAAGTAACGGAATTTCAGGATGGATTTCATCCAGATATTCTATAATCGCCAAGGATTGGTGGATTATGCGACCATCAACCTCCAGACTGGGAACCAGACCTTGAGGGTTTATTTCTTTATATTCTGGCTTATTCTGTTCGCCATCATTATGGATTAAATGCACTTCCTTTTTGTCATAGGCAATATTTTTGAGATTCAGAGCAATGCGAACTCTGTAACAGGCCGTAGAGCGGAAATAGTCATACAAAATCATGAAGGATCCTATTGATGACGTTGAACGGTTTGGTCTATTGCGCCAAAAATATTGTTGCCCTGTTCATCCAGCATTTCGATTCGAATGGAATCTCCAAAACGCATGAAAGGTGTTTTGGCTTCGCCTGATTCAATGATTTCCAGCATTCTTTTTTCAGCGATACACGAAGACCCTTTGCTGCGATCCAGATTGGATACTGTTCCAGAACCTATAATGGTACCTGCAGTTAATGTTCTTGTTTTAGCTGCATGCGCAATCAAATCAGGAAAGGAGAAGGTCATATCAATTCCGGCATTAGGTTGGCCAAATAATGTACCATTCAAATGACTTAAAAGTGGCAAATGAACCCGCTGACCATCCCAACTGGAACCTAATTCATCAGGAGTAATTGCTACTGGAGAAAAACTGCTGGCCGGTTTTGATTGAAAGAAGCCGAATCCTTTTGCCAGTTCACCAGGGATTAAATTACGGAGGGATACATCATTAACCAGCATCAAGAGTTTAATATGTTGTTGTGCTTGTTTGCTGTCGATACCCATGGGAACATCATCAGTGATGATGGCAATTTCGGATTCAAAATCAATGCCATAGGATTCACTGGCTACAAGAACGGGGTCTCTGGGGCCAATAAAGGCATCAGAACCTCCTTGATACATTAAAGGATTAGTCCAAAAATCAGCAGGCATTTCTGCTCCTCGTGCTTTTCGGACTAACTCTACATGATTCACATAGGCACTACCGTCAGCCCATTGATACGCTCTGGGAAGAGGGGAGGTGCAGTTTCGAGGTTCAAAATCAAAAGAGCCTTTTAGCGATTGTTCATTCAGCTGACGATAGATGGCTTTCAGGTCGGCTTCCACCTGAGTCCAATGATCAAGAGCATACTGTAAATTGGGAGCGATAGAGGTGACTTTGATTGCGGTGGTCAATGATTGATTGACCACACATAATTCTCCATCACGAGAAGACGATGATTTTAAGCTGGCAAGTTTCATGTAGACCTCTTAATTGTACTCTTTCAGGGTTCCGCGTTTGACTTGATCTCGTTCAATCGCTTCAAATAAAGCCTGGAAGTTACCTTCACCAAATCCCTGGTTTCCTTTACGCTGAATAATCTCAAAAAATACAGGTCCAAAAATATTTTCAGTAAAGATTTGCAACAATAATCCATGTTCTGGATCGACTTCACCATCCATGAGAATTTTTTCAGCATTCAGTTGGCTTACTGGTTCTTGATGCCAGGGAAGACGTGTATCGAGCATTTCATAGTAGGTATCCGGAACATCAAGGAATTTAACGCCTTGATTTCTTAAACTATGAACGGTTTTATAGATATCATCAGTAGATAAAGCGATGTGCTGTATGCCTTCCCCTTTATATTCATGCAGGAATTCTTCGATTTGAGAGAGATTATCCTTGGATTCGTTCAATGGAATCTTGATTTTTCCACAAGGACTTCCCAAGGCTCTACTGACCAAACCGGTCATTTTTCCTTTAATATTAAAAAAACGAATTTCCTGAAAGTTAAACAGCGATTCATAAAATGCAGCCCATTTATCCATGTTACCTCGGTAGACGTTATGGGTCAGATGATCGATGTGAACCAGACCGTTGCCAATAACGGGAGCGGTATTTTTTATGTTCCATTTTTGGGCAAAGGGTTGATGAGTGTCATCAACAAAATAAATGACGCTACCGCCTATGGCTTCAATAGCAGGTAAACCGTGATGAGCATGAGCAGAATCTTCAAATGCAGTAGCCCCATGAGATATGGCGTATTGAAAAGCAGCCTTGGCATCTTTAACCTTGAAGCCCATTGCACAGGCTCCTGCACCGTGAGTTACGGCATGAGCTGCTGCCTGGCATTGGGTTGCTGCATTAACTATAAACTCTATATCACCTTGTTTAAATAATGTAATGTCCTGTTCCTGATGAGTTGCAACGGGCTGGAACCCCATATCAATAAATTGTTGATGTAATTTATTTTTATCTGGCCCTGAAAATTCCAAAAAGGCAAAGCCATCTAATCCGCAGGGGTTATTATTTGTGTGCATTATCAGGTTCTCCTTGTCTATATGTCACATTATGCTACTCGACGGGTTGTACCAGAAATAATCCATCAGCTATTGCTAATAAACTAATATGAACTCGTTGATCGTTTTTAATCAATTCATTCAATTTTTTAATTTCCCTTGTCTGCCCGCTTACATCATTGGGATTGATCACATTACCATCCCAGAACACATTATCTATGGCGATTAATCCTCTGGGTTGAATCAATTTTAAAGCCAACTCATAGTAATTAAGATAATTGGTTTTATCCGCGTCAATGAATATAAAGTCAAATTGGTGTTCCCAACCCTCGTTTAATAAGGCATATAACGTGTCTTTTGCCGGACCAAGCCGTAATTTGATTTTATGATCTTGCTGGGCAGCCCGCCAAAATGGATGTGCTCTTTTAGTCCATTCAGCGCTTATATCGCAGGTAATCAGCTGTCCGTCATCGGGTAAGGCAAGTGACATTGCCAGCGCGCTGTAACCAGTAAAGGTTCCTAATTCCAGAACTTTTTTTGCCCGGATCAGCCGGATCAGGAATTGCATGAATTGCGCCTGCTCTGGTGCAACCTGCATATTAGCCAGCTCCATAGTTGATGTTTCTTTGCGCAAATCTTTTAAAACAGAGTGTTCACGCAAGGATTTATCAAGCATGTATTCATACAATTCAGGGGTAAGAGTTAACTGTTTCATCTAACTACCCAATCAAGCCAGTTTTTCTTGAGCTAAAGTATCTGCAATTTCGCTGGCAGGTAAATTATCTTTAGCTGAACGGGTAAATATTTCAGTTAATGAAGTATAAATGCCGTCGATCTGGTCATTTACTTTGTCTTCAGGAGTATGCAAATATTTGGATGCGGCAAAAATTAAACCGCCAGCGTTAATGACATAATCCGCTGCAAACAAGATGCCCTTTTCATGCAGTTTTTTACCATGGTATGTGTGTGCCAGCTGATTGTTCGCTGCGCCTGCAATAATGGTCGTCTGAAGTTGAGGAATCGTAATATCATTTATGATTGCGCCCAGTGCACATGGAGCAAATACATCGCAGGGTACTTTATGGATGACGTCGGTACTTATGGGTTTCGCGCCAAATTCATTTACTGCTTGCTCCACAGCTGCAGAAGAAATATCGGCAACAGTAAGCGTCGCTCCTAATTCATGCAAGTGCCTGGCCAGTAAATAACCTACATGACCCAGTCCCTGAATGGCAACATGAAGTCCTTTCAGGTTGTCTTTACCTAGTTTAAATGCTACCGCTGCCTGAATACCACGTAAGACACCTTTAGCTGTAGATGGCGACGGATCCCCATTGTGTTTGGACAGGCTGGCTACATAATCTGTATGCTGGGCAATGATGTCCATATCATTTAAAACAGTTCCACTGTCCAGGGCTGTAATGTATCTGCCATTTAGCTCGTTAACAAATTTGCCAAATTGATGCATGTATGCGTCGCGGTTAAATGTGCCTTTAGGTTTTATAATTACCGATTTTCCACCACCCAGGGGGAGATTTACTGACGCAGCTTTAAAACTCATGCCTCGTGCCAGACGCATGGCATCTTTCAGTGCTGCTGCTGTGTTGGGGTATTCTATAAAACGGCATCCGCCCAAGGCAGGACCCAGCTTCGTGTTGTGAATGGCTATCATGGCCTTCATTCCGGTTTCAGGATCGACTTTAAAGTGTAGATCGCCGAAACCATGGGACAATGCGTACTCGAGGAAATCATCTTCTGCTATTGTTTGATTGTTATTTGTTATATTGTCAACAGACATCATTTATTCGGCTCCTCTTGCAATAATTTGCGACAAGTTATAGACCTATTCGAAAATTAAATCAATGGTAAGATTTCAACAAGTGGGATAAACGATTGTATTTGGGGCACCTTGAAAAAAATTGTTCTAAAATTTAAGGAATTAGTTTTGGGATCGCTATCTTTTTGAACAGGAGAATGATTTGGTATCTTGGGGGTTGGTGGTATACACTATTTTAAACATTTATTCTGAATGGAGATAATCATGAAACATGCTGCCGGTATTCTTGCTTTAATGGCATTTACCCCTATTGCATTAGCTGGTGATGATGTTCCTGAATTGGTTCTTGATAAAGTTTTGTTTCAGATTTCTGCCAAACAATGGGTAACCACTCAAACTGCCTTGTTAAATGTTAACATTAATGTGACATTGAGTAGTGCTGATTTGGTGAAGGCTCGCGCTGACATTATGGACAGTCTGAATAAAATTGCCAAGGGTGATTGGCATTTGGTTGAATTTGATCGCTCTCAGGACAGCTCCGGGTTGGAAAAACTTTTTGTGCAGGCTCAGGCGAGAGTGGATCAATCTGCTTTAACGGATATTTATCACAATGCCAAGTCGGTCAGTATGCCTGGGGCCAAATATGAAATAAGCGGTGTCGAATTCAAACCCAGCCTGGAAGAAACTCAGGCCGTTCGGGCCAAAGTGCGTGAAAAATTATATCAGCAGGTTAATGAAGAAATTGCTCGAATGAATAAAGCTTATCCTACTCAAAATTACAGTCTGAGTAACCTGGTGTTTTTAGAAGGCGATAACATTCCTCCTCAACCAAGAGCTTATCAGGCAAAAGAAATGAATGCAGTCGTCATGGCAGCTGCAGCTCCAGCACCCTTAACGGTGAGTAATGAGTTGGTGTTGACTGCCTATGTTGAAGCGGCTTCAAACCGTAAGCAGGGGAATTAAATTGTTGGTTGTAGAAAGGGTCATTGGTCATCGTGGAGCATGTGCTTATGCTCCTGAGAATACTCTTGCTTCTTTTGATAAGGCACTGTCTTTGGGCTGTCGTTTCATTGAGTTTGATGTGATGTGCAGTGCTGATGGTGAGCCTTTTCTGATTCATGATGATAATTTAAAAAGAACAACCAACGGACGAGGTGAAGTCGGGCAGGTGGAGTCGGCCTATTTGCAAAGTCTGGATGCTGGTTCCTGGTTCTCCAAACAGTTTAAAGGCGAGAAAATTCCTCATTTCAGAGATGCTTTAAAATGGTTGTCTTTTTCTGATGTTCAGGCCAATATAGAAATTAAACCTTATCCTGGAACAGCCGAACAAACGGCAGTGGCTGTGTTGAGTCACATCCACCGTCATTGGCCTCAAGGAAAGGATTTGCCTTTGGTTTCCAGCTTTGATTGGGAGGCGTTACTTTTATGCAGAACGATTGCTCCTGAGATGCCTTTAGGTTTATTGCTTCACGAGTGGGATGAGCAATGGCTGCAGAAAGCCAAACAACTCGAGTGTTTTTCGGTTCATTTTAATCGAAAAATATTAACTGCGGATCGTGTTAAAGAAGTAAAAGATGAAGGGTACATCGTGTGCGCTTATACGGTGAATCGAAAACGTCAGGCAAACAAATTATTTAATTGGGGTGTTGATGCTGTCTTTAGCGATTATCCAGACTTATTAACATGAAAGGTCTATTCTCATTCCTTTTGGCAATATTGACAGCTGTGGTAGCACAGGCAAAACCTGTTGAGCTGGTGCTGTGGCATGGCATGGCAGGTCATTTGGGTGATGAAGTACGTTTGCTTGCTGAGGAATTTAACAACAGTCAAAAAGAATACAGTATCAAACCCGTCTATAAAGGAGATTATATCGAGACGTTGACCAGTTTTGCTGCTGCATTCAGGGCGCGTCAGGCTCCGTCCATAGTCCAGATCTTCGAAGTTGGCACTGCAATTATGTTGTCTCCGAAAGGAGTCATCAAACCTGTAGAAGCGATGATGCAAGAACAGGGTATGAGCTTGCCTGAAGAGGATTTTATTCAATCGGTACGTGAATTTTACAGCAGGGATGGTCAGTTGATGGCTATGCCTTTTAATCTTTCAGCTCCTGTTTTGTATTACAATCAGGATGTATTGGCAAACGTTGGCTACACCAAGGCTAATTTTCCGCGAACCTGGGATGAGATGGAAGTACTGGCCGAGAAAATTAAAAAAGCCGGTTATCATTGCACTTATACTACTGCATATCCAGGGTGGATCCTGTTTGAGTCTTATCTGGCAATTCATGGTTTGCCTATTACAGCTACCAATCCAGTCCGGGCCGTTTTCGAAACGCCTCAACTGGCACGGCATTTTGAACGTTTAAAACGCTGGCATAATTTGCGTTATTTCCGATATGGGGGACGAGTGGATGATGCGACTATTCTGTTTACCAGTAGCGTTTGTCCTTTATTCAGCCAATCATCTGGCGCTTATAACAGTTTGTCCGCGTTGGTTCCGTTTCAATTGGGTGTAGCAGCAATGCCTCTGGATACTCAGGCCAGCAAAGTCAGGCATGCCAATGTTGCTGGTGGCGCTGCTTTATGGGCTGTAGCGGGGCAAAATGAAGTGAATTACAAGGGTATCGCTCTGTTTTTTAAATTTATTGCAAAACCGGAAATTCAAAAGCGTTGGCATGAACATACCGGATATTTGCCCATAGGCTTAAAAGGGCGTTACAGTGAAATTGTCGAATCAAGCCGTCATCCCGCATTATTGATTGCCCGGTCTGATTTGGAAGATAATGTTCAGGCTGGAGCGTTAAAACATACCGGTCCACAAAATCAGATACGTGGTATTAATGATGAGGTATTAGAAGCCATGTTTGCAGGGTTAATCAGTTCTACTGATGCCTTACATGAAGCAGTTGAGCGTTCCAATCACATATTGTCGCGATTTACCCGAAATACTCAATGGGACGACAACAAACCGGCTTCTCCCAAATTAGGGTAGTTCATGCTTTATCAACCGTTTGACTTCATAATCAGTACTTTTTAAGCCGGTATGGTGTTCTAGCTGGGCCCCGTTAACGACAGTGTTGCCTGAGCTTCGGAACCATGTTGTTTCTCTAGCCAATCGACTAACCTGGTGCGAAATGCTAAAAAAAACAATTGAAATCGGCTGGCAGATCGAATTTGAGCTAATTCATCGCTACGATATAAAGTCATCAGTTCATCGGGCGTCGTTAAATTAAGATTGAGAGCAATTTTTTCCATATGGAAACAGAGATCAGTTAGCCCTGGGTTCTCTAATTTAACCTCACCATCAATAATTTCCCTGCCATTTCTTTTAAAGTCTCTCAGGGTGAACCGGTGGTGGTAAAAAAAGAAACAATCTTTCCCGTCAGTATTTTTTAATTGATCATTTGCCCCGGCAACCCTTAGTTCCTCAATTAAATCATCAAAATGATAGAAACAGGCCCAATGGAGGGCGGACATCCCATGGCTGTCTTGTTGATTGACATCACAATCCAGTTCCCTCATTTTTGCTAAAATCAGCCTGGCTGCTGCTCTGTCTCCTAACTTGCAAGCTAATAACAAAGCGGTATTTTCATAAGATGCGCGAATGAGTAACTTGTGATTGGCCAAGCTAAGGGATGTTTCCAGATTTGCCCTGTTGCGCTCAATGACACTCAGATGTAAGGGGGTATTTGATGAAATTTTATCATCGTAGCTTTCTGCGGAAACTTGGGTTAGCTGACAATAAAGTGGCAAAAACTCCAATATGCTCAACTGTGTGTGGTTTTGCTGTAGCTCCAGGTGATATACAGTAAAAAAAGTCCTGATCGAATTTATATGTTCTAATCGTGAGATAACCAGTTGTAATACCTTTTCGTGTAATAAATCATGTTTCAGAAGAAATTTAAATACGGATTCAAGCGTTTCGATTTGTGCTGTGCTATGAAAACAGGACATAAGCTCTTTGAAGATCTTCTGATGAACTACCAGAGTTCCTCTCATTGTGTTAAGAAAGTTGATAATGGCACTAAAATGCATGATGGAGGGGGTTGTTTCGATGAGCCAATCCGCAATAATGGGAATTAATTCGGGTGGAGCAATTCGTGTTAAACTGAACAGTTCAAACAGGAAATACCATTCCGTATATTCATCATATTCATCATATTCATCATGTTCAGATCTTCGATAAATGCGAACAGGGGGAACCATGCTGATATTGGTATAGTATTCCAGTTTATTTTCCTGTGCCAGACGACAAATAACTTCATATGATTTGTCGTCTTTTTCCTGAGTCATCAAGATGGCGCTGATTAAGGCTTTATTCGTTTCTGGTCGGGTATTTTTATCAAGGAATATGTGCAGTGCCCATAGGGGATTAGTAAATTGTCTTTGTCTTATAAAACTGACTAAATGCCCCAAATGAGTTAATAAATCCAATTCGTATGAGACCATGTCGGGGTTGGATCCATAATAGTGCAGTTCTTCCTGGACAATCTGGTCTATTTCATCAAGTTGAATGAATTCCCTATTGATAATGAGTATCAGTTTATCGTGAAGAATTTTTTTTTTGATAACAGAAGCTGATGCAGACATAATTATTCCTTTAACTATTAATTACTGAACATGCATACCATTTCAAAATCATCTTATGTTAAAAAAAATCACTTAACAATGCCTAGAACCCACTTATCTGGAATTGCTTTCTGATCGGACTCATGGAATAAATTTCATCCGCCTATTCATCGTTCAATCAATGAATAACTTTTTTAACTCTCTGATTTAATCTTATTTTTCAATTTTTATTAAAAATAATTCATGTGAATTAATTGACATATACCCATACGGGGTATATACCTATAGGGGTATAGGAGAAAAAATGAATAATCACTCAACTCATGAAAAAGAATTACATCGCTTAAATCGTGCAATTGGTCAACTTGAAGGTATTAAACGCATGATTGAAGAGAAACGTTATTGCATCGACATCTTAACTCAAATTCGAGCAGCGCGAAGTGCTTTGAAATCCATAGAGTTAAGTGTTTTGGATACCCACATTAAAGGATGCCTGGGGCATATTGCCACACTAAGTGATGGGGTAATGCGTGATAAAAAATTGAATGAAATCATTGGATTATTGAAAAAATACGAATAGGTGTACTATGAATCATCATCATACCGGACATCATCACGACACAGCGGAATCTGCTTCATGTTGTCATAAGCATAAAGTACCGAAAGATGCAGAGAAAATAAAGCCAGGTGGTTATTATATTTGTCCAATGCATCCAGAGGTTCGTCAAAACCGGCCGGGTAATTGCCCAATATGTGGTATGGCTCTGGAGCCAGAAGCATTGAGTATTGAAGAAGAGGCCAGTTCAGAGTATCTGGATATGAGGCGCCGTTTTGGAGTAGCTCTCATTTTGACTTTACCCTTGTTTCTATTAGAGATGAGCGGACATTTATTAACCCATAGCATTGCTGGAGGTTTTTCTTCCTGGTTACAACTTATCCTGGCAACTCCAGTAGTTTTATGGTGTGGTTGGCCTTTTTTTCAACGAGGACTGCACTCCCTTAAAACCAGGCAATTGAATATGTTTACTTTAATTGCTATGGGTATTGGTGTGTCCTGGATTTACAGTCTGGTCGCAACCCTGGTGCCTGGTTTATTTCCAGCCGCATTTCAATCGGTCAATGGGCAGGTTGCTGTTTATTTTGAAGCTGCGGCAGTCATTACAACCTTGGTTTTATTGGGACAGGTTCTTGAGTTAAAAGCTCGTGAGCAAACTGGAAGTGCAATTCGCGCCTTGTTGAGTTTAGCGCCAGACACAGCCCATCGTATTGGAGCAGAGGGCAATGAAGAAGAGGTTCCTCTGGAACAAGTTCAGGCTGGTGATCTGCTGCGTGTTCGCCCTGGCGAAAAAGTACCCGTCGATGGGATTTTGATAGAGGGAAAAAGCTACGTCGATGAATCAACGATCACGGGTGAGTCTATGCCAGTGAGTAAAGAAATCGGAGCAAAAATAATAGGTGCTACGATAAACCAAACGGGTAGTTTTGTGATGAAAGCGTCACATGTAGGAAGTGAAACTGTGCTTTCACGTATTGTGCAGATGGTAAGTGAGGCACAACGTAGTCGGGCACCTATAGCTCGTCTCGCAGACAAAGTTTCAGGATGGTTTGTGCCAATTGTCATTCTAACAGCCTTATTGACATTTATCATATGGACACTGGTGGGGCCACAGCCTTCATCCGGTTATGGGTTGATTGCGGCTGTATCGGTTCTTATTATCGCATGTCCTTGTGCCTTAGGTCTGGCAACACCGATGTCAATTATGATTGGTGTAGGGCAAGGTGCACGGGAAGGTATTTTGATCAAAAATGCCCAGGCATTAGAACAGATGGAGAAAGTTAATGTGTTGGTTGTGGACAAAACCGGAACATTGACGGAAGGGCGTCCAGCATTGACTCGCATAGTGAGCATCGGCTCATTCAATGAGCAAGAAATACTGGCAATGGCGGCTTCCCTGGAGCATCAGAGCGAGCATCCGCTGGCTCAGGCGGTTGTTAAAGCAGCAATAGAACAGAAACTCTCTTTTGCTCCTGTAGAAGAGTTTAACGCTTTGCCTGGGAAAGGGGTTACCGGAAGAGTGGGAAGCCACCAAATGATCCTAGGCACTCTTCGTTTTATGCGTGAATCTGGTATCGAAATTACTCCGGAGCTTATTCGAATTGCAGATGAAGAGCGAGCGGAAGGGGCAACGGCAGTATTTTTAGCCATTAACAGAACACTGACCTCAATTTTAATCATTAAAGATCCTATAAAATCAAATACTCTAGCGGTAATGAATGAATTACATCAAAGCGGGATTGAACTGTACATGTTGACTGGTGACAGCAAAAAAACAGCTTTGAGTGTGGCAAACTCTCTGGGTATTAAGAATGTGATCGCAGAAGTCATGCCGGAAGACAAGAGCAGACAGGTGCGTGAATTAAAAAACAAAGGTTTTTTGGTGGCTATGGCTGGAGATGGAGTCAATGATGCACCAGCACTTGCTGAGGCGGATATTGGCATCGCAATGGGAACCGGAACCGATGTTGCGATTGAAAGTGCAGGCATTACTTTATTACATGGTGATCTAGAGGGTATTCTTAAAGCCCGCCGTTTGTCGGTTGCAACCATGCGAAATATTCGACAGAATTTATTCTTTGCCTTCATTTATAACGGGCTTGGAGTCCCTGTAGCTGCTGGACTTTTGTATCCTATGACCGGATTACTTTTAAGCCCGGTTATCGCTGCGGCTGCTATGTCATTAAGCTCAGTTTCAGTAATTGGTAATGCGCTGCGATTGCGCAGGATTAAATTCAACGCCACAAGTGAAAAAAAATGATAAAAAAATACAGTATAATTTGTTTTAACTCGTTTTCTTAAGTGAAACCTTTGAGCCTGCTACTGTTGGTAATTTCAATTGAAGGCTGTATAGTTTAAGTCATTTGAATTATTGATTAGCTCAAAAGGAAGGAATGATGATACGGCTATCAAAAATTGTACTTGTAGCAGCGGTTTCTTTTTATTGTTTGTTAACAGCTTTTGGCAACATCACTGATTATGCTTCAAATCTTCCTGCTGTAGAGAAGGCATTATCAATGACGGACGTATTTCCTGGTTCGAAAATCACCTACAGAGCCATTACAAACCCTGAGCTTCAGCATGCCGCTTATATTGGTATTATCAGCATGGAGACATTAACAACCCTTCTCTGCGCTCTGGGAGCCTGGAAGTTGTTCCGAGCCAGAAAAAAGGAAGCTTCTGTATTTAATCAGGCAAAAAGTATGTCCGTAGCCGGTTTAACTTTAGGATTTTTAACCTGGCAGGTTCTGTTTATGTCCATTGGTGGCGAATGGTTTGGCATGTGGATGTCTCCCATGCTTAATAACGCAATAACAACTGCATTTCATATATTTATTATGATTCTGTCCGTATTGATTTATTTAGTGATTAAGGATGAGTAAATTAAGTGGGTTATTCCAATCCTGTACTGTGAATTTACAGCGCTTTTGCCTTGGTATCCAGAAGGGGGGGGGCGTTAAATCAATGGATCCCGCGGTCTACGCCGCGGGAATTCGGATTTGCTGTGATGACACTCTACATTTCGAATTTTCGCGGCTTTGATCGTAAAATCCCAGGTGACAGCGCTAAAACATTGGAGCAACTATGTCTCAGTATCAGGTGGCTGCCGTTAAATAAATCTAATCCGAATTCCCGCGGCGAAGACCGCGGGATCTAATACTTGAATGTCACCATCATGGATCCCACGGTCTACGCTGCGGGAATTCGTATTTTCCGAGATGACACTCTTCATTTTGAATTTCCGCGGCTTTGACCGCGGATCCAGGATAGCCAGGCTAAAATATTTATAATGGCGCTAAAATTTTATTTAAATCGGGTTTCTGATTGAGCCTGTATTGATAAACAACATAAAATGCCATGACGTTCTTTAAATAATTTCGTGTTTCCTGCCAGGGCAGGGTTTCTATCCATACATCGATCTCTTTAGGAGGATGATTTTTTAGCCAATACACAACTTGCCTTGGTCCTGCATTATATGCTGCGGCTACAAGCACGGGATGATTGCTAAAGCGTTTGGTCAGCTGTTGAAGATATGCGATGCCAATATTGATGTTTTTGTTCGACAGGAACAATTGTTTTTGATCGTTGTATTGAATTTTACTCATTTTAGAGACCAAACTGGCAGTTTGAGGCATAACTTGCATTAAACCCCTGGCTCCTGCGGTTGAGACTACATCTTCTCTGAATCCACTTTCCTGACGAATGATGGCATAGACAAATTCAGGAGGAATTGAATACTGATTTGCATAGGATTTAACCGTGGATTTATAAGCGAGGGGGAATCTTAAGCTTAGTTGGTTATTAAGCGTATCATTGTTACTTAAATAGACTGATTTACCGTGCCATCCCAGTTCACTGTCAACCCAATACACCAAAGCACTGGCCTCGTTTTTGGGCAGCTCGCTAATGAAATCATTCAGTAATCTGCTTGCTTCAACAGTTTGTTTCGAAAGGTACAGTGATTTAATTTGATCGATAATGGGTTGATAGGGCTTTAAGGCCGTTAAACTAGTCGTTGCTTTTTCATTTTCAAAATTAGGAGTTTTCTTTAAGCGTATACTGGCCAGAAAACCGTAGTATTGTCTGCTTTTAGCCAGAGTTTCATAAATTGCCTTTGCATCTGTTGTGTTTCCCTGAGCCTCTAGGGAGCGAGCAAGCCAATATTGCCAGCATGGTGTGTCTTTATTTTTAGAGCTGTTGATAAATTTCGCAACATGTTCCCAGTCCTGATTTTTTAATGCAAAACGGATCTGCCAATCCACCAGTACATCGTTGTAATATTCGGGTTTGACTTTTGCAAACCATTCCATTGCGTCTTCATGGTTTCGCATCGCTTTATAGAGGGCTACATGAGCTAAAAATGCCTGTTTTTGGGATTCATTTAACAGTTTATTGGTTTTTGCCTTTTGCCATAGGGTTATGGCTTTATCCATGTTAATGGACACCATACGTTTTAAACCATAGAGATACAATTGGGCATTGATTTCGCCAGGGGATAGTTTGTTTATATTTGCTGGATTTTGGTGAACATCAGTTAATGATTGCACTTCCGCAATTTGAGGTATTTTATACTGTTTTAAAAGATAACGTGCCAGTTGAATGTTTCGTTTATCAAGAGCAAGCGTGATGCGCTGCGTAATCAGATTTTGATCGAAATTATCATTTTTCAGCATCAAGTCAAATAAAGTATTGCAGGCAGCAGGACGTGAATCACCCGTTAACCAGATAGGAGTCGATTCGTGTAAGGCTTGCTTTTCCATTCCTAAATTAAATTTTGCGATTTGATCATAACACTGCAGATTGATGTCGTTAGTGGGTTGGTAATAGCTCACATAAGTTGCCCAATCTTTGGTACGAGCTAATTCATAAAGCCATTTATCACGTAATTTATTGGATAGAGGGGTTGTACCTTTTACGAACTCAAGGAATTCAGGTGGTGGATTAATGGGGAGATTCTGGTACCAGGCCATAAAGGTGTTAAATCTATCCATGTAAGCTTGGCCCGATAAAGCACAAGCAGAGAAAGTCCAAATCAGTCCACACAACAGCCCAATAATTTTGTTCATAGTTCCTCTTGCAAAACCTGAAAGAAAAAAGCAGCTACAATTTAAATGTTTGCTAATGCCTCACGCATATTTTTTATGGTTTCATGATAACTGGTGCTATTGAATATAGCAGAACCGGCAACAAACTGGTTTGCTCCAGCGCGTGCCAGAACAGCAATATTTTGTGTAGTCACTCCACCATCGACACACAGATCAAGTTGAGGATAAAGCTGATGTATCTGGGTGATTTTACTAATCACTTCGGGAATCAATTTTTGTCCACCAAAACCAGGGTTCACCGTCATGACGAGGACAAAATCAAGATGATGTGCAATCCAGGTAAGATGATCAATGGCTGTTGCAGGATTAAGCACCAACCCCGCTTCACAACCCAGACTTTTAATTAATTGGATGCTGCGATCCAAATGGATTGTTGCATCAGGATGGATGCTAATCCTTCGGGCTCCCGCTTTGGCAAATGACTCAATCAGTGCGTCTACGGGAGTTGCCATCAGGTGTACGTCAATAGGAAGATTGGGAAAACGTTTTACTAAGGCTTCGCAAAAAGTAGGGCCAAAGGTTAGGTTGGGTACATAATGATTGTCCATGACGTCAAAATGAATGTAGTCAGCTCCAGCATTCATCACTGACTCTACCTCCTCCCCAATTCGAGTCATGTCAGCAGATAAGAGGGAGGGTAAAATTTGGTAGCTCATTATGTTATTTCAATAAAGATAATATGTGTATATCATATGCTGTCTGCGAATAACATTCCAGATACACGCTCTGATTCCAGGAATAAGATGAGTCAATACTGGAAGTGATTGGTTCAATTTTTGAACTGAGTATTGAGTATTTGTTCAAGTTATGGCATAATAATCTATGATTTCTGCCCTTGTAATTTTTAAAGTTACCCCCATCTAGTGGAAATTATTGTGATTCAACTCATGTTTTTAGGGAGTGTTTTATGAGTCAAAATTGGCCTACCAGAGACAGAGATTTGCAAACTGCTCGTGTGATTATGGAAGAGTATGCTAATGATCGCGAGAGCGATTCATTGGGGCTTTTTGAAATAGTAGTGGATCAAATCGAAAAGAGAATGAATTTTCGTTTATCGGGTTGGGTGGTTATATTAGCCAAACATTTTTCATCGATGTACGGTGCCAGTCAGGGTGATTTCGTTACTCGACAGGTGATCAGCCGTTGCATTACACAGGGCCAGACCGTCCACTAATTTTAGGGTGTTTAGCCATTTAGGTATGGGCAATATAATCCAGGTTGCCTTGACTTATTGAATTGGATAAAAGCCTGACTGCAGCCATTCTCAGTAATGTTCCTTGAGAATGGCATTTAAAAGGCAATGTTTTTAAAACTCAGCTAAATATCTCTTATAAGATAATTGAAATTCATTCGATTGCTCATACTGTTGCAAGGCCTGATTGATTGATGGCAGTAAATAGTTTTCTTCTTGATTCACGGCTATACCAAGCCCATAACCGTAGACAAAGGGTTGACCTATTACTGTAAACGCGCCGGATGAGTTGGCTGCCCAGTACAATGCTGTAGGATTATCAAAGAGGACATAATCTACGTCGCCTTTTCTTAAATCTTCAAGCATTACTTCGGTATTGGGATATTCTATAACCGTAGGATTAATGATGCCCATATCATTGATTTGGTCTTTAAACACAGTAGCCACTACAACGCCAATTTTTTTATCTTTTAATAATTGCAGACTGAATGTTTGCTGACCTTCATGGGTTTGGTTCGTAAGAAATCGTGAGTAGCTTGATAAATAAGGATTACTGAACCCCACTTTTTTTGAGCGTTCGGCAGTAATTGTTATTGAACTGACGGCTATATCAACTGTTTGATCTTCAACAGCAGCCAATAACTTTTCAAACTTCATCGGTACAAAAGTACAGGTGCGTTGCATGATTTTGCATAGGGCGCTGATCATATCAATATCAAAACCGTAGTAACCCTTATTGGAACCTTGCATAACAAAAGGGGGGGTAAAGCTGTCTATACCGACATTGAGTGGTTCTCCTACTGCGTGTAATGGAGACATCAAAAATATTAGAGTACTCACCAGGATGCAACGTAATAAGTTCATAGTTGGGTTTTCACTTTTAGATAAGATCTGTATATAGAGTATAGCGAGAATATGCTGAACTGGAACAGTAATTTTGGATTTCTGCCAGTTTTCTGAGGAAATAAAATCCGAAAGCAAGGTGATTGATTCAATCGAGGTCTTTATTAATTTTTGAGGGAGGTCAAGCACGGCTGTCCCATTAAAAATATGACGTCTTTCCGAGCGTAGCGAGGAATCTCCTGCAAGGTTGCACGATCCCATTAAAATGCGGCCATTAAAATCATATCAAGAGTTGAGTCTCCCCTGCCAGCCTTTTTCTGCAGGCGCCTAATGCTCATATCCTTAAATTTCTTTAGCGTGTCGAAAGGATATAAAAATCCAGGTACATCTTCTGATGACATCATTAAATTCCTTGTAAAAAAAAGAGTTTAAAAGGTAATGATAATTAATGCATTAATTCAGATTGTGCCAATTTGCAGGAGATTCCTCGCTACGCTCGGAAAGACCTCACATTTTTAATGGGACAACCGTGGGAGGTCAAGGACAATATGTTGTAATGCCACCAGGTCATAAGGTAGTCTTGAAGCTATATCCTAATCATGATTTCAGATTTGCCTATGACACAGCACGTTCTATTCTCCGAACTTCTCGCCTCAAAAGCATGGTTTATTGAAAAACATCTATCGAATCTTGAGCATCCATTAAAAGAACATGTAGAACAATTGCTTTTAATCAGTGATTATTCCTGCCGACAAATTAGCGTGCTGGAGCGTTTATTACAGGAGGATGATTGCAGTTGTTTGTTACTTCGGCAGGACTATTTTAATGCCGTTAATCAATGCAATATAGAGTCAGCTCAGCCTCTTTATTTGAGAGATTTGCGTCAGTTTCGAAACACTCATTTTTTACGGTTACTACTGCTAGAACTTGCTGGAATCGCCAATACCGAAGATGTATTGCGATCCTGGTCTGATTGTGCTGATGCAATTATTATTCATGCTTTGCGCTATTGCAGACACTCATTGTCGTTGCGCTATGGTACGCCTCGGAATGAGCTGGGTGATGAAGTTCTTTTATATGCGCTGGCTATGGGAAAACTCGGTGGTAGGGAACTGAATTACTCCTCGGATATCGATTTGATTTTTGCTTTTGGTGAAGCGGGTTCAACTGATGGTGAAGAGGCCATAACCAATCAGCAGTTTTTTAGCAAGTTGGTACAGCAGTTTATTCAAATTTTGCAAAACGTCACCCCAGATGGATTTGTATTCAGGGTGGATTTAAGACTTCGCCCCAATGGGGATAGTGGGCCTTTGGTTTCAAGTCTTGCCGCAATGGAAACCTATTATCAGGAGCAGGGCAGGGACTGGGAGCGGTATGCTATGGTGAAAGCTCGAGTGATCACGGAATCGCTTAATGAGCCTGTTCCCTGGTATGAACGATTAATTATCCCTTTTGTGTACAGACGATATGTAGATTTCAGTGTTATTGAATCTTTGCGCAGTATGAAATCAATGATTGAGCGAGAGGTACAGCTTAATCCGCGACTTGATGACATTAAGAGGGGACAAGGAGGCATTAGAGAAGTTGAGTTTATCATTCAGAATTTTCAATTGATTCGTGGCGGACGATTACCTCGTTTACAGGTTCAAAATACGATGTCGGCACTTGATGTATTGAAACAGGAAAAACTGCTGCCGCGTAGTGAAGCACTAAGACAAGCTTATCTTTTTTTAAGAAAACTGGAAAATGTATTACAAAGCCTTGGGGATCAGCAGACTCATTCGTTGCCTGATGAGCCGATAAAACAGGCACAGATAATATTGGCTATGGGATTTGCTCAATGGGATGATTTATTAGCCAAATTACAACAATATCAACGCATTATTTCTAATTCTTTTCATTCTGTTTTGGGAAAAGTAGATGATTATGAAGATGAGAAACGAGTGTTGGCCAATCAGTTATCCAGTCTGTGGCAGGGACACGTAGAACAGAGTATGGCAATTAACCTGTTGACCAGTTTGGGTTTTGAAAACGCGCCACATTGTTATCAAATGATTCATGCATTCCGACATGGCCCACGTTGTAGAAGGTTATCTCAGGGGGCGCGGATCAGGCTGGATCGATTTATGGTGATGTTGTTGTCCGAGCTGACTCATTTTACCAATACGGATGAAGTATTATTACAGGTAATGCATTTACTGGAACATATTGTAGGTCGCAGTGCTTATCTGGCTTTATTGACCGAAAACCCAATGGCATTACGAGAGTTGTTGTTTTGGCTAGCTAACAGCCCATTTATTACTTCTTTATTTGTAAATCAGCCGTTTTTGTTAGAGGTTTTGTTAGATCACGAGGAACACTGGCGTCCAGAATCTCGACAAGAATTAGAGTCAATCATCACTGAGAAATTGTCTCACGCAGAGGATATTGAGCTTCAAGAAGAAATTTTACGGCAATTTAAGCTCACTCATTGGTTATTGGCTGCTCGTGCCGAGCTTAATGGTTCAACGAATGCAATCAGGATTGGCAAGTATCTGGCTGATGTCGCTGAAGTAATCGTTACTCAGGTGATGAATATTGCTTGTCAACAATTAAGTCTCCGTCATCCGGAGATGTCCCAAATAAAATCGTCTTTTGCCATTATTGCTTATGGAAAATTAGGCAGCCGGGAAATGAATTATTCATCTGATCTGGATTTGGTATTTCTTCATATGGCTAAACCTGAGGAAGAGGCTTTAATTACTCGATTGACCCAAAAAATATTACACATGTTAACAACCCGAACGCAATCGGGTATTTTGTATTCCGTTGATACGCGCCTTAGACCTTCGGGCTCAGCTGGTTTATTGGTAAGTACCATTGATGCTTTTGTTGAATATCAAAAAGCACAAGCATGGACTTGGGAACATCAAGCATTATCAAGAGCACGCATAGTGGCTGGCAATCGCAAAATAAAGCAGGATTTTATGCGATTAAAAAAAGTGATTTTAGGGTTATCTCGAGAAACGTCTTTTTTGCTAGATGAGGTATTGGCCATGAGGGCTAAAATTGATCAACTTCAGGATCTTGACCCAATCAAACATGCTCCCGGAGGTTTGTTGGATTTAGAGTTTTTAATTCAGTTTTTAGTGCTCAAGACCGGTGACCTGCGATTCGCGCGATACACTCATACTTTGAGTCAACTGGAACAGTTATTTCTAATTCATGTGGTAACAAAAGAGCAATTGACTGTTTTAAAGGATGCTTATCGACATGATCACCATCTCCTGCATCAAAAAATACTTCAGCCTGGAATTGAGTACAGTGACGAGAGAAATAAAGCGGTGTTGGCTGTTTGTAAGGAACTTTATAATTCCTCGCTTTCGCGAGGATAACTGATAAACCAGAGGGGCATTCAGGAACAGGTTGTGGTTGGTTAAACTCCAACTTGCCAACAACCCCAGGTTTTGTAATTTATTACTTCACTTCAGCATACAGATCGTAATCGTCACTATCGACAATAGTGACTTCAACAAAATCACCTACTTTAAGATGTGCGGTTGGTGGAAGATAAACCAGCCCGTCAATTTCAGGTGCATCTGCCTTGCTTCGTGCAACAACCTGATCCGCTGTTATTTCATCAATAAGAACGGTTTGAGTACTGCCAATTTTGTTTTCCAATTTATTTCTGCTGATTTCTGCTTGTAATTGCATGAAGCGATGGTAGCGGTCTTCTTTAATTTCTTCAGGAACGGGATCTGCCAAATCATTCGCTTTGGCTCCTTCGACTGGCGAGTATTTGAAACAACCTACGCGGTCTAGCTGAGCTGCTTCAAGGAAGCTCAATAGTTCGGAAAATTCTTCTTCTGTTTCACCTGGAAAGCCGACGATAAAGGTCGAACGCAAGGTAATATCGGGACAGACTTCTCTCCATGATGCAATCCGTAATAAGGTATTTTCACTACTGGCAGGTCTTTTCATTGCTTTTAAAATACGAGAGTTAGCATGTTGTAAGGGGATATCCAGATAAGGAAGGATTAAGCCATCTCGCATTAAAGGAATGATCTCATCGACGTGAGGATAAGGGTACACATAATGTAAACGAACCCAAATACCCAACTCACCCAATTGTTCACACAAATCATAGAAACGGGTATTAACAGTTTTTCCTTGCCATTCAATGGGCTGATAACGAGTGTCAACTCCATACGCGCTAGTGTCCTGAGAGATGACCAGAATTTCGTTTACTCCAGCTTCTTTCAGTTTTTTAGCTTCTGTTAACACTTGGGTCAAAGGGTAACTTTGTAATTTGCCGCGCATGGTAGGAATAATGCAGAAGGTGCATTTTTGGTTGCAGCCTTCAGAAATTTTCAAATAGGCATAATGACGGGGTGTTAATTTAATTCCTTGTGGTGGAACAAGCTGAGTAAAGGGATCCTTTGGAGGTGGTAAATGTTGATGCACTGCATTTACTACTTCTTCATAGGCGTGAGCTCCACTGATATGAAGCACATCAGGACACGCTTCCTTAATGATGTCGGCTTTGGCTCCAAGACAACCGGTTACGATAACCCGACCATTTTCTGCCATGGCTTCCTTTACTGTATCCAGAGATTCTTTAACGGCACTGTCAATGAAGCCGCAGGTATTAATGACAACTACACCCGCATCCTGATAACTGGAAACCAGTTCATAACCTTGTGCACGTAATTGAGTGATGATTCGTTCCGAATCGACCAAGGCTTTAGGACACCCTAAACTGACAAACCCTACTTTATGATTCATAAAATTCTATCTGTAAAAAAATTGTACGGATTATACCGCAAATCAGCTTTGGTTGTCGACAGTTTCCTGCACTTCAATGGTTCTTGTTAATCGATTTTTTTGCCAGCAGGTTTCTTATTGATTAAAGGCGTCTTCGATGCAGGATGAATCAATTGATTGTTCTGCAGGTAGCGCATAATGAAATCCAAAGTTTCATGAAACTGAGCAGTGGATTGTTCACCTTGAAACAATTTTTTTGCCTCCAGATAATTGTTCCTGCAATAACGCTTTTTATTCATTTTTTCGATTTTCTTATAATGCGTGTTAAAAAACGACACCAGAGGATAAATTAAATCCTTCTCGGTAGCATGTTGCTGCAAGTGATTGTTAAATTCAGATAAGGACATATAGTTAAATGTATAATGATAGTGCTCGGAGAAATAACGACAGATCATGGGTAAATTCGCGTATTCAGCGGCCAGATGATATACCTTGTGTTTGGGATGTTCCTGCAGTGAAATGGCAATAATGTCTTCAGCAGTTTGATCTACTGGCATAAAACTGATTTGATTCGGGATATCGATTGCTACCTGGTGATTTAATAAATACACCAGCGTTCGTGCAACGATGTCTTTATCGGTGTATTGATTTTCAGATGAGGCAGTGACCATGGCGGGGCGGTAAATTTGAATTGGTATGCCCAACTTTTCTGATTGCCATATTAATTGTTCCGCTACCCATTTCGATTCAGCGTATCCAAAATCAACATACTTGAAGGCAGTGTTTCGGGTGTCTTCAACCAATAATCGTTTTGGTGTCCAGCCAAAAATTAATGTAGTTGAAATATAGTGGATGTATTTTAAATGGTGAGTAGCCGCTAATTGTATCATGGTGTTTGTACCATCCACATTACTGGGCTTTAGGACTTCATACCGGCTGAGATAATGGGTCATTGCACCGTTATGATAAATGCTATCAATCGTTTCAGCCAAGTTCTGCCAGTTGCATGGATCCAGACCAAAGTGCTCCTTGGCCAGATTACCGCAAAGAATGCTGACTCGTTGCCCCAGGCCCATTGCCTGACATCTTTCAAGGAGTCCATATTGATCCAGATTTTTAAGTACACGTGATAGTCCTGTTGGTTCATCAGCAGCATTGACCAGAAGTACTAATTGATAGTTTGTCATTTTCAATAGATTGAAACATAAATAAGCCCCTATAAATCCTGTACTGCCAGTAAGTAAACAATGGTGAATGGCGTTTTTGCTACATGCAGGCAGAATGGATGGTTCAACGGTACAATTGAGTCGTGCGTCGTTTTTAATTTGATGATGGGTATTTTTTGAATCTTTTTTAAAGCGTTTTAACCAATTGGCTATTAATCTGTCTCGCTCTTTGATGGATTTTGAGTTGAGGATGTCCTGATATTCTGACCATTGCATGGAGTACAATCTGGAAACCAGTACGTGATCGCTGTATTCAGGGCTGATTTTTTGGATTAACTGGCCGTGCAATTGGGTAAGGATCAGAGAAGTAACTCCTAATTCATAGAGTGTTTTATGATTTTGCGCCGGATCTTGCTTAACCAAATGATTCAAACAAAGCGTGTCTTTTAGCTGTTTTAAGGCAGTAATTGAGTGTTCTTTATATAATTGTTTGCACGCGAGGCGTTTCATTTTTCCTGAAGTGGTTTTGGGCAGTGTATAGCGAGAACATAAAACAAGATCGAAGAGTGAAATGTTGTGATGTTGAAGTATGAATTGAGTCAGAGCCTCCATATCGGGTAAACAATGTGTGTTTGTAACTTCAGCGATAATAACGATTTGGGTTTCGAGATGCTCCTCCCAGGACACTGCAACACAACCATGTGGCTGGATGCCAGGAAACTGTTCAACGGTGTATTCAATATCCTGGGGGTAAATATTGATGCCATTGCAGATAATGATTTCTTTGATTCGTCCTGTTATATAAAGCTGTTGTTGTTCAATAAATCCCAAGTCTCCCGTTTTTAAATAATTTTTGGTACTGCCCGGTATTTTTGCTTTGAAGATTTCTTCAGTAAGCTCGGGTTTATTGTAATAGCCCAGCGCATTACTTGGACTATGCAGCCAGATTTCTCCTTCTGTGCCATCATCACATGGAATTTGAGTCTGTGGATCGACAATCCGCATTTCAATATCAGGACAAAATCCACACGATATTTTTTTGTCCTTGGCCATCCAGACCGGGGTATTCGCTTGAGTGACAAACAAGGTGGCTTCCGCAAGGCCATAGGTTGGTTTTAATGCTTCTTTACGAAGTCCCATCGATTTAAATGTTTCATAGAATTTATCCAAAGTTGCACTATGGACAGGCTCGGCAGCATTGACGATGTTGTTCAGTGAGCTTAAATCCACTGTACGCCCATCCCATTGGGACACCATAAATTCATAGGCGGCATTTGGGCATTGAATCTGTGTGGCTTTAGTGTCAGAAATAAGCTGAATGAAGGCATTAGGGTTGGTCATGAAGGTGGTAGGCGCCATATAATAACCCGTATAGCCATGATAGAGACTGGCCAGATAGGCGCCAATTAATCCCATATCGTGGTAGTGGGGGAGCCATGAAGCAATGATGTGTTTTGACGATTTGTTCGTCAAATACAATCCGATTAATTCTAAATTGTGCAGCAGATTTTCGTGGGAAACCATGACTCCTTTAGGCGCACTGATTGATCCTGATGTGTATTGTAAAAAGGCAATTTCCGGATATTTTTCGGGTCTTTGAAAGTAATGATTGGAACATTCATCTTTATATTTTATCCAGGGTACGGAACACAGTTCGGAAGTATCCATTGGATCAGAACTGAGGATGCATTGTGGCTGACACTCGTTAATTATGGTCAGTATAGTCCTGAATTTTTTTATGTTGTGAGGATGCTTTAATGGAATGGGAATGATGCCTGATTGCAAACACGCCAGGAACATTACTATAAAATCGATACCTTTTGTGAATAATAATAGAGCCTTATCCCCACAACGTAATGGCGTTGAATGAGTTAAGAACGTACTCATTTGATTTATAGCGAGTGATAGCTCCTTATAGTTCATCTGTTCTGAAATGATGCCCTTTTGATTGACCCAGGCCAGTGCCAGCTTATTCGGTTGTGCTATTGAATGATGATGAATTGCATTGGTAACACATTCCATTTCAGGCCTCTTCATATTCCATGCTTTCTTTGCGATTATTTTTATAATAGGTCTTAAACTGGGTTGGCGTCCAGAATTTGCCAGTATTTCAAATTAAGCATTATACTTAACACTGGGATGAGTTTTTTGGATGGTAGGGAATGAGCAGAGTAACAGTCAGCTCCAACAGGATATTTGGGAATAAAATCCATAATTAAGGAACATAATATGACACATCGGAGTATATGGATTGCTTCCTTGATTTTATTTTTTTGTCCTTTCCTAAATTCATGTAAACAACAGAAGCCGTCTTATCAAACAACAGGCTATGTTGAATCCACCCTGTTTTTTGTATCAAGTCCAGTTGGCGGGCATTTAAAAAAACTATTTGTCCATGAAGGGGATTCCTTACATAAAGGCGAATCCATTTTATCAATAGAAGATCAAAAACCAATTAAAGCGCCAGCAACAGCAACGGTACACGAAATTTTTTATCAAATTGATGAATTAGTTCCTCCCAATCATCCGATTGTCAGTTTGTTGCTTCCCTCCAAGATGCGAATTATATTTTATGTGCCTGAGACGCATCTCAATAAAATAAAATTAGGGAAACGGGTGTCCGTTTTAATTAATAATCAAAATTATCCGGTTACAATAACGTACCTGGCAAATCAGGCAGAGTACACGCCTGATGCCCTCTTTAGTCAAGAGAACAGCCATAAACTGGTTTACAAAGTGAAGGCGGATGTAAAAACATCCAAGTTAAGAAATACATTAAAAATTGGTCAGCCTGTGGAAGTGGATTATGAGTAATCCAGGCTTAACCGAACCAGTTATTGATGTGTGCGGCCTTTCAAAATCTTTTAACGGGATCAAGGCGGTAATCGATTTAACTTTGCAAATTCAAGCGGGAACCATTTTTGGTTTTTTAGGAGCGAATGGCAGCGGAAAAACGACTTCTCTGCGCCTGCTGAGCGGTTTGCTTGTACCTGATCAGGGAAAAGGGCGTTGTCTTGGTCTGGATTTATTTACTCAAACGAAAATGATTCAGGCGCAAATAGGTTATATGCCGCAACAGTTTTGTCTTTATCAGAACCTGACTGTTTATGAAAATCTGGATTTTATTGCTCGAATTTACGGATTAAAAAATAGAAAGGCTCGTCTGGATGAAATTATAAAATTACTTCATTTAGCAGAAAAGAAAAATCAGATTTCTTGCACCTTGTCGGGAGGATGGAAACAACGGATTGCTTTAGCCGCTGCTTTATTGCATTCTCCGCGAATCCTGTTGTTGGATGAGCCGACATCTGGAATCGATCCTCAATCCAGGGTGTTAATCTGGAATCACATACAGGATCTGGTCGGGCAGGGCGTTACGGTATTATTAAGTACACATATAATGGATGAAGCAGAACGATGTCATCAACTGGCTTATATGTCTTATGGTGAAATACTGGCTAATGGTTCCTCAGTCGATATTATCCGATCTTCCAGGTTGTATTCTTGGCGAATAAAAGGAACGAATCTGGCTGAACTTAAACTATTACTAACTCAACACCCGGCACCCGTGCAGCTTATTGAAAAGGGAAGTGAGATTCGTATCAGTTCCGTGCATCCTGATGTCTTAACTCAGTTTGATCCGTCGATTTTTCACAATTATGAAGTTGAAGCAACGGATACGACTCTGGAAGATGCGTTTATTTTTAAAATACAACATGAGGAACCCTGAATATGACTTCCGGGTTTTCAGTTTATCGATTATGGGCCATCATGCGCAAAGAATTTATACTCATGAAGCGCGATCCTGCAACGATAATCATTATGGCCGTTTTACCTTTAATATTGGTATGTATGGCGGGTTATGCGATTAATACCTATCCAAAAAAAGTTCCCACCGTATTAATTAATTTTGACAACAGCGAGATCAGCCGAGAGCTTATCCGCAGTATGGAACATACTGAATATTTCAAATTTGTTGCATCTACCTCCAGTAATGAAGAAGCGTACCATCTTCTCAGAAGCGGGGATGCCTTGCTGGTACTTACTATTCCTGCAGATTTTTCCAAAAATTTGCGTCGTCATGAAAATCCCGCTTTACTGTTAGAGGATGGAAGCATTGACTCAATGTCTACGGGCAGGGCAATAATCGCTCTTGCAGGATTAAAGCAACAACTGTTAAAGACGTTTTTTCCCGGGGCATTTCATACTCTGGATCCCCCACCCTCATTTCAGCTCAATATCCATCGTCTTTATGATCCGGAGCGCATTACTCAGATTTATGTTGTTCCGGGTATGATTGGTCTTGTGCTCATGTTAACCATGTTGTTGATCACAGTAATTATTGCGTTTAGAGATGTGCAGGGAGGGACTATTGAATATTTATTAGCCTCACCTACACGTCCATCTGAAATTTTGTTAGGCGAGATCCTGTCTTACATCATTATTGGTTATGTGCAGTTAACTTTAGGATTATTGCTTTCATATTATTTATTTAATATTCCCTTTATCGGTAATCCCCTCTTGTTGTATTTATGTGCCTTGCCTTACATCATTGCTGAATTATCATTAGGATTAACCATAGCGACCTTTTGTAAAACTCAATTTGAGGCCGCACAGATTGTGAACGTGTTTATTGCTTTTTCAATCATACTGACCGGATTTGTTTTCCCCATTTTTGGCATGCCAGAATGGGCAAAAATTACCGGGTCGTTTTTGCCTCTGACTCATTTTTTTAAAATTTTGTTTGGTGTGATGTTACGTGGTAATGATTTTAGTGAAATCTGGGCCAATTTATGGCCTCTGCTAATTTTTTGCGTGGTTATGATAAGTCTGGCAAGTTTTCGATTTAAACGTCAGTTCAAATAAACTCAATAATCAGATGTTTGTAAATGTTATATCCTTTTAATTGCCTCGTAATGAGTCGTTTGCATTCGTTTGCCCAGAAAATTGGCGTAATAAAATCTAAAAAATAAAATTGTATTCAGTGCCAGTATGAAAAAACCCTCCATGATAAGATTTGGGTAGTAGGGCAGCAATTCATGTTCCAGGCGTTCCCAAATGAGATAGGAAGTAAGTCCTGGGATACCGATGACCGAGATTCCTGTAATTAAGATAATAAAGTTGGATTTTGTTGATTTAAAAAAGCGGCCAGAGAAATTGATGGGTTTATGTACCGTAAAGCCATTGTGCAACAAATCAAACAGAAAATAAGCCAGAATGATGAGGAATACCCATTCGAGATATAAAGCGGTTTGATGGATGTGTTCAAATAATAAAGTAAATACAGTCAGTGTTGAGGTTAGAATGATTATAAAAAAATGTCCTGGTTTGTATTTGTAAAAAGTGGCAATAAAATTAAAACTTAATCCAAGCAGCAGCAGGCTTTCGTCCAAAAGTCCAATCTTGATGTGTAACAAGAAATAGATGCCAACCTCAAAAGTAAAAAACATGGCGAGGCTTATTATTAAGTAATTTTTTATCGTGTTGATTTGGGTTCTTGAGTTCTGTAATCCCAAAAACAATTCAATACCGTGTATGAGCATTCGTGGAATGAAAAATTCATGGTAGGCCAGTTTGTATAAAAAATCGCGTATTTTTTGCGGAATCAAGGTGCTGGAACGCGATCGGTGTTTGAGATGCTCTCTTCGTTTTTCAATGCTATGGCGTTGATAAATAAGAGAAGGTGATTTGAGAAACTCAAAGGAGCGGTATATTCCATTTGCTATTCCATGAATTAATGCCAAAGTATAAAAACCTAACAAAATTTCAATATAGATGAGGCCCAGTTGGGTGATAGAAGCATAAGCAATCGCATTTTTTGCATCGGTAGCTTGTTTACTCATAAGACTGGTGAGTATCGTTGCAAGAAGGATGAATCCTGCAGCCACGATAGTGAATGTCAGGCTGGTATTGGGATGATTCATACTGATGTTCAAAAAGATGAACATGGGGATATGAGTCGCAATTCCGCCATAAAAGATGGCACTGGATGGCGTGGGCCCCTCCATGGCTCTGGGTAACCAAATCCAGGGGAAAATACTCGATTTAATTAAGCAGGCAATAAGAATAAAGAGCCCAGCGATTGGATTGTCAATTTGTGTATAGATATGACTGCCAAAATAGGCAGAAGAGATAAGTGCGGTGTAAAAAATCACATCAGCGATTTTATAAATGACCAGAATGATCAGAGAGTTCTTTAATACAGACTTCCGGTGTTCATAAAAGGCAATCAGCAATACTGATGATAATCCAAGTAACTCCCATCCAATAAAAATACTTTCAGAACTGCTGGTTAATACCAATAGCGATACTGCAAGCTCGAGTATGTAGAGTAGAGAAAAGAATTTATAGAAATAATAATCCCGGTGAAGATAAAAAGAAGAAAAGCGAGCAATCAGAGAAATCAGGCTGATACAAAAAATAAAAAAGACAATGGAGTAGGGATTCCATATTATTTTAAAACTGTCAGAAAAATATAAAAAATCATCGATCGTGATTTGAGAAAGATGGTGGTTCAGGAGGAGAATGAGCATCACATGAATCCCATCGAGGATAATACCCGAGCTAACCACCAGTCTTACTCTCTTTTCGCCTAATGAAATGGGCGTTTGACCACTAAATATCAATACCAGGAAAAACCTTAATAAAGAAGAAACAGTGAAATAATAAAAAAAATATTCTGATAAAAATTTATTCATGATCTGAGGTGTCCAAAGCTGAGGTGGTGTGCGTGATTAAATACATCTTCATCCTGATGAAAATAAGTTGGAGGGAAGCTGGAATTTTTGATGGGTTCAAACAACCCATCCTCATAAAGGTATACTTTTTTATCTTCTGTATTATGAACTGATAGTTTAACCCAACGGTTATTGGCTAATTCACTGAATTCCCCCGGTGTTTTTAATGCCTTTTGTAATGCAGGTAAAGAACAGATGACCAGAATACATAATCGGATGGGTTGATGTATTTCTATCATCTGACTGGAGAGTCCATTTTGTAGATCGCTCTGATATCCATTCATGACACCAATTAATGACGTGACATTATGAGGGAGTTTGGTACCGCAGCCATAAGTTTCATTGTCGATGTAGCTGAAATAATATTCGAGATTTATTCCAGCACAAACAGGGACGGCTGTATTCAAAATTTTATTCAGGATGATACCGTCTTTGTCCTGGGCCGGATCATAGGAAATTAGAAATGAACGCCTGTCCAGAAACAGATTTTTGGAGTGGCTTCTCGGCCCAATAATACATAAAGCATTGGTTGAATGACCATACTCTGGCCTAGGCTGGCGTAAATCAATGGATCGTTCTTGTACTTTGCGATGATAATAGGTGGGGGATTTGCCAAAAGGTACTGATGAAAAACGCCTGCATCGCTCTTTGGCATTTAATTGACTGGCACGTTTGATTCGGTTCTGAATGGTTTTGAAGTCAGATTGTATTTCCAGGGGGATATCATAATAGGAAATATCATCACTGCAGGTATTATGATAAGCACCAATAAAAGTCGTGTGGTTAGGGATGGCAATAGCTCGTTCCTTAAGACGTTCTCTGACCGTAGGTTCATTCAACAAAAGAGCCATCAAGCGAGAATTCGCTCCTCCTCTACCGCCTCCGCAGGCACCACAATCATAGGCCGCTTCATGAGGATTATTCAAACTGGACGATCCATGCCCCATAATGATGACATAACGGCCAAAATGTTGTGTCAAGCCTATCGCTGATAATAAGTTGTAAGCCAGAGTGCTTCGTGCTTCCAAATCCATTCCTGATGGACAGTCCTCTTTTTTGTAGACCAGTTCGGTATGCACTGTATTATTGATTAATTGAGTAAAGGAGTGTTTGATTTTTGCGGTCAGACGAGGGGAAATGATATCCAGGCTAAATGGGATTACTTTGAGAAAGCAGCTTAAAAATGTATCAACAGAACTGCGAAGAATGGTTTTTGAACTTAATACGGAAAGCCATAATAATTCGCCCCATAGAAACAAGGACTTAAGCCCCATCTCATTATTGACTGTTCCGTTCTCGGTGATGAGATATTCTGGCTTGGCATTAACTGGACACAGTGCTCTGGTATGTTTATCAAAATAGCCTTTAAATTGAATATTTAAACCGAAATGTCCAGCATAGCCAAAGGTTTCACAGGCTGGATCTCTTTCCAGGTATCGTCTGAACGACTCTTCTCGCTCATCAAGGCAGCAAATTATTTGATACTCAGGAGGTATTTCAGTGGGGGTCGGTGATTGGGTAACGTAGGCATTAAAGAAATTGTTATAGAACGTCCGTTCAAATGCTCGGTGCAGAATTTCTTGTCGCGATTTATCATCCAAAAAAGGCAGCGCTTGAATAAAAGCTGAGTGCAGATCCGGGTGTTTCAAGAGCTTGTTGAAAAAATGGTGGATAAATTGTTCTGAATGAAGGTAACTTGATTCGAATTTTGGAACAGTCGGCAGGTGTTTTGTGATGGTTTTGATGGCGGCCCATTCACAGATCATAATGATCGTCATGAATTCTGTAAAACAGGGTTTGATATCGGCAACTTTTATCCATTCAGGATGGTGGTTTAAACTTTTTATCATCCCCGCCCACCCTTTAAATCTATAGGCTAAATCAAAAAGATAGTCTGGCAGATCTTCAGAATCAATCTGTAATGCTTCAAGGAGTTCCTGCATTATTAATGACGGACTCATTTGCCCGTAGTTATTAATTTGCTGGCTTAATGATTTTACAAAAGCAGAATCAACAAATGAGGACGACACATAGAGTGCTCGGAAGCTTACCCACATTCCTTCCTTTTTATTCGTCATTGACCAATAGGCTGAGCCAAAATCAAAGTAGGTCGCCATGAATCTTAATAAATGAGGCGCGATAAAATGATCAATGTCTATCCCTGATTCCTCACGCAGCGCATAGTGATAAAAATTTTTTTTTGTTTGTATAAAATAATTTCTAACAGACTCGCACTCCTGCTTATCCAGGTAGTGATTCGCTGTTTCACTCTGGATTAACAGTCGGTACAGAATGTGATTGGGGATTTGGAGTTGGTGCTCTTTGATGTAGCAGTCAATTTCATAAAAGAGATCAGATTTATTAATGCCTCTATTGGCATACTCTTGCCAGTAAAATTCTTCTGGCATGAACGCATTGCATTGATAATCCAATGCTGCCTTTTTTACTGCATCACAGAAATCGAGATGCTGATAATGATGAATGGTGTTATGGTGAACAAAGTATTCAAGAGGTCCTTGTTCAGGGATCAGCTCCATAGCGTGATTGATTGAATCAATCAGTAACTCCTGTGTCATTTTCATGTTAACCCCAATACATCCTGGTTGAAAGCTCATGATTGTAGAGCGGCCTTAAATGACCGATTCCTGAAATTTGTAACAAAGTATCATCGGACAATTCTCTTAATGCATACAATTTTGTCATGATGGTATGATCAACAAAATTGCTGTTAAAATTCCGGCACGTGGCGGAAATTGACTGGCTAAAGCGATGCCCAGACACAGTGGCAGAGCGAGTAAAAACACACTAAATCCTGCGATTAAATCCGATTTAAAGGCATTCATTGTTGATCTCAAGAAATGAAGTTAACCCTTGCTTAGCATATTTTATGCCAAGGACATTATCGCATTGTGTGTTGGGTTATCAGCATACATGAAAAAGAACAGAGCAATCCGGGAGCACGTTTTTTCCTGGATTGCAGGTTGTTCAATAAGTGTAACGATATATCAGGAGTTGCGGTTTATCTGGTTTAAGTTGTGTAGAAAATCATTCGCTGAGCTTTCACCAACCAGCTTAAACTCATTGAGTTCTTTTCCTTGTGAGTTAAAAAAGACAAAAGTTGGCGGAGCAACTACTTGATACTCATTCATGATGGCCTTGTTTTCAGCATCATTAGCCGTAACATCAATTTTAATGATTTTAAAGTGATTTAATGCGGCCAGGACATTGGGATCCTGGAAGGTCGTTGCTTCCATAACCTTGCAGGAGGCACACCAGTCTGCATAAAAATCGAGCATGACAGGAGTTCCTTTTGCTTGTTCGATTTCTCGCTTGATGGCGGCCAGTGTTTTGGGTTGATTTGGTGTCTGTTGCGCAGGGCGTATTGTAGCCGCTTGCAGATTTGCCAAAGGTTGTAATGGATTGGTTGACCCCATGCTGGCGCCAATCAAAATGAGCAAGCCATAGCCCAACATGATGATTCCTGCTCCCTGGCAGAATTTTTCTTTACTGGAGACGGAGTGTGTTAAAGCTCCCGTATAAATACCGGAAAAGATGAGTAAACTTCCCCATAATCCCATAGTCAGTCCAGCGGGTATAATGCGCTCCATCAAATAAATGGCCACAGCGATGAGCATGACGCCAAAAAATGCTTTAACACCATTCATCCAGCTTCCGGTTTTAGGTAGCCATCTTCCGGCAGAAGTCCCAATGAGCAGCAGGGGGGTGCCCATCCCCAGGCTTAAGAAGAACAAGGTCAGTGTACCTAAAAGAACATTACCCGATTGAGCAATATAGGTTAATACACCGATTAATGGCGCAGTAACGCAGGGTGACAGAATGAGGGTGGAAAGACAGCCCATAATCGCGGCACCAAAATAGTGTCCTCCTCTTTGACTTCTGCTGGATCCGGCTATTTTAGCTTGCCAGGAATCAGGGAGTTTAAATTCATAGAAGCCAAACATGGATAAAGCCAGTACTATAAAAATCAGGCTGAACAGGCTGATTGCCCATGGTGATTGCATGCTGATTTGCAGATTGGCGCCCAGCTTTGCAACGATTGCCCCGACTACAGCATAAGTGATGGACATACTAAGAACATAACTTAGCGAGAGAAAAAATGCTTTTTTTGTCGTGACATCCTTACCATGGCCAACGATGATCCCCGACAACACGGGAACCATGGGCAAAATACAGGGTGTAAACGACAGCAGTAAGCCAAATCCAAAAAAAATAAACAGTATGGTTACCCATCCATTATTTTCAAATACCTGTGCTATTTCGTTACGCGGTGCCTTGGTGGTGACTTTGGCATCATTTGATGATTGTTCCAGAGTAACCAGTGAAAGGGCCAATTGGTCATCAATAGCTATTTTAATGTGTTTGACTTCAGGAGGATAGCAGAAGCCATCATCAGAACAGCCTTGATAATGCAGATTCAGGATGGTTTCACCTGGTTCTTCACCCAGAATTGCAACCGGAAGAACGAGTTGATTTCTGTAAACATCATAAGTATGCCCCTGCTTGTCAGTTTTTTTCAGGGTTGGAGGAAAACGTAAGGTCCCTAAATGAATATTACTGTCTTTTTGTTCTGTTAGTTTGATTCGGTCACCGTATAAAAAATAATCGGGTTTTATTTCCCACTGGATTACAAAAGTATTGGGATCGACTTTATTTATATTCACCTGGAATACTTCCGATGCAGGAAGAGGGTCAGCATTGGCGAGCGAAGTAATAAAGTAAAGTATTGATAATAAAAGCCATTTTTTCATGCTTTGCCTTTATATAGTAAAAAGTTAATCCTCATTGTAGTGCCAGTATCGATAAAAGCGAAAATATTTTTTGTTTTTACCCTTGAAAGTTTTATTCTCGGCCCCATATGCCAGTCATCAGGATTGTTTGCCAGTTGGCAGGCAAGACACATAAATCATAGTTTAATTAAAATCAGGAGATAAAAGTATGAAAATTCGTCCTTTACACGATCGCGTAGTTGTTCGTCGTATGGAAGAAGAGCGTACCACTGCCGGTGGTATTGTTATTCCAGATAGTGCTACTGAAAAGCCCATGAGAGGAGAAGTTGTTGCTGTTGGCGTTGGCAAAGTTCTGGATAACGGCGATGTTCGTGCTTTGGCAGTAAAAGTTGGTGATGTAGTACTGTTTGGCAAATATTCTGGTACAGAAGTTAAAATTGATGGCAAAGAATTAGTCGTGATGCGTGAAGATGACATCATGGGTGTAATTGAGAAGTAATCTAATCTAATTGTTTAAGGAGATTGAGTAATGGCTAAAGAATTACGTTTTGGTGACGATGCTCGCCTACAAATGCTTGCTGGTGTCAATGCATTGGCTGATGCCGTACAAGTGACCATGGGTCCACGTGGCCGTAATGTGGTATTGGAAAAGTCTTATGGTGCACCTACTGTCACTAAAGATGGCGTATCTGTTGCTAAAGAAATTGAATTTGAACAACGCTTCA
Organism: Legionella sp. km535; assembly: GCF_003990085.1. Taxonomy (NCBI): domain Bacteria; kingdom Pseudomonadati; phylum Pseudomonadota; class Gammaproteobacteria; order Legionellales; family Legionellaceae; genus Legionella; species Legionella sp. km535. The sequence goes on along the minus strand of NZ_RZGU01000002.1, from coordinate 189,195 downwards.
TGAATATGGGCGCTCAAATGGTTAAAGAAGTGGCTTCCAAAACTTCTGATACTGCGGGTGATGGTACAACTACTGCTACTGTATTAGCACGTTCTATTCTTGTTGAAGGAAATAAAGCGGTTGCTGCCGGTATGAATCCAATGGATCTGAAACGCGGTATAGACAAAGCAGTATTGGCTGTTACTAAAAGATTACAAGAGATGTCCAAGCCTTGCAAAGACACTAAAGCAATTGCACAAGTTGGTACTATTTCAGCTAACTCTGACGAAGCTATTGGTTCCATTATTGCTGAAGCAATGGAAAAAGTTGGAAAAGAAGGCGTGATCACTGTTGAAGACGGCAATGGTCTTGAAAATGAATTGTCTGTTGTTGAAGGAATGCAATTTGATCGCGGTTACATTTCTCCATACTTCATCAACAATCAACAAAACATGACTTGTGAGCTGGAGCATCCATTCATTCTGTTAGTTGACAAGAAAGTTTCCAGCATTCGTGACATGCTGTCAGTTCTTGAAGGCGTTGCAAAATCAGGTCGTCCTTTATTGATAATTGCAGAAGATGTTGAAGGCGAAGCTTTGGCAACTCTGGTTGTGAATAACATGCGCGGTATCGTTAAAGTATGTGCTGTTAAAGCACCTGGCTTTGGTGATCGTCGTAAAGCAATGTTACAAGACATCGCGATTTTAACCAGCGGACAAGTTATTTCTGAAGAAATCGGCAAGAGCCTTGAAGCGGCTACTCTGGAAGATCTGGGTACTGCCAAGCGGATTGTTGTTACTAAAGAAAATACAACCATTATCGATGGTGAAGGTAAAGCTGCTGAAATCAATTCACGCATTACTCAAATTCGTGCTCAAATGGAAGAAACTACTTCTGACTACGATCGTGAGAAATTACAAGAGCGTGTTGCCAAATTGGCTGGTGGTGTTGCGGTAATTAAAGTTGGCGCTGCTACTGAAGTAGAAATGAAAGAGAAGAAAGCTCGTGTAGAAGATGCGCTTCATGCGACTCGTGCTGCTGTTGAAGAAGGTATTGTTGCTGGTGGTGGTGTTGCATTGATTCGTGCTCAAAAAGCTCTGGATGCACTGAAAGGTGATAATGATGACCAAACTATGGGTATCAACATTCTGCGTCGTGCTATCGAATCTCCAATGCGTCAGATCGTAACTAACGCTGGTTATGAATCTTCTGTTGTTGTAAACAAAGTTTCTGAACATAAAGATAACTATGGATTCAACGCAGCAACTGGTGAATACGGTGATATGGTTGAGATGGGTATTCTGGATCCAACTAAAGTAACTCGTATGGCATTACAAAATGCAGCTTCTGTTGCAAGCTTAATGTTAACCACTGAATGCATGGTTGCAGATTTACCTAAGAAAGATGAAGGCGTTGGTGCTGGCGATATGGGCGGCATGGGCGGTATGGGAGGCATGGGCGGCATGATGTAAGCTACCCTGCTTCTCTTAAAAACCCGCCTTATGGCGGGTTTTTTTTTGATGACATGAACAGCTGGGCGCTTCGCCCAATATTTCTTTGTATACCATTATTAACTTTGCTTTTGTAATTATGGACATGCATCAAAGTCGATTTGTTTATGGTGATCATTGATTGGGGATTGAGGTATCCGTTTACAAATAAATTGAAATAGGTTGTTTTTAAGTCATTTTAAACTATTATTAATATCATGATAATAAATAAGGGATATATTATGAGCAGCGTGATTAAAAAACTGGAAGTGGCTTTGGCTGATACTTATGCTTTATATCTTAAAACTCAAAATTATCATTGGCATGTCAAAGGCCCCCAATTTAAGAGTTTACATGAACTTTTTGAAATGCAATATAAAGAATTGGCGGAGGCTGTTGATCAGGTTGCCGAGCGAATATTGATTATGGGGCATAAAGCACCGGCGACTTTTACGGAATATAATCAATTAAAAACCATCAAAGACGGTGATTCCAGCCTGAGCGCCAATCAAATGGTTATTGAATTGGCCAAGGATAACAGTACCTTAGTCAATGATTTAAATCAGGCTATCAAAATTGCCCAGGAGAATAATGACGAGGGAACGGTTACTTTATTAAGCGATCGTATCGCCGCTCATCAAAAAGCGCATTGGATGTTAACTGCATCAGTTGATTCGAAATAATTAAACGAACTTTAGGGACGTTGCCTCTATATCCCGGTCACATTTCTGCGTTGATTTAACAACATGTAATGTTTAATGGGATTGGAATAACATAAAGAATGCAACAGATGGAGCTCTGGCCTTAAGATCCCCTCATCCGCCTGTCGGCACCTTCTCCCTCCGGGAGAAGGTCGTTAGCGAGATCTCACTGGAATTGCTTTCTCTCCCTTTTGGAGAAGGCCATTGGTTAGCGAGATCTCACTGGTATTGCTTTCTCTCCCTCCGGGAGAAGGTCATTTGTTAGTGAGATCTCTCTAGAATGGCCTTCTCCCTCCGGGAGAAGGTGCCGGCAGGCGGATGAGGGGATCAGACATTATTCACTAAACTTGGAGTATCATAATATGAAAAATGAGCCATTTAGTATTATTTTTGATAAATAGGAGATTTTTCGCAATCATTCTCTCTTCTCTAGCGTAAGGACGTTAACTGCACCGGAACTTAAACCAATAATGTGAAACTATTGTAACCACTCCTTACATTCCCTATTATAGGCCATTGAACCATAAATGGCTTCTTTGTGAGTATGCGATAATTTGATACTCTGTTTTTAATAACCATGTGTCGTCAGCCAAGGATTGCTTCGTGTTGCGTTTTCTTTTTCCAGTGAGTTTATTTCTAAGCGCGGTTCTTTTATTTAGCATCCAGCCTATGGTTGCCAAGACCATCCTGCCGGTTTATGGTGGAACACCTGCTGTATGGACCGTCTGTATGCTCTTTTTCCAAGGGATTTTGCTCATATCTTATGGATACGTTTGGTTATTGAGCTTTTTTAATAAATCCTTGATCTGGCGTTTGGTTCATACCGCGCTGATTGTGGTAAGTATCATTGCGATTCCACTTTTATTTAAGCCTTCAGAAATGGAAGCATATCCAGAATGGAACATCCTTTATGACTTACTCTCGCAATTGGGTTTGCCTTTATTGATTATTGGGGCATCTGCACCATTGTTACAATTTGCTTACAGTCAAACCACCAGCAAAGGAGCATCAGATCCTTATTACTTATACATAGCCAGTAATTTGGGCAGTTTAATAACTTTGTTGCTTTATCCATGGATTATAGAGCGAGTTTGGGGGATAACTCTTCAATTTCATCTCTGGAGCATTGGGTATCTGGTGTATTTGTTGTTGTTATTGTTTGTTTTATACAGCGCTCGTTATAAACCCTTGGAGCAACACCGTATTGAGACAGGCTCTTTGCCCTGGCGCTCTATGGTGTATTGGGTATTTTTAAGTTTTATTCCGTGTAGCTTGATGTTAGGAGTTACCTTATACATTTCTACTGATGTTGCGGCCACTCCTTTATTTTGGGTGCTGCCTTTAGCCTTGTACTTACTGACCTTTGTTTTAACCTTTACAAGCAAACCATTAATTTCCAATGAATGGATAAAAAGAAATTGTGTTTTTATCCTGGTATTTACTCTTCTTAGTTATATTTTAAAAGCAAATCAGGTTCGAGTCTGGCAGGTGATACTGGCTAATTTGACCAGTTTTTTTGTTTTGGCTCTACTTTGTCATGGGCAGCTGTTCCAGAGAAGACCCAAACCACATTTGTTAACTTTATTTTATTTTTGTTTGGCTCTGGGCGGAGTGCTTGCGGGGATATTCAATGGAATACTCGCTACTCATCTGTTTAATCAAATTTATGAATACCCATTGGCAATCCTGTTGAGCTTGTTTGTTTTGCCTTTGTCCAATTACTCAAAAGATTGGTGGGTACCACTTGTTGTGACCTTCTTGCTTCTTCTGCATTATTTGATACCTCATATTAACTGGTATGCAGGATTTTCAACCTTTCAGATTACTGCGCTTTTGGCTTTGATTGTCATTGTCGTTTATTATAAAAGCAGAGTAAGTCTCATTTTATCCTTGTTTATTTTATTTGCCTTTCTCTATTCTCCTATTTTTCTTGATAACAATATTTTATTGCAACAGCGGAATTTTTTCGGAGTAAAACAAGTATTGGTTAAAGAAAATACTCATGTATTAGTCAGCCAGTCAACGGTGCATGGGTTTCAATTGCTTGGAGAGAAAAAACCGATCAGTGGCTTCAGGGCTTATTATGGTGCGATAAAACCAGTTGTTGAAGCGATGCAACAGGAATCGCATTCCATGTCAGTGACCATATTGGGTCTGGGGGCTGGGACCATGGTCTGTCAATTTAGAGAAACAGACCAATTAAAAGTTATTGAAATTGATCAACAAGTGATTGATTTGGCAAAAAATCCCAAACTGTTTACCTATCTGCGTGACTGCTCGCCCTCAGTGCAGATTATAAAAGATGATGGTCGATTGGCCTTAAATAAAATACCTGATGGTTCGCAACAGCTTATTATTTTGGATGCCTTTAATTCAGACGCAATACCTGTTCATTTAATGACCCTTGAGGCGTTTACCCTGTATAAGAAGAAATTAACTGAAGATGGGGTGATTTTGGTGAATCTGAGTAACCGACATCTTCATTTACTTCCTGTGGTGAATTCAGTAAGCCGTTCTTTGGATATGATGTTGCTCAATCTGGTTCACAAGGGAGATCCCAAGCTTGGGCAGTTTGATTCAGAATGGGCTTTGCTTACCATGAATCAACCATTGGCTTTACAATTGATGAAAGGCACGAATTGGCGTTTTGTCAGTGACAACAATCAGTTTTTATGGACTGATGATTATTCCAACCTGATACCGATGTTGAAATGGTAATAATCCATTCTATGTAAAGCCCATATTTGACTCTGGATCTTGATTGACCGTGGTGCACGCGGTCAATCAGGAATGCAGAATATGAGCTTCATTTGATTAGATCTCGGCAAGGTTTCCTTTAGTTTCCAACCAGATTTTTCTATCACCGGCCCGTTTTTTATTAAGCATCATGTCCATGACCGCTTCTGTTGATTCTTCATCATCCAGGGTTAGTTGTACCAGGCGTCGTGTATTGGGATCCATGGTTGTTTCTCTTAACTGAATGGGATTCATTTCTCCCAGTCCTTTAAATCGCTGCACGTTCACTTTTGCCTTGGATGTCTGATTCAGATGATTGATGATTCGGGTTTTTTCCTCGTCATCCAGAGCATAATGTACTATCTTTCCTGCATCGATCCTATAGAGCGGAGGCATGGCAACAAAAACATGGCCAGCTTTGACCAGTGGTTTGAAATGACGAAGGAAGAGGGCGCATATCAAGGTGGCAATATGGGCACCATCTGAATCCGCATCAGCAAGAATACACAATTTTCCATAGCGAAGACCACTAAGATCGTCTGAACCGGGATCAACGCCTATTGCGACGGATATGTCATGAATTTCCTGAGATGCTAAAACCTGGGATGATTCAACTTCCCAGGAGTTAAGTATCTTGCCTCGTAAAGGTAATATAGCCTGGAAATCTTTATTGCGTGCTTGTTTTGCAGAACCACCGGCCGAATCCCCTTCTACTAAAAATAATTCGGCTTGACTCAAATCGGTTTGTAAGCAATCCGCCAGCTTTCCAGGCAGGGCAGGGCCCTGGCTAACTCGTTTCCTTGCAACCTGCTTGGCTTGTTTCAGACGTTTTTGTGCGCGTTCTATAGCCAAAGTGGCAATTGCTTCACCCTGATTGCGGTGTTGATTTAGCCAGAGAGAAAATGCATCTTTGATGACGTTGGTAACAAAAGCAGCCGTTTGCCGAGAGCTTAGGCGCTCTTTTGTTTGTCCAGCAAACTGGGGTTCTTTCATTTTGACAGACAAAACATACTGGCAGGGTTCCCAAAGATCATCCGCTGTAAGTTTTACGCCACGCGGCAAGAGATTTCTTAATTCACAAAACTCGGCCATTGCATCAAACAAACCAGAGCGTAAACCATTCACATGGGTTCCACCCTGAGCCGTTGGAATCAAATTAACGTAGCTTTCATTCAATGTACTGTTAGCCGCATCCGACCAGACTAATGCCCAGTCAACGGTTGCTTCATCGCTTTTAAATTCACCGGCAAAGGGCTCTTCAGGTAAGTAATCATCAGGCAGGGTTTGGCTTAAGTAATCCGTTAAACCTTGTTCGTAACACCAGTGCGTTTCTTCATTGGTTGCCTTGTTAATGAAGGTCATTGAAAGGCCAGTGCATAATACTGCCTTGGCTCTTAAGACATGGGTAAGATGTTTTAAAGAGATTTTAGTCGTGTCAAAATATTTTGCATTGGGCCAGAAACGAATAATCGTGCCCGTATCTCTTTTTTTAGTTACGCCAGTTTCATTGAGTTCACAGAGTTTGTCGCCATTGGCAAAAGACATTTGATAGATTATGCCATTTCGTTTAATGGTGACATCAAGCCGTTCAGACAAGGCATTAACAACCGATACTCCTACCCCATGGAGTCCACCGGAAAAGCTGTAGTTTTTATCAGAAAATTTTCCGCCAGCATGTAATCGGGTCATGATGACTTCGACACCACTAAGACCCAACTGAGGATGCAGATCAACCGGCATGCCTCTTCCATTATCTTCCACTTCAATTGAACCGTCTTCATGAAGGGTAACTGTGATATGGCTAGCAAAGCCTGCAAGTACTTCATCCACGCTATTATCAATGACTTCCTGAGCCAGATGATTTGGACGTGTTGTGTCGGTATACATACCCGGACGACGTTGAACAGGCTCAAGACCACTTAAGACCTCAATCGCTTCCGCAGTGTAGTTTTCAGACATAGGTATTCACTCAAATTTAAACTAGAACTATTTTAGCATACTACATTTGGGAACAGGGGGGGATAGGCTCAATTTCAAAAAAAAAACTGATCTTTTAATCTAATATCCCTTGAAAAACACATCATCGTGAGCTTGCTCTTGAAGATAGTGTTCAATCGTTTGCTTGGTATGTTCGCTAATTGGAGGTAACGTATTCAACTTTTTAGATGCTCATTAGGGGCTCTTGCCATTTCATTATTTTCAAGCCTACTTTTCGCGACTTGAATTGTCTACAGCTCCTAATGACAACAAAAAATTAATGTTGTCCAAAATGGGATCTACATACATAATAGAACTTCATCTAGAAACTCCAGATTTAATAATAATAATGAAAATTTTGGTTATTCAGCATAAAAAAATTGGTGATGTTTTACTAAGTAGTGTGATTTGCAACAATTTAAAAAAAATAATACCTAACGCAGAAATTCATTATTTAATTAATAGAGAAGCGTTACCAGTAATAGAAGGAAATCCTAATATCAATCAAGCAATTACAATCCATCCTGAGCATAGGGCAAGTGTACGGGCTTTTATAAAATTTGCTCTGCAAATACGGCTCCAACGATATGATGTTGTGATTGATGCTTATACTAAATTGGAGAGTTGGATTATTGTTTTGCTTTGCGGAGCAAAACGTCGCATCTCATATAAAAAAAAATACAGAACTTTTCTTTATACAGATAATATTCCCAGAGAATCTGTTAAAGTTAACCAACACGGGCGAATGATAGATTTAAAACTTCTTTTACTTCAACCCTTTTTAAATAATAGGTTGCCTGAGCGCTTTCCCAAAATATATCTTTCTGAACATGAAAAACAAAATGCAGCATTTTTATTTAAAAAACACGGTATTCCGTCTAAAAAAAGTCTCATGTTGAATATTGTTGGAAGTTGTCCACTTAAAACCTACCCCCTGGAATACATGGCAACACTTGTAAATCAAATAGCAGGCCAGGTGGATGTTAATATTTTATTTAATTTTTTACCTCATCAAAAAGATACAGCACAAAAAATTTATGATTTATGCAATGATAAAGCAAAAGAAAATATATTCTTTGAGTTATCGAATTATGATTTAAGAACATTTATTTCAATCATGAATCAATGTGATGCAATCATAGGAAATGAAGGGGGCGCAATACATATAGCAAAAGCATTGAATAAGTCTTCATTTACAATTTTTTCTCCCTGGATATGCAGACACGATTGGTCGACCTTCGAAGATGATTTTTATCATGTCGCAGTTCATCTTGACGACTTTAAACCGGATTTATATCAAAATACCCCTAAACATTTATACAAAGATCAAACTGTGGATCTTTTTAAAGAACTTAAACCAGAATTAATCTGGCCGAAATTAAGTTCCTATGTCGCCAATCACTTTGGCAATATGCAAAATGCAGATTAGGGTCTGTTGACAATTCAAGTATCGACGTCCCGCGACGTGTTCGCGGGATCCAATTCACTCTTTATAGGCGCAATATATTCTTGTTTTGCGCACGATCTATCGATTCCGCGAACAAGTCGCTGAAAATAGGCTTGAATATAATAAAAATGTCAACAGCCCATAGAGAGAAGGGGTTAAATGATTACAAAAAACCATTCGTTGAAGCAGCACTTTTCAAGTTTATTATAGTAAAAGCAGCATCTGGTTTATTGGGATTATTAGGCTGATCAATTTTACGGGGATGTGATTGATCTTCTGATAAATTATAATTTGTTACCAGTGCTTTATTAATATAACTTAGCTCAATAACATTAGGTATTGTACCTAGCGATTTTGTTGTTGAAAAACCGGTACTCGTAGCATAATTATTGCCATGAACGTGAATTAATACAAAGTGTTTTTCTAACTGTTTTAATAATGTGATGGCATTTTGCACGCTTCTTGCGTCATTAAAATGAATCTCTAGAGCAATACCAGTAACATTATCTTTATGCTTCATAATTCCTGAAAAAGCATCATACTCTGCCCCTTCTATATCCATCTTTATAAATAGTTTTTTACCCTCTATTTTCAAGTTATCTACCTGTTCAGCAAAAGAAGTTACTTTATGATTCGTATTGGCTGGTTTATATAAAAAAGCATCACTCACGATACACTCTTTTACCAGAGTAAATAATTTACTTTTGCTCTTTATATACTCAACACCACAATCAAAGCCATAAGACGGCTTGTTATAAATTAATGAGAAATAATCTTCAAAACTGTTATCTTTATGTATACCGTAACCTAAAAGCACATCAGCTTGTTTTAAAGCTTTTACAGCGGCTAAGTAACCTCCATCATTTTCTTTTCCATGACGGACTAATTCCAAAGGTCCATTTTCATCACGAGCAGAATAGACCTTTAAAAGCTCAACCAGATTTTCATGAAGAGGCGCTAATAGATAATTTTGTATCTGAAAAGTTTGCTGTTGCAGTTGTGAAATTTTTTTATTTAATACTTTATTTGATATTATTAATAATATAATAATCGTAATACTGAAACAGATACAAAGAATACTGAAAAGATTTGATTTAATTGTTTTCAAGATATAAGACGCAGGTAAATTGAAGTTAAGCTTAGAATACAAACGTCCAGTATACTACTGACCATCCAAGATATGCAAGTTTAAGATATTTAAAAAGAAATTATCCTCCATATTCAAACTGTAGATTATATTAATTAAGGTGACCACGGCACAATACCACGGCTGTCCCATTAAAAATGTGACGTCTTTCCGAGCGTGGCGAGGAATCTCCTGCAAATTGGCACAATCTGAATTAATGCATTAATTATCATTACCTTTTAAACTCTTTTTTTTACAAGGAATTTAATGATGTCATCAGAAGATGTACCTGGATTTTTATATCATTTCGACTGATATGATTTTAATGGCCGCATTTTAATGGGATCGTGCAACCTTGCAGGAGATTCCTCGCCACGCTCGGAAAGACGTCATATTTTTAATGGGACGGCCGTGGGCACAATATAGAGGATTAGAAAGCACTCAAACTCAAGCCTATTTTGCTGCTTTGACTTTAAATGTTAAGAGATTGATATTTTTTTATTCTTTACGAAATAGCACCAATTTTGATCCAACTTTTATAAGTTATAAAGAAGTTACAATTCCCAATCTGGGTAGAATCAAAAGTATGGATTAGATTTTGTCGCCATAATCCTGTTCTTTATTGCCAGTTAAACCGTTCTCTTGTTACAGTGTAAGATTATGACTTCGTGACTTCTCGCATGCAAAATACTGCTGAAATTAATCAATTATCTGTTGCTTTTAAAAGCCCGGCTAAAACAGTTGTGGCTTTGGATAAGGTCAGTTTTAATTTATCTCCGGGCGAGACTCTGGTTTTATTGGGAGAATCCGGGTGTGGTAAATCGCTCACATCATTGGCTTTAATGCGTCTTTTACCTAAAGCAGGCGTGTATGGTTTAGAGAGCCAGATTCATGTTAATGGTGAGGACATATTAAATTTACCAGAGCACCTGATGAGGCAATTAAGAGGCCGTCGGCTGGCCATGATTTTTCAGGAACCCATGACCGCTTTAAATCCAGTAATGACCATTGGGGAACAGATTTCAGAAGTTTTAATAAGGCATCACCAACTGAACTCAAATGAAGTTAAAGAGGCGTTGATTTCATTGTTGACTGAGGTCGAAATGCCTCAACCGCATCATCGAATTCATCAATATCCTCATCAGTTATCTGGTGGACAAAAGCAACGGGTGGTGATTGCCATGGCTTTGGCATGCAATCCTGATATTTTAGTTGCGGATGAACCCACTACCGCCCTGGATGTCACTATTCAGGCTCAAATTTTGGCTTTATTAAAAAAATTGCAAAAGAAACATCAAATGAGTTTGTTATTAATTACTCATGACCTGGGGGTGGCCAAGGCAATGGCTGATCGAGTGTGTGTGATGTATGCAGGCCAAGTGGTCGAGCAAGCAGGAGTTACTGATTTTTTTACCCAAATAAGCCACCCTTATGTTCAGCAATTGATGGCTTCTTTACCTTCTTTTGCCAAAAGAAAAGAAAAATTGTCCATTATTAGCGGCAGTGTTCCAACCCTGGATGCTTTGCCTTCCGGCTGCAGATTTCATCCTCGTTGTATCTATGCCTTTGAGCGATGTCGTAAAGAAGAACCGCAATTACAAACGATTGATCACAGAGAGCTTCGATGTCATTTATATCCTGAATTGAAACAATTACCCCAGTTGGAGAAGGACAGCACCGTATGGAACGTTTCGGACAGAACGGCGGAGACTATTTTTACGGTGACTGATTTATCGATCCATTTTGTTCATAAAAAAGGATTATTCAGTCGAAACAAGACCGTATTTAAGGCAGTTGATGGCCTCAGTTTCACACTTCAGCAAGGCAAAACTTTGGCGCTGGTAGGCGAATCTGGTTGCGGAAAAACAACTGCAAGCCGTGCATTATTACGTTTGATCCCCGTATTTGGCGGCGAAATCAATTATCGAGATATTGACGTGCTTGCTCTTGGGGGCAGCGCTCTAAGGCGATATAGAAAAAAAGTCCAAATTATATTTCAGGATCCTTTTTCATCAATGAATCCGCGAATGACCGTAGGAGAGATCATTGCTGAAGGCATGCATGCCCAGGGTATGAACTCGTCATTAATTTCCCGCAGACAAAAACAATTGATCCAGCAAGTGAATTTACCCAGCACCAGCCTGCACCGTTATCCACATCAGTTTTCTGGGGGACAGCGGCAGCGTATTTGTATTGCCAGAGCCTTGGCCACAGAGCCGGATGTATTGATTTGCGACGAGCCTACAAGCGCATTGGATGTGTCTGTTCAGGCGCAAATTCTGAATTTATTGAAGGAATTGCAACAGGAAACAGGCATATCCTATCTGTTTATAACCCACAATATGGGGGTTGTGTCCTATATTGCGGATGAAGTATTAGTAATGAAAGAGGGAGTGGCGGTTGAATACGGACAATGCGCCACCATTTTACAACACCCGGAACATTCTTATACCCGTCAATTATTAGCTGCTGTTTTAGATGTAGTTTAGGTCTCTTCAGGTTTTCTTAAGTATTAATGTGCTATATTTTGAGCAATAAATTAAATTAGATTATGATGCGAATAATCTAAATTTGAGGAGATTTTGTTGCATGAAGAGCCCTGTCGAACGGTTAGTGTCAAAGAACGTTGCTGAGTTCGTTGAACAATTAGAAATACTAAATCAACAAGACAAGACTCTTTCAGAGGAGCAAAAGCTTACGGTTAAAATATTAATTTCTTTTGGAAAAGAGGCCACTGAGAATCAATTTGAATTGTTACAAGAGTTAAAAGAGCATCTCAATACCCATCGAGTTCTATTGAGGGATATCGCCGGTCTTTTTGATTATCCTCCTTTTCCGGATTTAAATGAATTTTCCATCCAGTTGCGTCGTAAAGACTCATTGCAACTTCAATCCTATATTGACTCTTTTGATAAAGATCCTAAAGCTGGTCGTGATTTTAAAGGCAGTAGAGGACGAATCGCTCAATTAACCAATGAAATTCTCGAAGAACAGTTTGATACTACTAAACTGAGTCGTGTTGTGGCAAAAATCCAAAATCTTGGCGATGGTTCACTTTTGTCAGCAGCACAGCAATTTAATCTGGTTCAACAGGTCGTTTATATTAATGCTATTGGCCGAGAATGTCCTTTAAATGTTAGCAGAAGATCCTATTCTGATTTAACTTCATTGAGCAGAGCACAGTTGCGTCAGCTGTCTGATTTGTTTATTGAACGAGTGAATGATCCTTCATTGGGTGCTCAAGAACGCATTAATGCCCAACTCAATTTGATTGCAGTGATGCGAGAGCAATATTTTCGTTGTACCGGTACATTCCTGAATACAACACAAATTGTTTCTATCTTGTTGTCTTTAAACCAGTTGCAACATAATCGATGTGTTGAATTGCCTCCAGATGAAAATCAAAGGGACACCAAAGTCTTTCTTGCTGCGTTGCAATGGATTTTTGTTCAGAATAATGAAACAGACGTATCTAACGAATTGCTCGTTAAAGAATATAAAGCCACAGATATAAAAGACTTTTTTAAATTTATTGGAATACCAGCGCACGAGCTGAATGAATTGGAATCAGAAGAGCAGAATACTGAAGCAGTATTTAAACCTGAAATAGTCGGTTTAAGTCACAATGTGGATGTAGAACTAGCCTTTCGAGTCCCTTCGCATCACCGCGCTTCTCACAAGGAACCTGTTTCCGAACAGAAGACTTACAGTCTTGAATATTTACAAAAGATACATCTTGGACTGAATGCGGCGAAACATGGACAACCTATAGTGATAATCGCCAAGGATGCCGAGCATGCTTTGGCTTTAAACAAGCAATTAGTTGAATATTTTAAAAGCACAGCAACTTCATATGAAATAAAGACTTTTACAGGTGTTGAGCCTGCAGAAAGACGACATCAGTGGTTTAAGAGTAAAGCAGTCAAGGCGCCAAGAATTGCCATTACTGTTCCTTACCTGGCCAATTCAGGCGAATTTAAAACGGTTCATTCCAAAGGGTGTCTGGCTATTCAATCTTATTTAAGTAAATCAGGTGAGGCACGAAAGATTCTTGATAATCTTTCCGGCTTTGGTAAACCGAGTCAATTTTATGCAATTCATGAAGAGAATGGCATCGTTTCCTCTCTTAACAGTTCGATAAATTCAAATCAGGATAAAGACAAGTTATTAAAAGACGTGCATGAAAATCGCAGGGACAGGAAGCAGGAAAAAGCAATAGAGCGTTATTATATTCAATCAGTCAACACCATCCAAAGAGTTGTACTGGAGCAGTTTGTTCATTGGCAGGAACTGTTACATCAAATTCATCCGCGTGCGGAATGGAAACAATTGGATTCTGAGCTGTCCCTTATCCAGCAGGATTTAATAAGAACACTCGAGTTGCAATGGAAGCTGATTTTAAAAGAAAGTAATCCCGAAGGCGTTTTTTCCAATCCTTATATTCGACGTTCTTCCAGTAAGCATCTGGATACTCAAACTTTAGATACCGCTCTGAGTGATTATGAGAGTCAAGTTGAGAGTATTTGGAACAGTACTCGGCATGAACTTAAAGAAAAAGCTGCGATTAAAGTCATTCCGGATTCGGTTAATGCATTACGTATAAAGTACCTCGATCAACTCACGTTAAGTGAGCAGTTGAATCGTAATAAATTAGCTACCCGTGAAAATATTAAATTCATTCAGCATGAAAAACGAAAAGTAAACCGCATGGTTAAATCAGCGCTTGATGTTAATGGCGCGATGCTCAAATATTCTGATGGTGCTATACAGCAATACAGGCAACCATTTATTCAGTATCAAATCAAATTGCTCGCAAATGATATGATTAATCAAATCAATCAATCTTCATTAAGCTCCAGTGTTAAAAAGGTTTTGGTTGAACGGACAAATAACGCGGATAACTTATTGTCTCTTGAGTTGATTTTAATTGATTACGAAGAGCGATGGTTAAGTGCTGAGCATAATTTTGAAAAATATCGTATGCAGCCTGTTATAAACGACTTACTACGAGTACATCAACAATCGGGTGCTGCGCTGAACCCGGAACTTCAGACTATAAAAGACATCTATTTGAATAATGTGGTTAATGATGTGGTCCAAAAGCTGGAGGATTCACTGTCCTGGGCAAAAGAAGAAAACAGAGGGTTTTGGTATCTTTTGGAACGCTCTGCCGCAACCCGTGCAGCGAATGACTTACTTCTTGCGATAGAAGGAATAAAACGTTCTACTGATCCCTTGTTGCAAAAATCAGCATTAAATAATCTGTTTAAAAAATTAAGTCAACATCAGGCTCAACTCGAAGGGGTGTGGTTGTTTTCATTTGGTCATAAAAATATTCGTGATACGATTAATCAAACATTGAATACTTTGAATGAATTAACTGTGATTGGCAGTGATAAGGATGAACTGGATCTTGGATTTATAAATCAGTGCAAAGAGGAAGCACACAGTGAGGTAGTAAAAGAACAATTCAGAAAAGTTATACGAGAGTTGGAAGCGCGGAATAGTCCCTGGTTAAAAGACAATAAAGATTGGCAGGAAATTATTCAAAATCTTAATGTGATTCGAGGTGAAAACGCCTCTCTTTATGCAATTGCTGAAATGCAGCATTGTGTTGTTTTGAAATGTGAAGAACTCAGTCAATCTAAATCTAAAATTGTGAATCCTTTGATCCATCTAAGAGGAACATTGCGCAGTCTTTGGAATGAAATTTCACATCAACATTATGACTTATTGAATGAATCACAACATGTTGTGATTAAAAAAGAACAGATTAAAAAGGACCTTGATGGACTCGCAGGTTTTAAAACGAATGATGTTGATTTAATCGTGGGAAGTAATGGAAACACTGAATACTTTGATTTGATAGTCAGAGGCTCAGGGGACCTCCCATTATTAAACGATTTCATTCGTTATAATTCACAAGTGACTCAGATGCAAAGTGACTTGTCCCAGTTAAACAAGCAGCTTGAATTACCATTAGTCAGACATATAACCCTTGTAAAACTGCGTGATGAACAACTTAAATTACTTAAAGAAGGCAAAACGAGTCGGATAGACGTTGCGTTATTTCCTGAAGAATTGCAGAGCACGATAAGAACAGTTTTAGAACTACAAGAATATGCTTCTGGAACTACACCTCAACAGTTAATTAATTTCCCTAAAGAAATACAAAATCATTACTTTGATAAAGAGGTAATTAATTCCCTGGATTTGAACCGCTTTTTGGATAAATCAGTGGTAGACCCATTGGAAATCAGCCATGTTATAGCGCATCTTGGTACAATAAAAGATTCCAATTTAAGAGCTGACTTAATTGAATTGTTTAAAAAGATTCATCCTGAGAAGGTAGAACCAGCAAGTTCAATATGGTCACCCAAAACATGGATATCTGGTGTTGCTTCATTTATAACCAGTCCATTTCAATTGGTTGAGACCGAGCAGGATTTGAACTATCAATTAGCAGAATTACGAACAAGGCCTGATTGTCATTTGGGAGAATATTTATCTGCATCCATTCAGCAACACCTGACCAGTTTAACTAAAGAATTAGACCGTCAAATTGCTGATGAGGCTAAAAAGATAGATGTTCTTCATGAGAAAATAGACTTCACCAAAGAACGTATTGCAGATGAAAAGAACAAGGGAGGAGTATTCATTCGTCGATTTGCTTCCATTAGTCATCTATATGATTTTGAACGTGATTTAAGACAATATAAAGCAGAACATCCTGAAATTGATGTGGCGGTCGAGCTTAATTCTGATGAAGATGTATTGGCCTCTGACGAATTGTACGAATTGAATCATGACGAGTTGAATCATCATCAAGGGGCATTTGAGTTCAAGCTGTAAATCCAGTTATTTGCGGCTGAGCTTTATGATGCTTTTGACCTGTCAACAGCCCCTAAATCAAACGAAGCTTTTGATTTTAAAGTACTAATATCGTACTATCATGGGATAGGAACAGCTACTATATAGCTGTTCTATAGATTTGCCTGTACACTCAATTTAAATTTCAATAAATGGCATAAGGATCTTGACTGTGCGCGGAATAAAGGGATGTTTTTTTAAAACAGTGCTCTGTGCCGCTACCTTATTAATTATCTTTTTGTCCAGTGTGCAAGCCGCCAAGCCTTTATGGACTTTTGCCCCGCAAACACCAATCGATCTTACAGTATATAAAGGCAGCAATGCGCAGGTCATCTACACGGTGAAAAATCAATCGACCAGTCCTAAAAATCTGGTGATGAAACAGATTCCAGGAATATCGCAAAGCCAACCCTGCCAGCTTCCTGCTAATGGAACCTGTACATTAATCCTTAACATCAATGGTTCTACTCTGCAAGGTGACGTGCTTGGAGGACCTATTTTATGCCAGCAAGGTAATAACTTGATGTGTTACAGGCCGAGTGAGACTGATGAGTTACGTATTCGTCTGACAAATCAACCGCCATCTCCACCGCCACCACCACCTCCACCGCCTGCTTATTACACCGTGATTCCCTTGGCTGGTGCTAACGGAGTCATTGATCCAGTAGTGGATCAAGTGGTTCTTTCCGGATCAAATATAGCGTTTACTGCAACCCCGGATGCCAATTTTTTAGTCGATCAATGGTTACTGGATGGTAATGTCGTTCAAAATGGCGGTACCAGTTATCAGCTCATTAATATTCAGGCCAATCATACTGTAGAGGTAATTTTTACTCCCGTAAAATACACCATCACACCTTCGGCGGGGACGAACGGAGCCATTTCTCCTGCAGTGCCTCAGTTGGTTAATTACGGATCCAGTATTTCGTTTACCGCAACTCCCGATGCTTATTTTGGCGTTGATCAATGGCTACTTGATGGGAACGTAGTTCAAAATGGCGGCACCACCTACCAGTTGAACACAGTTCAAGCCGATCACACGATTGAGGTGACTTTTAATCAGACCACATTGTCTCCATTAACCTCAAATCTGACCTTATCCATCAACAGTCCCTTACCCACATCTGATCCGGCATTAACCCTTACTCCACGCATCATCCGAATTCGGAATACAGGAAGTATAACTGCTACAAATCTTCAGGTGAGCTCAACCGCATTTCCATCAGGATCTTCAATATCGAGTAATACCTGTACTGGCACTCTGATCTCGAATGCAACCTGCGACATCACGATTACTCCTGGAGCTACTGCAAGTCCTGATGCCACTGCCATTTCTTGCAATACATCACCTGGAAGAACCCCTGTGCCTACTGTAGTGACGGTCAGTGCGGATAATGCCACACCAATCGACATTAATGTATTGATATTGGGCTATGGTTGTATTTATCAGGGAGGATATTTATTCACAGTAGATAATACTACTTCAAATACGGGGAGTATTGGCGGGAAAGTGGCAGCATTACTCGATGAGCCATTCCCATATGCGTGGGCGACATTATTCAACGACACCCTGGCAAACAGTCTTCTGGATGGATTAACCAATTCCAATTCTCTTGTAACTCCAGTTGGTCAATATCCAGCGGCGCAAATCTGTCTCAATAAGATAGACCAAGGATATACAGATTGGTATCTGCCCGCGATTTGTGAGTTGGGTCGTTATGTAGGTATTAATACCAATGCTGGCTGTGGGAATTTCAGACCCAACTTATACGCAACACTGTCTTTGAAAAATTTAGGTGGTTTTGTGACTTCTATTTATTGGAGTTCATCCGAGTATGTTCTTAATGCTCAATTCAGCGCCTGGGCGCAGTACTTTGGCTTTGGAGACCAGTTTTTCAACAGTAAGACCATCAGTAGTAGCGTACGGTGTATTCGGGTTTTTGTCCCTTAAGCTGGTGTTTACTGTATATTGAGGCAGCTTGGCTGCCTCAATATAATTGACAGGACTTTTCTTTTTATCCTTTAATCGAACAGACTGAGTATGAAATCAATGACATTATCTTTGTTTATCTGCTGTGATTCTTGAGCTGACCGTGCCTTGTATTCAACACAATCCTGATCCAGGTTGCGATCGCTGACAACCAGACGATGCGGTATACCAATTAAATCGTTGTCAGCAAAGAGAACGCCAGGTCTTTCATTGCGATCATCCAATAAGACGTCCAAACCTGAATTAGAACACTGTTGGTATAAATACTCTGCATACTCAGATACCTTCTGGGATCTTTGCCCATTTATCGGGATAATGACCAGTTGGAATGGGGCAATGGCTTGGGGCCAGATAATGCCATGTTCATCGTGGTGTTGTTCTATCGCGGCTGCAACCACACGACTAATCCCTAATCCATAACATCCCATCAGCATGGTCTGTAATTGTCCTTGTTCATTAAGTACTGCTGCATTCATGGCTTTGGCGTATTTGTCGCCTAACTGGAATACATGTCCAACCTCTATACCACGGCATGAGTGCAGCTTGCCTTTTCCATCCGGACTTGCATCGCCTTCTTTTACATTGCGTAAATCAAAGGCTTCAGTGCAAGTGGCATCTCTATCCCAGGCTGCGTGGATGTAATGTTTGTCTGTCTGATTGGCACCACAGATGAATGAGCTCATGGCCAAGGCATGGTGATCGGCAATCACGGGTATACTCAGATTCACTGGTCCCAGGGAACCAACCGGAGCATTAAGGGATTTCTGGATCGTTTCTTCATCGATGAAAATCAAAGGTGAGTGCACCATCGGGTGTTTTATTGCCTTCACTTCATTGAGTTCGTCGTCACCTCTTAAAACCAAAGCGACCATAGGATGATCTGTACCTTGGACAATTAATGTTTTAATTGTTTCTTTAGCATCGACTTTTAAAAATTGCGCTACATCCGCTATGGTTTTTTGATTTGGCGTATCAACCAGTTCCATCGATTTGCTTGTAATACCGTTTGTTTTAGCCGGTATTAAACTGGTGGCTTGTTCAATGTTTGCCGCATAATCACTGCTGTCGCTATAAAATATTAAATCTTCGCCTGAATCGGCCAGTACCTGAAATTCGTGGGATGCAGAGCCACCAATAGCTCCAGTATCTGCTTCTACAGCGCGGAATTTTAAGCCCATACGATTAAATATCCGGCTGTAGGCCTGATACATGTTTTCATAGGTAGCCTGCAAACTTTCCATACTCAAATGAAAAGAGTAGGCATCTTTCATAATGAACTCTCGAGCGCGCATAACACCGAATCGTGGTCTGATTTCATCACGAAATTTAGTCTGAATTTGATAAAAATTAGCAGGAAGTTGTTTGTAGGAGCGAAGTTCGTTGCGCATAATATCGGTGATTACTTCCTCATGCGTTGGGCCAAAGCAATACTCCCGTTCATTGCTGTCGCGCATGGTCAGTAATTGACCGCCAAAAGTCTCCCATCGGCCTGTTTCTTGCCATAATTCTGCAGGTTGTACCGCTGGCATCAAGACCTCCATGGCATGAGTTTTGTTCATTTCTTCGCGAACAATATTTTCAATTTTACGCAGTACTTTAAGACCTAATGGCATCCATGTGTAAAGGCCGGAGCCTAGCTTACGAATCATACCTGCTCTGAGCATTAGTTGATGGGATGTGATTTCAGCATCACTTGGCGTCTCTTTTTGGGTCGCTAAAAACCATTGGGATGCACGCATTTCAGCTCCTGGAGTAGTCTAAATTCTATTTGGTGGGTTATTATATACTTATCATGAGATAATTGGCGATATCTATTAGGAATACTGATGAATACCCTGGGATTAATTCATACTTTTTGCAAGGTCGCACAATGTGCCAATTTTAGTGCGGCAGCTAAGGTTTTGAATGTTTCTGCTGCGGCAGTCAGTAAACAAATCAGTTTATTGGAATCCAGCCTCGGGGTAATGCTTCTGCATCGTACAACACGACAGGTATCGCTTACCGAGATCGGTGAAACATACTACCGTGAAGCTCAAAGGGTCCTGCTTGCTGTGGATAAAGCCAATGGGGTGGTTGCTGATGCGAAACAGGAGCCTACCGGTTTATTAAGAGTGAAAAGCTCACGATATTTTGCTGATAAGTACATTCTTCCCCGACTGAAGGAATACAGGAATCGTTACCCTCAGGTTACTATTGATATACAAATTGCGGAACACATTCCCAATCTTTTGGAAGAGGATTTGGATGTGGTCTTTGGTATGTCAGCGCAGGTTGCTTCCAATTCAGTTCAAAAGAAAATAACCTCTACCCGTTATGTCTTTTGTGCGTCGCCAACCTACCTGAACTTAAACAAACATCCTTGCACACCCTCGGACTTATTAAATCATGATTACATCACTCATACCATGAGAAAGCCTAATGATGCCTGGACTTTTCCTACTGGTGAAACGGTGTATCTTATGCCAGTTTTATATCTGAATGATGCTCAGGCTATGCTGGATTGTGCGATTAATGGTTTGGGAATTGTTGCCTTACACCATTATCAGGTAGCGGATTCTTTAGCGTGTGGACAATTGGAAGAGGTTTTGACCCATTTTCGAATGCCAAAGATTCCCGTATTTCTCTATTATCATCCTGGACGTTATATGCAACCTAAAGTGAGAACCTGGGTTGATTTTATGAGTCAGGGGTTGCCTGAAGAGTTGTAATAGTAACAGGTGTTTTTTCTCGTATTGATAAGACGAAATCAATAGTGTTCGACTTTCATGTTGAGACTTTGTATTAAATATTGGGTTGTATTGGAACGAATAATCAATAATGAAAAATCAATGTTTAAATGGAGTTCAGGAAGGTTATAGGATTGATTCACTCTCCAGCATGACTTGAATTGGCAATTATTTTCCTGGGTTACAGTGGGTTTGTTAATCGGTTTGGGATGTACAGTCAATTTATGCGTCTTAATCGCCTGCAGTTCTTTATCAAAAAACAAATTCATGGGTTCCCATGCTGCATGAGAGTAGTACTTTTGAACCTGTTCAATATCTGCTTGTGTGTCTTGATAGCTTGCAGTTAATGACTCCATTAAGACGTGCTCTGTCCATTGTGTTACGGCTGTGTCACTTAAATGATTGTTTGAGCTGTAACTAGCTGTGGACGAAATCAGGGTGAACAGCAGTGCACAATGAAGGGCAAATTTGAATAACATTGTCCAATTCCTTTTGTTAAATAAATAACTTACCTAAATAATAGTTTGAGTAAAAATTAATATCCAGGATGCAATTAAAAAAATGGTGCGATCAGTGGCCAGGTGCTGTGAACGAATTTTTAATATATTGCAAAGACGTCATATTGTCACTTTCACAAAACCTGGGTAACTAGGTGTTAAAAGCAACGAGAATGTAGTTGGTTATTGCGGAGGCTGTTTTAATCTGAATTCAGCAGTTCAAGGCATGAGGAATGTCCGTTCGCTGAATTCAGATCAAAGAGTACTGTTTTCTGAGATTATGCACTCAGTTTAGCTTGTTGAAGAATGCTTTCGCATTTCTCAACTAATATTTGTTCTTCCATGCCTTCCAGTTTAATTAGTTCAGACGCAAAGTTTTTATAATTGACTTTACCACTGTTGACATCGTATACGGCGCCAACGATACCAACCTCTTCGTTGCTTATCATCGTCTTTAAAATATCGCTTTGTGAGTATATGTTGTGCAGTGTATTGGCAATATTCAGCTCAGTCACTCGAGTAACGAACGATGTATTATGGCCAGTGCGATTTTCAGTTGTTTGAGTTTCAGCCTGAATTGCTGGCTTAATTTTTGAAAGCAACTGGGTAATGTGTCCTTTTTCGATGTTATCGCATGCAGATTGGATTGCGCCGCATCGGGTGTGTCCAAGAACGACGATTAATTTAGCACCAACTACATTACAGGCGTATTCGATACTGGCAAGAACGTCATCATTGATGACATTTCCTGCAATTCGGACACAAAATATATCCCCGAAACTCATATCAAAAATAGTTTCCACAGGAACGCGAGAATCAATACAGCCCAGGACAACCGCAATTGGATGCTGCATTTTTGCTGTATGTTTTATGTCGATTCGATTTGACCTGTGTATGCGCGTGTCATGCAGGAAGCGTTGGTTGCCCTCATGCAAGATATTAAGCACCTCTGCTGGCGACAGGTTGGATTGAACATCGTAAGTAGTGACATTAATAAAATCAATGTAGTTATGAATTTTATAATGATCTTTAAAACCGGTCATGTTTAATGCGATATGTTTACTGGGTGCCATATCTTCTTTGTATTCTTTTAAGAATTCCAGAATTTCCTTATCTATGTATTGGGTATATCGGGCATCGATAATCAATTGAGCGTGTTTGGGTATGGAATTCAGTTCGGCTACCAAAGCTGCCTTGTTGAGAAAAGTCATTTGTTGAGGAAGAATAATCCGGCTGGTTATGCCATTGGGGTATATTTCTTTGATAATGTCTATCCGTGTCTGGCTGTTTGATTTTAAGATATAAAACAGAGAGATGGATAAACCGATCAGGATTCCTGCCAGCAAATTAAAGGCAATAATGCTGATTACTGTTACTATAAAAGGGATAAAGCGATCACTTCCCTGGGAGTATATATTACGGTAAATGGAGGGTTTGTTCAGTTTGTATCCGGTATAAATCAGGATGGCGGCAAGTGATGAAAGCGGAATTTTGTTTAATGCTCCTGGTACCAACATTACGGCAAACAAGATAAAAGTACCGTGTAAAATTGTTGACATTTTTGTTTTGGAACCGGCCTGAATATTAATAGATGTTCTTACAATTACCGAAGTAATCGGGATGCCTCCAATAAGGCCAGCAGACATGTTACCCACTCCTTGCGCAATTAATTCGCGATTGGTAGAGGCATGCAATCTTCTTTTATCGATACGTTCTCCTGCTTTTAAATTCAGCAGGGATTCCAATGATGCGACTATTCCTATGATTAATGCATACAGATACACTTTGGGTTCTGTCCAGGAAGACCATTGTGGGTATTGAAGCTGGCTAAAAAATTCATACAGCCCGGTTGTTTCTGGAATGTTCACCAACTGGGGTGAGTTTTGTACCAGGGGAGAGTCAAGCCATTGAAACAGATCGTTTAGAAAAACTCCCGCAACTACCACGACGATCGGGGCTGGAATTTCTTTTAAGAGTTTTATTTTTGTGTATTCGAAGTAAATTAAAATGGACATGGATATTGCGGTAATCAGCATAGCCCCAGTATTAATATGATTCGATAAAGCCAGAAGAGGGCTGAGGGTAATGACGTCTGCAGTCTCCAATAGGTGAGTTTTCAGTTCATCAAAATCAGATGAAAGGGTAAATGCCAAGGGTAATTGTTTGATTATTAATAAAATTCCCACCGCGCAAAGTAAGCCCTGAACAACATTTGTAGGGACGTAATCGGCTACAAAACCCGCTTTAAAACTGCCGATGATGACTTGCAATACACCTGCTAATAGCAGTGCGAGTAAAAAGGAATTAAAATCACCAATTTGAGCTATTGCAGTGACTACAACGGCCGCCATACCAGCAGCAGGTCCACTGACACTTATATGTGAGCCACTGATACAGCCAACGACTATACCGCCGATAATCCCACTTAAAATTCCAGAAAATAGCGGAGCACCAGATGCGAGTGCGATACCCAGGCATAAGGGAATAGCCACGAGAAATACAACGATGGCAGCAACAAAATCAAATTTGAAGTAGCGTTTAGTGTATACACGAAATTTACGCGGATTTATAATTGTTCTATTGATCATCGAAAAGTTCCTGTATCTAATTATAAGCATAAGATTGGGCAAACCAGTCCATTTTATTCGAGGTAATTTGACTACTCATCAAATTGAACACAACTTCATGTACAGCAGGGGTAGGTCGGGCCTTGGCTCGACAATTCCTTATATACAGTCGAAATCAGAATAGTCAACACACACTTTGTATCAGTTAGTCCATTTCAGTCATCACAGGGTATTAAACGAATGCTATGATGATTCATTATGGTTAGCTTGTGCAAATCATATACTATACATTATGTAATATATTTGTAAAGAATGTTACGTATTTTTTTCTTAGGCAGATAAGCAACATTTCTCACACTCTATTACAGTTCTCCCAGACTAAATCTGAGCACAGATTTTTCAAATAATTTCGCTCTGCTCCCTCTCCCGCGCTAGGAGTTTGATGAGTATGAAGATGCTTTTTCGCGGGACGAGGGTTGGGGAGAGGGAATGGAACAATCTATGTTAAGGCCACAAGCCTGCAATTTAGATACAAGTACCTGTTCCTGCTATTAATAGGGCTGTACTTGATGAATCGTGTCGCTGGCATTATTCTCCTTTTTAGGCGCTATTGCCTTGGTATATGCTAGCGACGTTAGGATTATGATTATGCTCAGTCTTCCAGAATCTCAAATTCTTCTGTTTTAAAAACCTCCATCTCTGAACTGTGGTTGGAAGTGATTAACTCCTGCTCAAGATTTTTAAAATTCCACATACTTTGATCCATCAACTGACTTGGTTTTAAACTTTGCAGTGCATGGAGAATATTGCTCGGCACTTTAGGATTTTCTTCGGCCAGTTGATCAATTAAACGCGCTACTTTTTTACGCATCAGATTTTCCTGAGAACCACAAAGGTTACACGGAATGATGGGGAATTCCTGTTCTCCAGCAAAGGTGATAATGTCCTTTTCCTGCACGTAGCACATTGGGCGAATGACTATATGTTTTTTGTTATCACTCAATAATTTGGGGGGCATGGAGCGTATATCGCCATTATATAATATGGACATCATTAAAGTGCGAATCATATCGTCACGATGATGCCCCAGGGCAATCTTATTAAACCCATGTTCCTCTGCGTAGCGGTAAATAATGCCACGGCGTAATCGTGAACAAAGTGAACAATAAGTTTTACCTTCAGGAACTTTTTCCTTGACAATGCTGTAGGTATCACGTGTCAGTATTTCATGTGGAATACTTCGGTCAGCCAGCCATTGACGAAGTATCGAATCATTCCATCCAGGTTGTGCCTGATCGAGGGTAAAAGCGAATAGCTCAAATTTGTTGCCTGACCGGCGTCGTAACTGATCCAGTATGGTCAGCATGGTAAATGAATCTTTACCACCGGACAAACAGACCATTACGCGGTCTCCTCGCTGAATCATGTTAAAATCAGCGATGGCTTTTCCGGTATAGTGCAATAATTTCTTTTCTACTAATATGGGATTGGACGACATATAACAACCTAATCAAATTATTTAGTGGTAGCGCTAGATACTGAAGCTATTCCATTAACCCGTGTAGTCGCTAACCATGAGTTGACCAGCTCAATATCATTTACATTTAAAGTGCCGGCGAGATATTTTAAAGTTAACATAGCATTAATCAAATCGTACTGATCTTTTGCCAATTGTTCCTGAGCCTCAAACAATTTTTGTTGGGCATTCACTACATCCACCATGGTTCGGGTACCGACTTCAAATTGTGCTTCAGTACTTTCCAGGGAGTTCTGTTGTGAAATAATGGTTTGTCTGTCGGCTTTGACTTTACTGATTCCATCCGTAATTGTATTGAATGCGATACGACTGTTTACAACGACGTCTCTGTAGGTTTGCTCCAGCTGTTCACTGCTCGATTGAAAACCATATTGTGCTTGTCGTGTTTGAGATTGTACCAGCCCGCCCTGGAAGACCGGAAAATTCATTGCCAACGCGACATTGGCCTGTGTTTGCTTTGTTGGCGCAAAGAACGAGGTGCTGTCTACAGTATTATGAGTCTGAGCCGCGTTAGTCTGGATGGAAAACACAGGCCAGTTACCAGCCGTTAATGATTTTACATTCTCCTTTGCGACCTCAAGACTGTATTTGGCAGCATATAATTTATAGTTCTGTCTCAGACCTGTATCAATCCATTGATCCACATTGTTGGGTTCAGGTTTTATTAATGGAATTTTACTATCGCGAAGAGGGGCCAATGACTCGTAAACGTGGTTTGTGAGTTTTCGTAAATTTTCACTTTGGTTGATCTGATTGTTACGAGCTGAAATCACGGTTGCAACGGATTGATCATAAGCTGCTTTGGCTTCGTAAACCGAAGTTATGGCATCCAAACCTACCTGAAAGCGTTGAGTTGCTTGGTCAAACTGCCTTTTATTTGCCCGTTTTTTTGCTTCAGCAAAATCCAGAGTGTCTTTGGCAAATAATACATCAAAATAGGCTTTTGCAGTTCTGAGTATCAGATTTTGTGCGGCATCATTAAAATTAGCCTGCGCAGCTTTTACAGAAGCTTTTGCTTGCGCCACTTTGGCCCATGCCTGGTAGTTAAATACTGCCTGGGATGCGGTAACTTGCCAGAGTGTATTGCCATAGGCAAGGTTCGTGCTAAGTCCACCCGCTTGTACGAGCTGAAGATTACGACCGAGTTGACCGTTTATTCCCACTTGAGGAAAAAGTGCAGCTCGAGCCTGGGGGATCGCTTCTGTACTGGACATGTAGGTATCATAAGCATTTTTGAATACGGTATCGTTCTCAAGAGCCTGTTGATAAATATCCATTAGATCGGTTGCATGAGTATGCGCAGACAGACCTAGAGTTAATATACAGAACAGCAACGATCTCTTCATTCGAGCTTTCCCTAGAATACAAATTCTTTTGGTTTTAATTGATCTACAAGCTGAGGAATATCGGTTTCAAAAAGCAGAGCTTCTGTCCAGATATCGTTATGATCAAGATTATATAAACGAGCCTGCATTATAGGCGATTTACCTTCTATAGTGAATAACGCTCCACCCGGCAATATCTGTAGTCTGTGCGTTTCAGTTACTTGTTCTATCGCTCCGGTAAACACCATAACGTCATAGGGTGCGCTTTCCAGCCATCCACGGCATGCATCACCTGTATGTAATTCAACATTTGTACAGTTATGGGCTTCCAACTTCTGTTTGGCATACTGCGTGAATTCAGGATAACAATCGATACTGATTACTTTTTTACATAACTTGCTCAACATTGCAGTAAAAAAACCAGTTCCAGTTCCAACTTCCAGCACTGTTTCGTGACCTTTCAGGTTCAGACCCTGTAAAATTAATCCCTCTTCCAGAGGTGTTAACATTTTTTGGCCATGTGCCAAGGGAATCTGCATGTCTGAATAGGCAAAATGAGTATACAGTTCTGGTACGAATTCATGACGAGGAATGAGATCATACAAATCAAGTATGGATTCGTTTAAAACATCGCCAGTTCTTAATTGTTGTTTGACCATATTAATGCGTGCGCTTTGATTGCTCATTTCTTCTACCGAGTTAATTATCTTTGATAGGTTAAAACTTTGGGCCAATTTTAGCAAGAATTCATCTTATGTGCTAAGCATTAATGTCTTAAAATGAAAGTTCTTATTTTTCTTATCGGTATTTCATGGTGACTATGTCTAAAATTTGTTATTATTTATAACTTTGTCAACAGCCATTGGAGAGAATAGTGCTTGAGCGATTTATTAATCATCTGCAAACTGAACTGGATGGTCTTAAAAATGAAGGTTTATTTAAATCAGAACGCATTATTTCCAGTCAGCAACAAGCTGACGTAAAAGTAAATGAAAAGGAAGTAATCAATCTTTGCGCTAATAATTATTTAGGTTTGGCGAATGATCCTGTGCTTATTGCTGAAGGACAAAAAGCTCTTGAACAATACGGTTATGGTATGGCCTCCGTTCGTTTTATCTGCGGAACTCAAACTCCTCATAAAGTGCTGGAAGAGAAGATAAGCCAGTTTTTGAGTAAAGAAGATACTATTTTATATTCATCCTGTTTTGATGCCAATACCGGCCTTTTTGAAACCTTGCTGGGCGAAGAGGACGCAATAATCAGTGATGCATTAAACCATGCCAGCATTATCGATGGGATCCGATTGTGTAAGGCCGCACGATATCGCTATGCGAATAATGATATGCGCGCGTTGGAAGAACAATTGATCGCGGCTAAAAATGCGCGTTTTCGTTTGATTGCTACAGACGGTGTTTTTTCAATGGACGGTATACTGGCCAATCTACCTGCAATTTGTGACTTGGCAGATAAATACGATGCCATGGTGATGGTTGATGATTCCCATGCTGTTGGATTTATGGGGGCGACAGGAAGAGGAACTCCTGAGCATTTTGGTGTGACTGATCGTATTGATATTGTTACAGGTACGCTTGGCAAAGCCTTGGGGGGTGCTTCAGGCGGATACACTTCCGCAAATAAGGTCATTGTCGAATGGTTGCGTCAACGCTCCAGACCTTATCTGTTTTCCAATACTTTAGCGCCTGTTATAGCCCATACTTCATCCGTAGTGTTGGATAAATTAACTCAAAGTAATTCTTTGGCTGAAAAATTAAAACGCAACAGCCACTATTTCCGGAAAGGAATGACTGAATTGGGATTCAAATTGATTCCCGGCGAACACCCTATTATTCCTGTGATGCTTGGTGATGCCAGTTTGGCAGGGCGTATAGCCAATCGATTGTTGGAATTGGGTATTTATGTTGTTGGATTTTCTTATCCAGTTGTGCCAAAAGGTTTAGCCCGAATTCGAACACAGATGTCAGCCGCTCTTGAATTGCCTCATTTAGACAAGGCATTGCATGCATTTGAAACGGTTGGAAAGGAATTTTCCGTAATTTAATTGGATACTCCAGGACAAAAAGAGACGTTGAATATCATGAATAAAACCGCTCCTGTTGTTTTCAAGCAGGATTAAATTAACTCATTATTATTCTGAGGTACTGAATGAAATCGCTAGTCAAAGCTAAAAGAGAACCCGGAATTTGGATGCAGGATGTACCAGTTCCAGAATACGGTGTAAATGACGTATTAATTAAAATTAAAAAAACGGCAATTTGTGGCACAGACATTCATATTTATAAATGGGATGACTGGGCTCAGGCTACAATTCCTGTGCCTATGACCGTTGGCCATGAATTTTATGGTGAAATTGTTGAAGTGGGTAAGGAAGTTCAAGGCCTAAAAGTTGGTCAAAGGGTTTCGGGTGAAGGTCATATAACCTGTGGCTTTTGCCGTAATTGTCGTGCTGGCAAGAGGCATTTATGCCGTAATACCTTGGGTGTTGGTGTCAACAGGCCAGGATGTTTTGCCGAATATCTGGCTATTCCAGCTACAAACGTTATTGCACTTCCCGATAATATTACAGGTGATCAGGCTTCAATACTGGATCCGCTGGGTAATGCAGCGCATTGCGCCCTGGCATTTGATGTGGTGGGTGAGGATGTATTAATTACCGGCGCTGGCCCAATCGGCATCATGGCTGTAGCAATAGTAAAACACATTGGTGCCCGGCATATAGTCATTACTGATGTGAATGATTATCGTCTGGATCTGGCCCGAAAAATGGGTGCCACTCGCGCAGTGAATGTGAGCAATGAAAAACTGGATGATGTTATTGCCGAGTTAGGTATGGTGGAAGGTTTTGATATTGGTCTGGAAATGTCAGGTAATCCTGCCGCCTTGAATGATATGATGAGAACAATGAACCATGGAGGGCATGTTGCTATCCTGGGGATTCCTCCGCAGGCAACTCCAGTTGATTGGAATCAGGTCATTTTTAAGGGTTTGGTAATTAAAGGAATCTATGGTCGAGAAATGTATGAAACCTGGTATAAAATGATAGCCATGCTACAAAGTGGATTAACTATTGAACCGGTAATGACTCATCATTTTCCGGTAGAACAGTATGAACATGCGTTTCAAATTATGGCATCAGGTCAGTCAGGAAAAGTAATTCTTGATTGGTAATTGAGCCAGATTAAAAGAGGGTTGGAGTATTATGGCACAGTATATTTTCACCATGAATCGGGTGAGCAAAATTGTTGAAAATCAACGATTTATTTTAAAAGATATTTCATTAAGTTTTTACCCTGGGGCTAAAATTGGGGTATTGGGATTAAATGGTTCGGGTAAATCTACTTTATTGCGAATCATGGCGGGCGTTGACACGCAGTTTGAAGGTGAGGCAAGACCTCAACCTGGAATTCGAATTGGGTACCTGGAGCAAGAACCGCAACTTCATCTGGAAAAAACTGTTCGAGAAGTAGTGGAAGAAGGTGTTGCTGAAATCAAAGATAAATTGGCGCGTTTTGATGCGATCAGCATGCGTTTTGCTGAGCCAATGAGTGATGATGAAATGAATACTCTGCTCGCTGAGCAGGGTGAGTTGCAAAATGAAATTGAAGCGTGCGGTGGCTGGGATCTGGATAGAAAACTGGATATTGCTGCTGATGCGCTGAGATTGCCTGAATGGGATGCGATAGTTGGCAAGCTTTCTGGAGGGGAGAGAAGACGGGTGGCTTTATGCCGTTTGTTGCTTTCCAATCCTGATATGTTATTGCTTGATGAACCGACTAACCATTTAGATGCAGAAAGTGTTGCCTGGTTGGAACATTATCTTGAAGGATTCCCAGGTACTGTAGTAGCGATTACCCATGATCGATATTTTCTGGATAATGCAGCAGAATGGATACTTGAGCTGGATAGGGGTGAAGGTATTCCCTACAAAGGTAATTATACTTCCTGGCTTGAACAGAAAGAAGAACGTTTGAATATGGAGAAAAAACAGGAAGATTCACACCAACGCGCAATAAAAGCCGAGTTGGAGTGGGTTCGAACTTCTCCAAAAGGACGACATGCCAAGAATAAGGCTCGACTTGCCCGATTTGAAGAAATGAATTCCAAAGAGTTTCAAAAACGTAATGAAACCAATGAAATTTATATTCCACCAGGTGAGCGTCTTGGCGATTTGGTGTTGGAAGGTGAAAAAATTTGTAAAGCCTTTGGAGACCGTATTCTTATTGATAATCTGGATTTTGTTCTTCCAAAAGGCGGTGTATTGGGCATTATTGGACCTAATGGTGCAGGTAAGTCAACCTTTTTGAAAATGATCACGGGTCAGGAAGAGCCTGATAGCGGCACCATACGCGTCGGAGAAACCGTGCAAATGGCTTATGTGGATCAGATGCGCGATGACTTGAATGCTAACAACTCAGTCTGGCAGGAAATTTCTGATGGTCATGACATCATGCAAGTGGGTAGTTTCCAAATGCCTTCCCGTGCTTATGTTGGGCGATTTAACTTTAAGGGAACGGATCAACAGAAGAAAATGTCCCAATTGTCCGGTGGAGAACGCAATCGGGTGCATCTGGCCAAATTATTGAAAAGTGGTGGTAATGTATTGTTACTTGATGAACCGAGTAATGATTTGGATGTGGAAACTTTAAGAGCTTTGGAAGAAGCAATACTCAATTTTCCGGGTTGCGCTATTGTTATTTCGCATGATAGATGGTTTTTAGATAGAATTTGTACTCACTTGATGGCTTTTGAAGGAGATTCACAAATTACCTTCTTTGAAGGAAACTACAGTGACTATGAAGCCGATAGGAAAAAACGTTTGGGTGATGAGGCAACTCGACCATCGCGGATTAAATACAGACGACTTAAAGATTGATCTTATACCCGCTCAGATGAGCGGGTATACTGTATTTTAAGTTTATCCATCATTCAGGATTATTTGAATTAATTTTTGAATGATTTGGGATTATATAATGGAGAGTAAAATTAAATGAAAAAGCTGTTTTGGTTTGGCATGCTCTTATGCCTTGGTCTCACGTCCTGTGTTGAATACGACGAATCTACATTAATTACCGATGATGCGGGCTATGTGCATAGAACAACCCATTATTTAAGAGACAAGCGGGGACGTGATTATTTTCCAATGCAAATTAAAGCACCTGGAGAGCGTTTGTTTGTCTTCGATCCTAAAGCCTCTGCATGGGCTGCATACGATGAAGAAGGAAACAGGGTCATGACAGGAAGTGGTTCTGCTGGGGTTGATGTGTGTGAGGAAAACTCTAATCAATCGTGCAGAACAATTACCGGTACGTTCCGTGTTTATAATAAACATGGTGCTGAATGTCGTTCTGGAGAATATCCTGTAGACACCAAAGGCGGTGCAAAAATGCCTTATTGCATGTACTTCTATCAGGGATTCACCATTCATGCTGCTTACGAAGTTCCTGATCACCCATCCAGCCATGGTTGTGTGCGCGTTCTTCCCAGTGCTGCAAAATGGTTGAATGAAGAATTTATGCGAATTGGAACCAAGGTCATTATTCTTGCGTATCCAGATCAAAATGGTGTGAATAAGCCAGCGGTAGTAAACCGTTAATTTATTTAGTATCAATAAATTAGGTTTTGTTGGCGGTTATGACTTTGATGCAATGCGCCTTGTTTCCGAGCGAACATCACGTTTTGTATGTTATTCTCGCCAACCGTTTAATCCCTCACTATCGACACCTGATATTATTTAATGCAAGCCTGTATGCTTGCAAACAGGGTGCTTTTTTCTCAAGCACTCTAAATCGAAGTTCAGCTAGTGCTCGTAAAATCCTGGTTGCGAGCAACTGTCTCTTGAACACATCTTGCCCATGACTAGCGGATTTGATCGTAGAACCAGGATGGCCGTGCTAAAACACGGGATCCCGCGGTCACAGCCGCGGGAATTCGCATGATATGTGAGTGCATGCTGCATTTCGAAATCCCGCGGCGAAGACCGCGGGATCCATAAAGTAAAACCGGACTGGTTTGTGAAGATGTGTATAAGATTCAGCTGCGAGCAACCAGGCTTAACTTATCGAATACCCGCGGCGAAGACCGCGGGATCCATAAAGTAAAACCGAACTGGTTTGTGACGATGTGTATAAGATTCAGCTGCGAGCAACCAGGCTTAACTTATCGAATTCCCGCGGCGAAGACCGCGGGATCCATAAAGTAAAACCGGACTGGTTTGTGAAGATGTGTATAAGATTCAGCTGCGAGCAACCAGGCTTAATTTATCGAATTCCCGCGGCGAAGACCGCGGGATCCATAAAGTAAAACCGGACTGGTTTGTGACGATGTGTATAAGATTCAGCTGCGAGCAACCAGGCTTAACTTATCGAATTCCCGCGGCGAAGACCGCGGGATCCATAAAGTAAAACCGGACTGATTTGTGAAGATGTGTATAAGATTCAGCTGCGAGTAACCAGGCTTAACTTATCGAATTCCCGCGGCGAGGACCGCGGGATCCATAAAGTAAAATCGGACTGGTTTGTGAAGATGTGTATAAGATTCAGTTACGAGCAACCAGGCTTAACTTATCGAAATCCCGCGGCGAAGACCGCGGGATCCATAAAGTAAAACCGGACTGGTTTGTGAAGATGTGTATAAGTTTCAGTTGCGAGCAACCAGGCTTAACTTACCGAATTCCCGCGGAGAAGACCGCGGGATCCATAAAGTAAAATCGAACTGGTTTGTGAAGATGTGTATAAGTTTCAGTTGCGAGCAACCAGGCTTAACTTATCGAATTCCCGCGGCGAAGACCGCGGGATCCATGTTGGTGGACTAGCAGCTTAAAAAATTGGATCTCTTGGCCATTGCCGCGGGAATTCGGTTGAGATTTATTTAACCATAGCAACTGCTTATTAATGAAACATATTTGATACAAACAATGCTTTTGATGGGAGAACAGTATTATAAAAGCTTAGGGAGTTGTGCATTAAGCACAGTACCTGAGAAGTTAATTTTTCGTGCGAAACACTCTATGGCAGGCTGTGCCCAAAGGAGTAATGCAGGGTCAATAGACCCTGAATTTATGCTTCAATTTTTATTTTAAGATCCACGACATTAGCGTTGATGTTCACAAATCCTGTAGTGAATGGGACGGAAGCGTTATTTACCATAACCCGGTTCTGAATAGAAGGATAGGAGAATACATGTCCATAAAGCAGTTCGACTGTAGTATTGGCATTGACATGATAGTCTCCAATCAATCCAAGGAAATATTGGGTATCTGAAGGAAAAACAATGGTTCTTAAACTGTCATGTTCAGGCCCATCATCAATCATCCCTGCCAGAGTGATTCCCAATTTCTCAGAAAATTGATTGCGTATTGCAGCTAGATAAGCATAGGATTTGCTGAAATGCATTTCAAAGACAAAGTTACTGAATGGAGGAGGGGCTGCTGTATTGAAAAAACGGGCATATTGATTCACATTCCATTCAGTTTGAAACACTTGAAGATTTATCAGCCAGGTAGGATTGAAAATATGAACATAACTTGCAATCGTGGTTGCTGGCATACTGAAATTGAATGTCAGATTGTTACTATAATTCGAGCCAAGAACACTATAGCCCGTAGTTTTTTGTACAATTCTTGAATAATAAGTCAAACCAAAAAAGTTGGTTTGATTGATGATGTACGTGGCTCCGAGGTTATAACCTAACCCAAAACTGTGAGTTTTATTAACGAGGTTAGAATAGGTTAACGGTCCTGTAGGAAAAGCCCAGTTTATTTCATTATTGAGCAGAAAATTTAAATTTAAACCGCCGCCTAACTGAAGTTTGTCACTGAAGGCGTAGGACATTTTGGGACTAACGTCTACATCATTAAGATAATTTTGCGTAACTGCATATTTTGTAAAGGCATTGTTGCCCCAATTCAGATTTGAATTGAACGGCTCTGTTACATCCAGAGCAAAAACGGTTTTATCATTGAACCGTTTGGCAATACGTCCATAGGGTAAAAGAGTATAAGTTCGTGAATGACCAACACCCGTATCGTATTGAAAGGTATTAAAATTAAGCGCGCTGCCTTTAAATGTTAAGTCACTATAAAAACCAGTTCCACCTAGAATCAAACTTTGATCTTTGATTTTAAACAATTCGGAGGGATTGTTATAACTGATACCTGCAAAGTACTGTATTACGTTTGCATGTGCACTTAATGCCAGAACGCACAAAACTCCTGTAGATAATTTCCTCATAATGTTCCTGTCATCAGAGCAGCATCCAATGTACAGGATGCTGCTTGTTTAATGTCTAGTTTGTTGACCCTGGTGTTGCATTTGTTCCTGATCCAGGATTTTGCAGATTGGAGTCATTGTTTGTTGTGGTCGGTACTGTGTCTGTATTTGCCGGTGCAGTTGGCGTAGTCGTGTTTCCAGGAGTGACCGTAACCGAGTTGGAGTTTGTAGGGGTAGAATTTGTGGTGGATGGATTAACTTGTGTTTCTGAATTGGCAGGTATTGTACCCTGATTTACAGTCGTTGGTGTGGTGGATGTATTGGCTGGATTCGATGTAGCATTAGCATCATTAGATTGTTGCGTAGTGGCAGATGTTCTTGGAGTAGCAATCATTTGAGTGATGCCCAGATCCCCTGAAACTTTACGGCCTATGGTCACATTCACGTTGAGTAATTGCGTCACTTTTTCTTTGCTGTTTTGGTAGACTACTTGTAAAGGCAGGGTAATTTTCCATTCATTTGCAGTTGCTTCAGTCACTTGTGCCTGACCATCCAGTTGACTGCTTACGGTTAAATTTTGTGTTTTAATGGCATCCACATTTCCTGATTTTTGTAATGCGGTATTAAATCCTTGCCATCCCTGATCGGTAAAACATGCTTGCAACTTTTGAAGCTGGGCATCCAGTGAGGCCGGATCAAAATCAAATGCTTGAGTCACTGCCTGTTCAGACCAGGTTAACACCAGAGTTTGGTCTATAACTTTGGTTTCAGCAGGAATTTTATAATCACAATTGATAGGTTGGGAAGTTTGTTGCTGCTCAACCGGTGCCTGTTGAGTTGTTTGGGAATCTCCATTTTGAGCTGGTTGCTGGGAAGTGGATTGCCCAGGCTGGGTAACTTGGGTTTGACTGTTTTGATTTTGTTGTACGTTTTGAGCTGGTTGCTGATTGGTGGTTTGCACCTGCGATGTCGGTTGATTACTTGGGTTCGTCTGAGTAGTTGGTGTGTTTTGATTCACCGCAGGCGTTTGGTTTGCTGTCACAGCGCTATTGGTTGTATCTGGAGTTTGTGGCTGTACCGCTTGTTGGGTTGCTTCCGCATGTAATTGAGTACATAAAAGTGTACACAAAGCACCCCACAGCATCGTTTTCTTCATGAATTATACTCCTTAATTAGTATCTAACAATTCTGCGATAATAAGCGCCGCTAGTCTAGCAGTTTTTTGTTCTTGATCCAGTGGTGGAGAAAGTTCTGCAATGTCCAGACTGATTACTTTACCGCTTTGTATAATGTATTTCAGGAGAGGAAGTATTTGCCATGGAGTGAGTCCCAAGGGTTGTGGCGCACTGACCCCTGGTGCATAGCACTCGGCAAATACATCAAGACAAACAGTCAGATAAATGTGATCCAGATTAAGCATAAAATCATCTAGAAAGGCGATTTGCCAGGCTTGACTTTGTTCATTGAGATCTTCTGCTGAGAGACAGTGGACATTCAATTCATTGGCACGATTGAAGAGAGAAGGGGTGTTGCCAAACTTTTGAATTCCGATGCAGCAGTATTCAAAAGGTTGTTTATTTGCTTTGCAGTGTTCTGCAATTTGCGAAAATGGTGTGCCAGAATTACCGGGTTGGCCTGACTGACAAGGACGAAGATCAAAATGAGCATCAAAATTAATGATGCCTAATTTAGAATAATGGCGCGATAAACCCTGAAAATGGGCCCAGGCAATTTCATGTCCTCCACCCAAGGCAATGGTTTTATGTCCTTGCTTAATACAACGATGGATTAATTCAGAAAATTGAGTTTGAGCAGACTCCAGATCATCATTGACGCAGAGGATATTCCCCAGATCGATAAAATGATGATCGTAGGGGCAAGGTAATTTCGCCAGGTGTTGTTTCAACTGGTCGGGTCCAAATTGTGCTCCTGGTCTGCCAAGATTTCTTTTGATTCCAGCATCACTGGCAAAGCCAAGAAAAATGGTTTTTTTGTCCTCGGTAATCAGTTCGTTTTCATCATTTAAAAATTTAATTTTTTGAAAGAAACGTTCTTCATTGACCGTATCCTTTCTTCCTTGCCAAAGAGAGGGATTTGCTCTTTGATAATTCGGTAGATCTTCAAACATCTACTGCTCCTATGTATTAAATTTATGCCAAGTTAGTTCAATGTCTGGTATTATCTGCGCATATCGTCGAATAGTGAATGAGGATCGCGTGTTTATTATTACTGGTGGAGGAAGTGGCATAGGTAAAGCTTTGGCTTTGAATCTGGCTGAACGCGGTAAATCAGTATTGATAGTAGGCCGACGTGAGTCATTGTTAAAGGAGACGGCTGCCGCATCTGCTTTGATTAAATATGTCTGTGCTGATGTATCCACCAGTGAAGGCCGTGAAATAATTAGAGTCCATTTGAATAATATACCGCAAATAAGTGCTTTGGTTAATAATGCTGGAACACTGGAGCCGCTGGTTCCTATTCAGGATATTCAATTAGCCGATTGGCATCGAACCTTTGCAACAAATCTGGATGCTCCTCTTTTTTTACCGCAATTATTCATCGATAAATTACAACATGGCCGTGTGTTAAATATAGGTTCCGGAGCCGCATATTTTCCAATAAAAGGGTGGACCGCCTATTGCGTCTCCAAAGCAGCGTTGTCTATGCTGACTCGATGTTGCCAACTCGAAACAGACTCGATTTCCTTTGCCAGCGTCATGCCAGGAATTATTGATACGGAAATGCAGGTAATTGCCAGAAATGGCTCCAATATGGACCCAGAGCAAGTTCATTTTTATCAACGCCTAAAACAACACAATCGATTAATTTCTCCAGAGACAGTCGCAGAATTTTTAACCTGGCTTTTATTGGACATTGATAAGGAGACCTATGTCTCTAAAGAATGGGATATCTATGAATCATCGCATCATGCGTCCTGGCTTAAACCACCTCATCAAGTTCTTCATTGGGATTTCTAATGTTTGCCTGCGATAAATTATTAGTGAATGCAACAACGATTACTGCCCAGGGATTGCCTTTACATAATCAGGCGATTGCGATTCAAAATGGCCGGATAA
The DNA here is from genome assembly GCF_003990085.1 of Legionella sp. km535. NCBI lineage: Bacteria > Pseudomonadati > Pseudomonadota > Gammaproteobacteria > Legionellales > Legionellaceae > Legionella > Legionella sp. km535. Next base: position 150,925 of record NZ_RZGU01000002.1, on the reverse strand, counting down.
AATGGTGCGGTTCTATGGACGATCTGCCCACTGAATTTATTGAACGAGCAGGCCAACGAGAAGATTGTTCGGGTAAAGTAATCACTCCCGGCCTGATTGACTGTCATACTCATCTGGTTTATGCCGGAAGCAGAGCTTCCGAATTTCAAATGAAGCTTGAAGGGGTGAGTTATGCCGACATTTCCAAATCTGGTGGCGGAATCCTGTCTACAGTAACGCAAACTCGTGCGGCTTCAGAAGAAGAGCTAATTCAGCAATCCTTACCCAGAATATGCGCTCTAAAAAATGAAGGAGTGACTACCGTTGAAATCAAGTCTGGGTATGGTCTGGATTTGGTTAATGAGATGAAAATGCTTAAAGTCGCCAGACGTTTGGGTGAGCTAAGCGGATTGCGTGTAAAAACCACTTTTTTAGGTGCCCATGCGATAGGCCCGGAATATAAGGGAAACAGCCAGGCTTATGTCGATCATCTTTGCCAGGAGATGTTACCAGCAATCACTGAAACGGGATTGGTTGATGCTGTCGATGTTTTTTGTGAATCGATTGCTTTTTCATTAAAACAGACGGAACAGATATTTGCAGCGGCACGTGCATTAAATCTACCGATAAAATGTCATGCAGAACAATTATCCAACCTGGGTGCAAGTATTTTGGCCGCAAACTCAGGCGCATTATCCTGCGATCATCTTGAGTTTCTTGATGAAGCTGGGGCTGCTGCCATGGCAAAATCAGACACCGTAGCCGTTTTGCTTCCGGGGGCGTTTTATTTTTTACGTGAAAAGAGAAAACCTCCTGTTGACTTATTGCGACAAGCAGGTGTTCGTATGGCCATCGCTACTGATTCCAATCCAGGCTCCTCCCCTACGACATCTTTATTGCTAATGATGAGTATGGCCTGCCAGTTTTTTGGAATGTCCATACCTGAAGTCTTGTCTGCCGTCACTACTCAAGCGGCAAAAGCTTTGGGTCTGGAACATGAAACAGGCCTTATTGAGCAGGGTAAGGCAGCAGATTTAGTATTATGGTCTATAACTGATAGTGCATCTCTTTGTTATTATTTTGCATACCCACTTCCCCATAGGACCATGATCGCGGGTGAGTGGTTATCCAATAAAAATATTGATCAGGAGTTAAATAATGATTAATCGAATGAAACGGATAATTAAAACGGGGTTGATTTTAGGCCTTACAGTCAATTCATTGATGGCTTACTCCATCACTCCTATAGTGATTAAACAGGAAACCGCGCAATACATTCTTGATATTAAATATCCTCAGGGTTTTAAATCACCCACAGTGAATGCGTCGATAAAAGAATTTATTGCCAACACTCAAAAAAGCTTTATGGGCGAATTATCAGAAGATGCATCCACTCCTGCTGATGCTCCAGGTAAAACAGGACTCAACATTACTTATTCAGTACCTTATAAAACGCCAACAGCCTTGAGTATTCGTTTTAATATATCCATTTTTCATAAAGGTGCAGCACATCCTTCAAATACGGTTGTCGTGAAAAATTATGTCAATGGAAAAAGCATGAACCTGGCTGATTTATTTGTATCAGGGGCTGATTATTTGACGCCTATTTCCGCTTTGGCTAAAAAGGACATTACCAAAAAGAATATTTCTGATGAACAGTGGATCTCGGAGGGAACCAAACCTACCGCTGAAAACTACTCAGTCTGGTTTTTTACCCATAAAGGCATAGCCGTTATCTTTAACAGCTATCAGGTTGCTGCATACGTTTATGGCGAACAAACTGTAACGATTCCATTGTCATTAATTTCCAGGTTGGTTAAATCTGAAATTGCGCAGTCAGTGTGGGGGAATTAATGTCTGATACCCCTTTTATAGCCGCGGATCAGCAGGTAGCAGAATTAACGCTGAGAGTTATTTTTCTGGCAATAATACTTACTGTTTTATTAGCAATGTCTAACGCTTATCTTGCACTCAAATTAGGTATTTTAACATCAGCATCCATTCCTGCTGCCATTATTTCGATGGGGATTTTGCGCTTTTTTAAGAATTCCACCATTCTTGAAAACAATGCAGTGCAAACTGCTGCTTCTGCCGGTGAGGCGGTTGCTGGCGGTATTGTCTATACAATTCCTGCCCTGATTATTATTGGATTTTGGAACCATTTTGATTATCTGACCAATTTCTTTATTGCTGCCTGCGGCGGCATATTGGGGGTTCTATTCTCAATTCCACTGCGTCGAATTTTAGTAAACGATCACTCTTTAAAATTTCCTGAGGGGCGTGCGATTGCTGAAGTATTGAAATCTTCTGCAGAAAAAGCCGGTATAAAGGATATTTTTATTGGTGGTGCTGTAGGCGCGGTTATAGAATTGCTGCAGATTGGATTTAAACTGGTAGCCAATAGTTGGGGTTATTGGTTTGTAGTAAAAAGGTCCTTGTTCGGACTGGGTGCCGGCTTCTCTGCAACCATGATAGGCGCCGGGTATCTTGTTGGACATGATATGGCCATCAGTATTTTTCTTGGGGCTGTTCTGTCCTGGTTGGTTGCTTTACCCGTAGTCAGCCAGTTTTACCCAGATTTTATAACTCAATATCCTCCAGAGCAGGCGACTACCTTATTATGGAATAGTGAAATGCGCTATTTGGGTATTGGTGCCATGTTGTTTGCAGGAATGTGGACTTTTGTTAAATTAATAAAACCTCTTACCAAAAGCATTAGGGGTTCACTAAGCGCTTTTATTGCGAAGAATAAAGCGGATAAAGAGGTTCTGCGTACAGATAAAGACATCCCTTTGCCTTTTATTTTTATGGGCATAGGAACCGTTGCTGCCATTTTGTTTTTATTTTTTCAGTTTATCTTTCCCTTAGGCCAGGCAGGTCTTGATAACACCTATTCTCCCACCATTGTTTTTTTTGGCGTGGTTTATGTTTTGGTTATTGGATTTTTGTTTTCCGTTATCACTGCCTATTTCTCTGGAATGGTCGGTGTGACAGCAAGCCCTGGCAGCTCGGTAGTTATTTCTGGAATGTTGTTTGCCGCGTGGTTACTGTTAACCGCCATTGATCATGTGTTACCTCTTCCTTTAAGTACTCACCAAATCCAGGCTGCAGAAGCGATTACCATTATTATCGGTTCGGTCGTGACGGGCATTGCAGCAATTGCCAACGACAATACTCAAGATCTGAAAGTAGGGCAATTAGTTGGCGCAACACCCTGGCGGCAGCAAGTAATGTTATTACTGGGAGTAGCCGTTTCAGCTTTAGTTATTCCGCCAGTAATGCAATTATTGTTTAATGTGTATGGAATCGCTGGAGTGATGCCTCATCCGGGTATGGACGTCACTCAGACATTGCCGGCTCCTACTGCAGCATTGATGGCGGCAATTACCGAAGCTGTTTTTAGAAATTCATTGCCATGGAATATGATGTTCTTGGGGGCTTTAATCATTTTATTTGTTATCGTTTTGGAGCGTATATTTAATTTTAAGCGTTATTTGAATTTATCTATTTTGGGAATAGCCATTGGAATGTATTTGCCTTTGTCTTCCTCATTCCCATTATTCATAGGCGGAATGATTGCATTATTTGTGCAAAAACGGTTACAGCGAATGAAGAAAGATCACGAAGAAACGATAACCCGAAAACAAAAAGGCACCTTAATCGCCTGCGGTCTAGTTGCTGGCTCAGCAATAATGGATGTAGTACTCGCCATACCGTTTTCCATTTTCCATAGTCCTGATGCATTGCAATTGGTAGGGCCAGAGTGGAAAGACAAAAGTGTCTATTTAGGGGTGGTCATTACATTTGTTCTGGCATGGTGGATCAGTCAAAGAGTATGCAAACATAAAATCTGAACGCAGGGTGTTGATTTAATATGATGGCATAAAATAGCATTCAGCAGGTAATCAGAACTTATAAAAAATGATAAGATCAAACTTAAACGTGTATAAGGATCCCTTTTTTGTGTACGACCAGGCTCGGCAGTTAGTTTTGTTTAAAAAGATTATTATAGTTTTTTGGGCTATCTGGTGGTTTTTAGCGTTTTGGACTGATTTCATTGGTATGTTCGCGCATATGAAGCTGATTCAGAAAAGCTGGGCTCCGGATGCTAATTACCCATTTCTTGTCGACTCTTTAAAAATGTACCAGGTTTCAGCTCTGATTCCCCAGATATGTTTTGCCGGAATTATGATCTGGACTTTCATCTCTTCAATCGCATTTATCTGGACTTGCTGTGCTTTGAATCAGGATACCCGACGATGGATGAACAGAGCAAATACAGCTTTTATCATTTCCCTCTCTTTTTGGTTAGCGATGTTTCTTGCTGATCAATTGATTATGAAGTTTGATCTGGAAGAAAATCATATGGTACAAGGAGGTTTTCAATTATTAACTTATCTGGCTCTCTATATTTTGCCTTCAGACGCTAAAAGCGATTGATTGTTTAGTCTAGTGTGCTTGGAATTCGTTTGAGATGCGAGTACATGCTGCATTTCGAATTTTCGCAGTTGTGGCCGTGGAGTCGTGAACTGGTTTTTCGATGATGTGTAGAAGATTTAGTCGTCCGAGTTTGACAATGGTTCATACCCCTCCTAGATTTAAAATAACATTGAACGGGGTGCTTTGTAATGAAACTGTGTGTGGCTATCTTATTCTTATGTGGTTCTCTTTTTGTGTATAGTGCTCCAGTATATGTTGGAGTAATTCCTTTTGCCCCTCCATTTTCTACTTCCACGGATGGTGGTAAAAGTTTTTATGGATTTCACATTGATTTAATGAATGCTCTTTGTAAGCGGATTAAATTGAAATGCATGTATAAAGCGACAAAATTATCCGATCAAATACAATTACTGAATCAAGGCACTGTTGATTTGATCTTTTCGCCAACTCCAATAGAAACAACAAGCACAGGAAATTATATTTACAGCTTGCCGTATTTAAATAGTGATGCTCAATTTGTGACATTAAGTACCAATGACACGCTTAATGAGGTCAAAGATATCAAAAATCTGACTATAGGTGTTTTAACGAACACATTATATTATCCTTTTATAAATACTCAATTTAGTACAAAGGATACAATCAAACAGTTCTCAGCCATGTCCGAGATGATTACTGCATTGGTCAATCATGATGTTGATGTCATTATTATGAACAATAATTTGGCCAGATATTTAATTATAAATCATATGAACACATTTAAACTGGTAGGGGATCACATCGCAATAGGTAATGGTTATGGTTTATTAGCTCTGAAAAAGAATAAGAAATTGATCAATAAAATCAATTCAGCTTTATTACAAATGGTCTCTGATGGTTCCTATCTTGCTATTTATAACACCTTTTTCAGTCGCGATATGAAATAAATTATCGATTGGTCTGCTAGAATAATGCATCCATGATTCACATTGAAGCATCTCCATTGATGGCTTTTGGGGTAGATATGAGGCAGCTTCGCTGCCTCAAAAAGGTTAACGTGTTTAAGGAGTAAATGCTCGAATACATCTGACGTAATTACTCAGGGTCTTACCGTCATAATACTGGTCTCCCCAGCCAAAGTATTGCACCCAGGCACTGTAGATAGCATTGCCTGTATACTCCGAAGAACTCCAGTATTTGACATTGGCTAAACCGCCCAAACTTTTCAAATAAAGTGTTGTATACAAATTGGGTCTGTTCGATCCACAGCCTGCATTCGTATTAATACCTACATAGCGTCCCAATTCACAAATCGCTGGCAAGTACCAGTCAGTAAATCCCTGGTCGCTCTTGTTGAGACAGGATTGTGCTGCTGGATATTGACCTACTGGGCTTGCAAGAACATTGGTATTGCTTAAGCCATCGAGGAGACTGTTTGCTGCGGTGTCATTGTATCCTCCTGACCACAGATAGGTTGGACCTGGCTCATCGCTTAATGCTGCAACTTTCCCGCCTATACTGCCCATATTAGAAGTATTATCGTCTACAGAAAACACATATCCTCCCTGATAAACGCAACCATGTCCTAACACCAGAACATTAATATTAGCAGATGGTGCAGTATCGGAAGAGACAGTCACTATAGTCGGTACAGGGGTGGAGCCCGGTGAGGTGTTGCATGGAATATTACTTGCATTAGCACTGGCAGTGCTTCCGGGAGTAATCGTAATGTCGCAGGTTGCTGCTGGGTTAAGAGTGCCCGTGCAGGTATTACTGGTTATTGATGTGCCTGCAGGAAAAGCGGAAGAACTTACCTGAAGATTACTTGCAGGTATAGAGCCGGTATTTTCTATGCGAATAATCCGCGCAGTTCCTGTCAATGAGGGATCTGAGGCGGGATAAGGACTGTTAATCGACAGAGTGAGACCGTCAATCATCGGCGACAAAGTAGCCTGACTGAAAGTCACTGCAATTGTATGATTGGCATTTATATCACTCAATTGGTAGCTGGTGCCGCCATATTGTACTGCGTTGCCATCCAATAACCACTCATTGACCCCAAAGCTGGTATTAGGATTGGCGGTAAACGATAGGCTTGTTCCCTCATTCACTACTTGTGGTGTTTCTGGCGTTATAGTGCCATTAGCATCTGAGGAGGGTGTAATCGTATATTGCTGCACAGGCGGTTGTTCAATCAGATGAATATTTAAAGCATCTGCTGTGCTTGGTCCCTGGCACTTTAATTTATTAGCCAGCTTACATAATATAGGGCCACCTTGCACATCGCCTTGTAAAGTAGAACCGTCTATGATGAGCTTCAGTGTACAGGTTCCTTGGGATGGAGCTTTACAGGGTTCGCTTTGGGTGATGCCTGTAATAGGTTTCATCACCAGATTTTTACTGGTGGAAGTGTAGTTCGTGATAAGATAACTAACTTGAGCTGTTTCCCCTCTTGATATAGTAAGTTCAGTTGGTGTTTGCGGTGTAAAGGTCCACAAACGATTGGCTGCTTGAACACTTGACAGCATCAAACAGGTGAGAACCGATATGAGTATTGCATACTTAATATAATGTCGTTGAATTCTTTGCATAGTCATAATCCTTATGCTTAATAGTGTTGAAATGAATATCAAGGCCATCCTTGCGACATCCGATAAATAGCCTGTCCCCAGCGCACAGTATCTCGCACGCATTTAACTTCATAACCTTATGTCAATTCGGTTGTGATGTTGATACTTTTACATCTAACATTGTTTTGCTATGTTCATTCCTCCACTTTAACCTAATCATTTCTGATATGGCTAAATCAAGCAAAGAAATCAGGTTTAAAAAGACAGCACTATTAACCTTAGTTTCTAATGAGTTTAATAGCAAGTCATTGACCAAGTGTCTCGGGCATGATCTGTCTCCAGCTAATGAGGCAGCTGTGCTGCCTCAATCTATGGCTGAAAGCTTAAGGAATAAACGTCCGAATACACCTGACACTGGCACCGATGTTTTTAGCGTTGAAAAACTGGTCTCCCCAGATAAAGGACTGCATCCAGGCACTTAACGTGGGATTGCCGCTATACTCGGAAGAACTCCAATAGAAGACATTCGCAAACCCCCCTAAACTGTTTAAGCGTAGGGTTATGTATAAGTTGGGTAGGTTCACCGCACATCCCGCATTTGTATTTATTCCTACATAGCGTCCCAACTCACAAATCGCTGGCAAGAACCAATCAGTGAATCCCTGGTCATTTTTGTTGACACAGGTTTGCGCCGCTGGATATTGACCTGGAGGAGCTGCAAGAGCATTGGTATTACTAAATCCATCATTGAGGCTGTCCGCTGTCGTGTTAACGCTTGAGTCAGACCAATGATAGTCTGGCCACTGCTCATCGGTCAATGCTGCTACTTTCCCACCGATACTACCCAAATTAGAAGTAGTATTGTCCACAGAGAACAAATAACCACCCTGATAAATGCACCCATAGCCCAGGATCAGTACGTTAATGTCGGTTGGTGAGGCGTTATCCGCACTCACCGTCACTACAGTCGGCACAGGGGTGCTCCCTGGTGAGGTATTACACGCGATGTTCGTGGTATTGGCACTCGCAGTGCCTCCTGGAGTAATCGTGATGTCGCAGGTTGCATGTGCATTGAGTGTGCCCGAACAGGTATTATTCGTTATTGACGATCCTGCAGGAAATGCGGTGGAGTTCACCTGAAGATTTAGAGCAGGAATATTCCCAGTATTCTCAATACGGATGATGCGCGGAGTGAGTGGCAGGGGTGGATCTAAAGCAGGGCTGTTGATGGATAAGGTCAGATTAGAAGTTAACGGGGATAATGTGGTCTGATTAAAGGTTACTTCAATGGTATGATTGCCCTGAATATTACTTAATTGGTAGACCGTACCGCCATTTTGGACTACGTTACCATCCAGAAACCATTGATCGACGCTAAAATTGGCATTTGGACTTGCAGTAAAGGATATCGAGGATCCTGCATTGACTGCCTGTGGCACTGCTGGAGAAATGGTGCCATTAGCATTTGCTGAGGGTGTAATCGTATATTGCTGCACTGGAGGCTGTTCTGTCAGGTGAATACGTAACCCATCTGTCTGACTTGGGGAGTAGCACATCAAGCTATTACCTCGTTGGCATAAAATAGGGCCACCGATCACGTCTCCTAGTAAGGCGGAACCATTCACGTTAAGCGTCAGAGTACAGATTCCATGAGCAACAAGCTCGCAGGGTTTGACCTGACTTACGCCTGCGACGGGTTTCATCAAGAGGTATTTGGGCTTTGATGAGTGATTGCGAACCGTGTAAATAACTTGCGTGCTATTCCCTTTCGCTATAGTGATGTCAGTGAGAGATTGTGGTGCAAATGTCCATACGGGCTTGGATGCTTTTACACTCGGTAACAGCAGGCAAGAGAATAGGAGGGTTAGCAAGATGTTTCTAAAAATATGCCGTTGCTTTTTTGTCATGGTTTTAAGTCCTTATACTCCAAAAGTTAGATTCAATAATACAACAATGGCATAAAAATGATTCAGGGCTAATCCCGAACTCAAGGTTTGCTCAGAAGTGCGACTTTATTGCCTATCAATCAGTACACTCATAATCAACTTTCATTGCTTTTTAGTCTGGGTGAGGGGCATGTCGTTTGTGCCGATACCTGTACTTATTTGATTGAACATATAATAATAAGCTGGAACTCGTATGGAACACAATTTACTTCTTTGGAAATGGGGTTTAACTCCTTTTATGGAGATTGGTCTGACATTCACAAGCGCAATAATAATCGGTTTACAGAACCAGGGGATGGTTATGAAAGTTATGGTAATTGGCGGTACTGGATTAATTGGCTCTGCAGTGGTTGCAGAATTAAAAACGCGTCATGAAGTCATTTGTGTGGGTCATTCCAGTGGTCAATACACAGTCAATATTGAAGAGCCTGATTCCATTAAAGCACTTTACCAGAAGGTGGGACGAGTCGATGCGGTAGTTCTGAGCACGGGGCGAGTGTCATTTCTTGGTTTATCTGAAATGACTGCCAGCGATTTTTATGTGGGATTAAACAGCAAGCTGATGGGGCAAGTGAATTGTGTCTTAATCGGCTTAAATTATATGAATGATTCGGGATCGTTTACCCTTACAAGCGGGATTTTAAATCACGATCCTATTGCTGCCGGAACTTCTGCTGCAATGGTTAATGGTGGCATCGATGGATTTGTTACGGCTGCAGCAATCGAAATGCCCAGAGGCATTCGAATCAATGCTGTAAGTCCAACGGTAGTAACGGAAGCATTGGATGTCTATGGACCTTATTTTCGAGGCTTTGAACCCGTTCCAGTTCAGCGGGTAGCTCATGCATTTAGTAAAAGTGTTGAGGGATTACAAACGGGCAAGATTTACCAAGCCCGATAATAACGGCATACTGATTGAGTGGGGCGCTCTCCGTCAGACAATCATGAAGGGATCATTGTTGGGATCAGTATTGAGATTATATTCAGCTCTTTTTGCAATATCATCACGTACTGATTCACCAAACAGTCGTGAAATGGTATAGAGACTCATGTCAATGCCTGCTGAAATTCCAGATGAGGTAATGATCTTGCCATCATCTACCCAGCGAGCTTTCTTAATCCATTGTACGTATTGGCTTTGTTTACTTACCCAGTCAAAGGCTAATTTGTTTGTTGTTGCCCTATGCCCATCCAGTACTCCTGCTTTGGCAAGCAAGGCTGCCCCTGTACAGACTGATAAAATCATTTCAGCTTGTTCGCAACGATGTTGGAGCCAATGGATTAACAGTTCATTATGGATTTCTGTTCGTGTTCCTATCCCTCCAGGAATGAGCAGAAGATGTAAATGAGGTGCTTCCTGCCAGCTGTAATCTGAGAGAACTGATTGACCTTGTGCTGATTTAACCAATCCTTTGTGTTCGGAAATTAATATACTGTTCAGCTGATTAGGAAGCATTCCGAACATCTCCAGCGGCCCAAATACATCCAGTGTCTCAAAGTTGTGAAACAGCACTATTCCCAGATTTTTAACTGATGTTGTTTGTGGGTTCATAAGCCAATCCTGATTTGTGTAAAGTCCTATTGGGCATTCAATTTATTGAATACCAAACCAATCAACGTTATCTCCGCTACTCCAACGATCATTATTTTTATAAGCCGAGATTTTATCGGCACAAAGTTGAGTGAAGGTATCCCCTGCATGAATATCTATACCGTTAAAGCCCACAAGTTGGCAAATACTATCCGATAATTCTGTTTATTCATTATAGACCTGGTTGATATGGCAGAGATAGATATTGGGATAAGCTGATAAAGTTATTGTTGATTAAACAACGTTCTAAATTATTTATTATGGTTTTCCCGAACTGAATGGAAGCACGGCTTGTTCAAATTATTCCAATCTACTCCCTCTCCCGCGCCGGGAATTTGAGGCAAAGTGATGATGCCCTTTCGCGGGACGAGGGTTGGGGAGAGGGAAGGCTTCTAATGTTTACTGATAATGAATTTTGGTCTCGATTAGAACAATTGCTTACAGGCATTGTTCATTGCGAACAAAAATCAGTAAATTACGAGCTTGCTGCCTTAACACAGATTGTCCCATTCCCTCTCCCCAGCCCTCGTCCCGCGAAAAGGCATCGTTGTATTATTCAAATTCCCGGCGCGGGAGAGGGAGTAGATTGGAGTAATTTGAACAAGCTGTGCTTTCATTGAGTCTGAAAAAAACATAATACCATTTTAGGGACATTTATCTGCGCTGCTCCAACAATCATTATTTTTATAAGCCGAGATTTTATCGGAATGAAGTTGAGTGAAGATATCGCGACATTGGTTTGTATGCCGTTGAAGGCCTCAGGTTGGCAAATGCTGTTCGATAATTCTGTTTATTGGTTATCTTGGGATAGGCTGATAAAGCTATCTGTTCATTAAGCATCGTTCCTATATTTTATTATGGTTTTCCCGAACTGAATGGAAGCACGGCTTGTTCAAATTATTCCAATCTACTCCCTCTCCCGCGCCGGGAATTTGAGGCAAAGTGATGATGCCCTTTCGCGGGACGAGGGTTGGGGAGAGGGAAGGCTTCTAATGTTTACTGATAATGAATTTTGGTCTCGATTAGAACAATTGCTTACAGGCATTGTTCATTGCGAACAAAAATCAGTAAATTACGAGCTTGTTGCCTTAACACAGATTGTCCCATTCCCTCTCCCCAGCCCTCGTCCCGCGAAAAGGCATCGTTGTATTATTCAAATTCCCGGCGCGGGAGAGGGAGTAATTTGAACAAGCCGTGCTTCCATTCAGTTCGGGAACATCATAATAAAACTTTAGGGACATTGCCTATTGGGAAGCATTATTTTTTGGGAGGAATGTAGCCATGTTTTATCTTCCATGAGGCGTGCGATCATCATACTGCTTACGCTATTGCCTGTTACATTGATCATTGTTGCGAGCGGGTCAATGATAATGCTGATGGCAGCGACAGCTATTAATACGGAGGGAGGAAAACCATAAACATTCAAGATCAATAATTCCCCAAGCATTCCTCCGCTGGGTATTGCGCCCATAACTGTACCCACCAGTAGGGATATGCCTAATGCGGTGAGAATAACTGGTAAGCTCGAAAAATTTAAATGAAAAATCCCAAACAAAAAGGCAATTTTAAACATTCCGCCAATTACTGAACCGTCTTTATGGATGAGGGTACCAAGAGGAACTGCAGTTTCATAAATTTCGGGGGCTACCTTCATTTGTTTTGTCGCTGCTAAATTTGCAGGGATACTGGCAGCGCTGCTGCATGTAGCTAAGGCAGTAATCATCGGTAAAAAGACGTTAGACCAGAATAGTTTGATACCTGGCATTTTTCCAGACAAATAGGCATAAAAGGAAAAGAACACTAAAAAATAGATTAAGCCCGATGCATAATACAATACGGTGATACGAAGGTAACTGTCCAGCAATTGCGTTCCCAACTCACTGACCATTACCGCGAAATAAGCAAAAAATCCAATGGGGGCGTAATACATAATAAGCCCAAAAAACCGCATGAATATTTCTTCACCTGATTGTAAAAAGGATTTAAAAGCCGTGCCTTTTTCTTTAGAGCTGGACACAGCAAGACCGACAAAAATTGAAAACACGATCAATGCAAGAATGTGTTTGTGCGATAACAGATCAGAGAAATCAGATACGGTGAATATATTGGCAATTTGGTCGGAAAAACGGATCGTTTCCACTTTTTCTGGCATAACCAGTTGCAAAGTTACCCCTTCAGCAGGAGGGAATAATTGAACAGTCAGCATCGCATACAGGGCAGCCATGAGTCCTGTAAAAAGAAATACCAGAGCCATATAAACAATGAGTGACTTAAGTTTCTCAATGGAACCTGCACGAGCAATTGCAGACGAGACGCTAAAGAAAATCAGTGGGACTATTGCGGTAAAAATTAAATTAAGAAAAACATCACCAAGAGGTTTTAACTTCTGTGCAGTGTCATAATCAAGACAGGAGCCTGTAAAACCACCCAATGTAACGGATAGAAGCAAAATAATGGGGAATGCATAGGCTTTTACGGTTTTGTGCTGGGTCATCACCTGTCAGGGCTTCCTTTCGTTTTATGAAAACCATGCATTGCCCAAGAGAATCTTGAACCATGCATGGATTTAGTCATTATAAGGTTTCAATCCTGATTTTATGCTGTAACAGTTTGTCTTTGGCAATTTGAGCTTGAGCCAATTTTTCTTGTTCCTTGGCAATAATTTCTGCAGGAGCCTTATCAGTAAATTTGGGATTATTCAATTTGCCCTGAGCAAGAGCAATATCTTTATCCAGCTTGGCTACTTCTTTTGCCAGTCGAACTAATTCAGCTTCCTTATCAATTAAATTGGCCATGGGAATGAGTAATTCAATTTCCCCTAAAACAGCCGTTGCTGAAACCGGGATTTTTTCATCTGCCGCCAAATAATGAATATCCGTCACTTTACTTAATGCTTTAAGCGTTTGCTTATATTTCTCTACGCGCTGTTCTAGTGCAGGAGTTATATTACGAATGGATAACGGGATTAATTTGGCAGGTGAAATAGACATTTCACTTCGAATAGTTCGAATCGCCTGAATTGCTGCTTTGAGCCAATCCAGTTCTTCTTCAATGGTGTCGTTGATAAATTGCTCATCGACCTGAGGATAGCTGCTTAGCATAATGCTATTCCCATTTTCATTGGTAAATTTGGTTGTTCTATGCCAAATTTCTTCTGTAATAAAAGGCATTAACGGATGCAGTAGTTTCAATATCTGATCAAGAACGTGGATGAGCGTTCTTCGCGTTCCTCTTTTCAGAGCACTCAGTGCATTTTCATCCTGTAAAACCGGTTTGGATAACTCCAGATACCAGTCACAATACTCATGCCATACGAATTCATAAAGAGTATTCGCCAATAAATCAAACCGATAGGTTTCAAAATAATGGTGTACTTTCCCTATCGTTCGTTGCAGACGTGAGAGTATCCATTGATCGGCAGGACTGTATTGGAAGGCGCCGTCACCAAAATCAATGTGTTCTTCATCGATATTGAGCAGCACATAGCGGGCAGCATTCCATATTTTGTTACAGAAGTTTCTATAGCCTTCAACGCGGCCTACGTCAAAACGAACGTTACGCCCGGTCGACGCAAGGGAGCAATAGGTAAAACGTAAAGCATCCGTACCGTAGGCATTGATGCCTTCTGGGAATTCTTTTCGAGTCGCTTTAATTATTTTGTCACGCACTGAAGTGAGCATGAGATTGGAAGTTCGTTTCGCAACCAGAGACTCAATGTCTATTCCATCGATTATATCCAGCGGATCAAGGACATTTCCCTTGGATTTGGACATCTTGTGTCCTTCGCTGTCTCGAATTAATCCAGTAATAAAGATGTCTTTAAAGGGAATTTTTCCTGTAAATTTCAAGCCCATCATGATCATACGAGCGACCCAGAAAAATATAATATCAAATCCCGTCACCAGTACTGACGTAGGGTAGAACTGCTCCAGTTCTGGAGTGCGTTCCGGCCAGCCTAGAGTAGAAAAAGGCCACAGTGCAGATGAAAACCAGGTATCGAGAACATCTTCATCCTGTTTCAGGGGGGTGGCATCATCTATTTTGTATTTAAAACGAACATCGTTTTCACTGTACCCTACATAAATGTTTCCATGGTTATCGTACCAGGCAGGTATTCTGTGTCCCCACCACAATTGACGACTGATACACCAGTCTTCAATATTATCCATCCATTGATAATAGGTTTTAGTCCAGGTCTCAGGTATAAAGCGAATATCTCCCTTTTTAACTGCAGCTATGGCGGGTTCAGCTAATGGTTTCGTTTTTACATACCATTGATCGGTTAATAGAGGCTCAATAACAACATTGGATTTTTCACCGCGTGGAACTTTTAATTGATGCGGTTCTGTTTTAACCAATGCCCCTGTTTCCTCCAGATCTTTAATAATTTGTTCTCGGGCAACAAACCGGTCCATGCCCTGATATTTTAATGGGGCATTTTTATTAATTGTTGCCTTTTTTGTTAAAATATTGATGAGCGGTAATTGATGGCGTTTGCCTACTTCATGATCATTAAAATCATGTGCCGGTGTGATTTTGACGCAACCACTACCGAATTCTTTATCGACATACTCATCGGCGATAACGGGTATGGTTCTATCGCAAAGCGGGAGATGAACCTGCTTGCCAACCAAATGCTTGAATCGAGGATCATCAGGGTGAACTGCAACAGCGGAGTCACCAAGAAGGGTCTCAGGTCGCGTGGTTGCTACCACGACAAATTCATTGGAATCGACTACTGGATAACGAATATGCCATAGAGAACCTTCTTCATCTTCAGACAGTACTTCGAGATCAGAAACTGCAGTACCGAGTTTGGGATCCCAGTTTACCAGGCGAGTACCCCGGTAGATTAATCCTTCATCATGGAGCTGAACAAATACTTTCTGAACGGCTGCAGACAAACCTTCATCCATAGTGAATCGTTCACGACTCCAATCCACGGAATCGCCCAAGCGTCTCATCTGCTGGGTAATCGTGTTGCCTGATTCATTCTTCCATTTCCAAACGCAATCCAGAAACTCTTCTCTAGTGAGATCTTTTCTGGAAATTCCTTGGGCCTCTAATTGGCGCTCAACGACCAGTTGAGTTGAAATTCCGGCATGATCAGTCCCCGGCTGCCATAGAGTTTTGTCTCCAAGCATACGATGATAACGAGTTAATGCATCCATAATGGTGTGTTGAAAACCATGTCCCATATGCAAGCTGCCTGTAACATTGGGAGGAGGTAGCATAATGCTAAAGCGTTTTCCATCACCTCGGGGTTGAAAGTAATTTTGACTTTCCCATTTCTTATAGGAAGCCTGTTCTATGGCTTCGGGGGAATAGGTTTTTTCCATGTTTGAGCCTGTACTGGTAAAACGAAGAATATTATCACAGACTAAGGGAGTATGGCCAATATTACGGCGGATAACGTGAGGTTCAAACAGTAGATTTTCGAGTAGAACAGTGCCATCGATATTGACGACACTGTTTTATGTAGTGCTCTAGTTCACTTCAGCCGGCTCATCAGGCTTATGACGATGATCTTCTGCAATATAGGTGTACATAGTTGGAACGACAAACAGAGTAAATCCGGTACCAATCAAGAGTCCAGTTGCAATCACCAGGCCTATATCGAATCGGCTGACCGCACCAGCTCCAGTCGCAATAAGAAGGGGCACAACACCAAAAACCATTGCTGCAGTAGTCATTAATATTGGTCTTAATCTGATTGCGGCGGCCTCTTCTACAGCAGCCCGTTTATCCAGATTTTTTTCTCGCTGAAGATGGTTTGCAAAGTCAACAATCAGAATACCGTGTTTACTGATAAGGCCTATTAAGGTAATCAATCCCACTTGGGTATAAATGTTGATGGTTGCCAGGCCTAAATTCAGTGGAATTAATGCTCCACAGATGGACATGGGCACGCTGATCAAGACAATTAAAGGATCACGGAAGCTTTCATACTGAGCGGAAAGCACTA
The DNA here is from genome assembly GCF_003990085.1 of Legionella sp. km535. Classification (NCBI taxonomy): domain Bacteria; kingdom Pseudomonadati; phylum Pseudomonadota; class Gammaproteobacteria; order Legionellales; family Legionellaceae; genus Legionella; species Legionella sp. km535. The sequence goes on along the minus strand of NZ_RZGU01000002.1, from coordinate 134,455 downwards.
AAAAGATGATGACGATTGCAAACAGGAATGCAAATATCAGAGCACTTCCTTCCTGCATGAATTGCCTTGATTCACCGCCGTAGTCATAGGTAAATCCTTTGGGTAAAGTTTCATCCGCTGCTTTTTGTAAAAATTGAAGTCCATCCCCCAGAGTTTTTCCAGGCATCATAACCGCTTGAATGGTGGCAGAATTTAATTGCTGGAAGTGTGTTGCCGCATTGGGTTGCGTTTTTTCAACCGGAGTTACTACAGTGGAAAGAGGAACCATAGTACCGTTTGCTGTTTTAACGTAGATCTGTCCTAATTGCTCCGGCGTTAAGCGATATTTTCTATCCAGTTGAGGTATAACCTGATAACTTCGTCCCTCCAGGTTAAAATAATTAATGTAGTTGCCTGAGAGTGCGCTGGTTAAACTGCTCCCTATGGCACGCATATCCAATCCCATTTCTGAAGCTTTGGCGCGATTGATTAAGTATTCAACCTGAGGTTGATTAAACTTGAGTGAGTTATCAATATAGATAAACAACCCGCTTTTTTTAGCACGCTCTGTTAGTTTATTCGAGACATCAAATAAACTTTGGAAGTCATTTGTGGTTTTTATAACAAACTGAACGGCTGGACCGCCGCCTCCGCCAGGAAGGGGAGGGGGAACTATGGCGAACGCATTTAATCCCGCAATACTGGATAATTTATCCTGCAGTGGTTGCTTTAAAGCAAATTGGTTGGTTGATCTTTGATCCCATGGTTTCAGAACCATACCTGAAATGGGTTGAGCCATATTTACGGTAAAATAGTTCTCTGTTTCAGGAAAACTCTTGTAGATTTCATCAAAAGGTTTGGTAAATGCTTCGATGTAATTGAGTGTTGCTGATTGAGGTGCTACTGCCATGACAAAAAAGAACCCTTGATCTTCGTCTGGAGCAGTTTCAGCAGAGGTATTGGTATACAAGTACGGCAGCATTAACAAGATGACCGCAGCAAAAACAAGCATAATCGATCGGGTATTTAATAAACTATGTAGCGCATTCTGATATTTAACTTTAAGGTTATTAAATAAATTATCGAGAAAATGTACAAATTTTCCACTACTGATTTCTTTTGTTAATACTTTAGAGCACATCATGGGTGATAAGGTTAAGGCTATAACCCCTGATATGATTACGGCACAGGCCAAAGTAAAAGCAAATTCTTTAAACAGAGCCCCCGTCAATCCGCCCATAAATCCTATAGGTGCATAAACCGCAGCAAGCGTAATGGTCATCGCGATTACCGGTGTAGCAATTTCCCGCGCTCCTATAATCGCTGCTTCGTAGGGTGATTTTCCTTCTTCAATATGTCTATGGACGTTTTCGACAACCACAATCGCGTCGTCAACCACCAGACCAATAGCCAAAACGAAAGCTAACAGAGTAAGAAGATTCACACTGTACCCAAGTATCAGCATAAGCGTACACACACCAACCAGGGAAAGCGGTATGGTGACTACTGGAATCAACACTGAGCGAATGGAGCCAAGAAATAAAAAGATAACAACAATTACAATCACACCCGCTTCGATAATAGTATGCATGACCTCACTAATGGATGCTCGAATAAAAGCGGTCGCGTCATAGACTATGGTTCCTGTCAGTGATGGAGGGAATTCTTTGACAATAGAGGGCATCAGTTTTCTGGCATCGCTGATCACGGTCAGTGGATTTGCTGTTGGAGTAGGAGTAATTGAGATAAATACGGCTTTTTTACCGTTAAATGTTACTGAACTGTCGTAATTTTGAGAGCCTAGTGTAACATCGGCAATATCTCGAAGCCTTACTATAGAACCATTGGAGCTTCTTACGATGAGTTTGCTGAATTCCTCGGCATCGTTCAAATCGGTTTTTGCGTTCATGTTGATGGCAACGTATTCACTTTTTGTGCTGCCTGCTGCAGTGAGGAAATTGTTACTGGCCAGCACTGAGGCTACATCTGCGGGAGTAACATTTAATGCCGCCATTTTAATGGGATTCATGAAAATCCGCATGGAATAGGTTGCCCCTCCTAATATCTCAGCTTTGGCTACTCCATCAACAGTTTGTAATTGAGGTTGTACCACTCGAGTTGCATAGTCTGTAATTTGTTGAGGAGTCATCTCTTTACTGTCCAGGCTGATGTACATCAAGGCAGTAGAAGAATCTGATTTTTTAAGAATTACAGGTTGCTGTGATTCTTTAGGCAATTGGTTAATCGTTTGTTGAACTTTACTCATTACATCGGTAAACGCGATTTGCGGATCAAAATTTAGTTTTATAGTAAGCGTGATGGTGCTTAAACCTAGATTACTGGTTGAGGTCATGTAGTCTATACCTTCAGCGCTTGCCACAGCACTTTCCAGTGGGGACGTAATAAATCCGGCAATTAATTCAGCGTCAGCACCAGGATAGGCAGTAACGATGGTAATCACTGTATTGTCCATGCGTGGGTATTGACGAATCTGCATTTTATTTATGGAGTTAATTCCAAAAAGAAAAATCAGCATGCTGACTACTATGGAAAGCACTGGGCGCTTGATGTATAAATCTGTAAATTTCATAAGTTATCCTGCAAATAAACCAGCAATTATTAAATTAAAGAGCTTAAAATATGGAGCTCTGTACTTGAAACAGGAGAAATCTCAGGATTTCTATTAGGTTCTGTTGCCAATTGTTCTATAACGCCTACATGTCATTGCTTGTCCTTATCATCCAGAAGAGCGTGACATACCGCGGATGAACCCGGATCAAATCCGGGATCGGTACACCAGTGTTTGCGATTAATGAAACAAGTAAATGACCAACAGACTCTATTGTCCCATGCTGTCCGGATTACTGATATCAGTCAGTTGGACACTGTTATTAATTACAACAGGAGTTCCATTTTGCAGTTTGAGATCTCCAGTGCTGACAACCAGTTGTCCGGCCTTTATTCCTTTTTTTACCACCGTGTAATTTCCCTGTTGTTCACCAGTAGCAACAAATACGCGATTTACTATCAGTTGATCCGAGCCGTCTTTGTTCTTTTTGCCTTCGGAATTTTTTTCAATGATGTAAATTGAGTTTCCATAGAGACTATAAGATATTGCTGTAGAGGGAACTATAACTGTATTGGGTTCTGCCGGTTGAGGAATTTCAATGGAAGAGAACATACCTGGAATAAATACATATTCACTAATATTGTTCTGACGATTAACTTCACTGTTGCAGGTGACTATGAGTTTGCTTCCTCTGACTTCTTTTCGTGTTTTAACCAGAGTTGATTTTGTTGGATCCTTAATTGCCTTGGAAGGGCAGTTAGGCAATGTCGCCTGAATCAGGATGTTATGTGTGTTCAGGTCTATTTTGGAGTTTATTGCGGAAATCGTCCCTTCAAATATCGTATTGGGGAACTCTTCAACTGAAAAATAGATGCTTTGATTCAACTGGATTCGTTTATAAAATTGTTCGGGTATATAGAATTCCAGATACAGCGGATCCAAAGACTGGAGGGAAACAATGGACGTTTGTCCCGGTGTGACGTACTGTCCGAGATTTACTCCACGAATACCCAGGCGTCCAGCAAAAGGTGCTGTGATGTGTTTCTGATTTATCTGGGCTTGTATCTGCTCGACTTTAGCCTGAGCCTGTTGCAAATTCGCTTTGGCTTCATCAACACTTGAACTGGGAGTAGCGCCTCGCTTAAACAGATCGGTTTGCCGTTTATAGTTTAGCTCCTTTAGAGTCAGTTCAGATTGATTAAATTTAAGCAATGCTTGATCAATACTGTCATCGATTGTAATCAGGGGGGCATCTTTATTAACAAATTGACCTGAGTCAAAGTCAATTTTAACCACGTTTCCTGATGCTTCAGAGTTGACATCAACTCCGTTGATTGCAACGAAATTACCAATAGCACTAATGGTAGGCAACCAGTCTACTGATTCGGCTACTGCTGAAGAAACCGTTACAGCAGGGGGCTCATAGCTGGCAAAAAATTGCTTGATCATCATTGCCTTAATCAAATTGAAGGCAATGATTCCACCGAAAACAACCAATAAGGCAATTCCCATGATCATCATACGCTTTTTCATTGTCTTTCCCTGTGGATATTCGCTAAATTTTTTAATTTGCCAAATATAACATAAAGATATACTTTATCACCTTATTGTTTTGATATGTTTCAATTTTTATTTATTTCATGGATATAAAAATATCCTATTGACTAAATTGAAGACTTTGTTACTATGCGGCTTCCATCTTAATAAGGGGGTAAACCATGAAGTTGAAGTCGTTCTTGTTCCTAGTTTGTTTTAGCTTATTTAGTCATGTTTTTGCGGCAAATGTTCATCTTAATCCCAATGCTGATACTAAAGACAAACAATCCATACAAAAAGGCGTAACTTATCCTGGATATTGTCAAATTGAAATCATTAACCAAAGTTACACTGACGTTAATGTCTTCGGAACTTTTGACGATGGTTCTACTGTCGATTTTAATATTTATCGTTATGAATCACCTCACTATATTAGTTTATTCTATAATTTCTACTGCCATAGTGGTATGTACATTACGATTACTTCACCGTTCTACACTATTTACTCCGGTTGGACTAACGTAAACAGTACTATTCGTGTAGTTCCCTTTTTGAAAGAAGCAAAAGCCGAATTATCAACCCGATAAATCACTCAAAAAAGGTCCATCATTGATGGACCTTTTTTAATTCTGAGGAGTTTTTTATGAGATACCTCGTCTCAAGTCTGTTAGCCCTGCCTTTATTGACCTCCTGTACCGTTGTTGAACAGCAATATTATGATCGTGGTTATTCTATTCCTGCTCCAATGGTTGAAGTGAGGCCAGTTAACCCTCATCGTCATTTCCATGCTAATCCTGTATACCGGCCAGCTCAGGCGGGGGGAGTTTATCATGGGCATCCGGATGCCTATGCAAATAAAGTGCTGATATCACCACGTCCTCGTCCAGCCCAGATTGGTGTACAGAATAATGTACATGGCCATGCTGAAACTATTGGAACAGTTCACGGTCATGCTGGGAATTCTGGAACAGTCCATGGTCATGCGGGAAGCGCTGGAACGACTCATGGTCATACACCAACTGATAATCGTGCTGCTTTGCAACATTCTCAAAATCATGGTGTTTCCAATCAAGCCAAGGTTAACCCGTCTGGAACGATTAATCGTGGTAATGCCCAGGTACATAATAAAAATCAGGATGTTCATACTAAATCGCATGGACATAGATAGTGGGCGCAGTTAGTTTTCATTGGTATCGTCTGAAGACTTGCTGTCGCTATCGCGTTATTGTTTCATAATTAACCCTGGAATCTGAGATGAGCGTACAGGGTTTTTGCTTATACAGAATTGAGGGTTAATCACCGTATTTTATGTCCTGTTCAAGGAATAAACCCGCGTGAATACCCCTTCGTATCTGAAGACATTTTGTGGTACTCTAGTAAGGTTTTTTCTTTAAGGAGCCTTTATGATTGACTCACTGAAGATGTTACTGGTGGGAGCTGTTTCCATGATCATTATTGCTTGTGCTGCTTCTCCTCAAGCTGAAAGTACTGGAGAGTATCTTGACAGTACAGCAACAACTACACGAGTGAAAGCAAGTTTGGTTGATCAATTAGGTACAGATGGATTTGCCGTTAAAGTTAAGACATACAAAGATCAGGTACAGCTAAGTGGTTTTGTAGATTCACCACGAATTAAACAAAGAGCCGCAACTATTGCTGCCGGAGTAGGTGGTGTAAAAAGCGTTTGTAATGACATTATTGTTAAATCACGATAGTTATTATCCAGGCTAAGGAATTTCACATGTTTGATGAAAGTTATACCATAGAACATTTTGATGATGCGCTGTTTCAGGCCATTGAAAATGAAAAGCGTCGTCAGGAAGATCATATTGAGCTCATCGCTTCTGAAAATTATGTGAGTCCCAGAGTATTGCAGGCTCAGGGGTCTGTACTTACTAATAAATATGCAGAAGGCTATCCTGGTAAACGTTATTATGGCGGATGTGAGTATGTAGACATCGCTGAAGAGCTGGCTATAGAAAGAGCAAAAAAATTATTCGGCGCGCATTATGTTAATGTCCAGCCGCACTCAGGATCCCAGGCTAATGCCTCTGTCATGATGGCTTTATTATCACCTGGTGATGTTTTTATGGGAATGGCGCTGCCTCATGGCGGTCACCTGACTCACGGTTCGAAAGTCAATTTCTCCGGTAAATTGTATCAGGCAGTAGAATATGGCGTCGATGTCAATACGGGTTTAATTGATTATGATGTTGTAGAACAACTTGCCATACAGCATAAACCCAAGTTAATTATTGCCGGATTTTCAGCTTATTCGAGAACGCTTGATTGGGCAAGATTCAGAGCGATTGCTGATAAAGTAGGTGCTTATTTAATGGCGGATATGGCACACGTCGCCGGTTTGGTTGCTGTTGGACTGTACCCATCTCCCTTACCTTATGCTGATGTTGTTACAACCACCACGCATAAAACGCTAAGAGGCCCTAGAGGTGGTTTGATACTGTGCAAAGAAAATGAAGAAATTGAGAAAAAATTAAATTCTGCAGTGTTTCCAGGCATGCAGGGTGGCCCGTTAATGCACGTTATTGCAGCGAAGGCCGTTGCTTTTGCAGAAGCTTTATTGCCTGAATTTAAAGCCTACCAACAACAGGTTCTCGTCAATGCACGAACCATGTGCGATGTGTTACAAAGCCGAGGCTATAACATTGTTTCAGGTGGAACCGATAATCATTTAGTACTGGTAGATTTGATTAACAAAGATATTACCGGAAAAGAAGCAGATGCTGCTTTAGGCCGAGCTAATATCACTGTTAACAAGAACTCGGTACCCAATGATCCCCGTTCGCCTTTTGTAACCAGTGGGTTACGATTGGGAACACCTGCTGCAACGACACGAGGATTTAAAGAAAAAGAAATAACGCTTCTAACCAATTGGGTGGCAGACATCCTGGACAATATCAATGATGAAACGATCAACGCACGTGTAAAAACTCAGGTTTTGCTTCTGTGTCGTGATTTCCCGGTTTATGGTTAATCATGTACTGCCCTTTTTGTCATGCTGAAGAAACCAAAGTGGTCGATTCTCGTTTAGTCGCTGATGGTGCTCAGGTGCGCAGGAGGCGAGAATGTCTTCTTTGTCATGAGCGGTTTACTACTTTTGAGACTGCTGAATTGATTATGCCCTTAATCATCAAACGTGATGGACGACGGGAACCCTTTAACATCGATAACCTGCGCTCAGGCATGCTTCGCGCTCTGGAAAAAAGACCGGTAAGTGTGGACAGTCTCGAAGCAGCGATTATTTCCATTACTCAGGAAATTCGTCGCAGAGGTGAACGTGAAGTGGATTCTCAACTGATTGGTGAATTGGTAATGAATGAGTTATTCAGGTTGGATCATGTTGCTTATGTGCGATTCGCATCCGTATATAAGCGCTTCAAGGATGTGAGCGATTTTAGACAGACTATAGATCAAATGAAACACGATAAAGAGTGACTGCGTTTATTCCTCAATAAGATATAGAACCCACATATCAAATGAAATGAGGGATATGAGAATGAGTTATTTTTAAAAAGGTAAATTGATTTAATGTCTTTAGGTTTTTATAAGGTCATTATCCTTGCGAAAGAGGGGATCCATCCTCAAAATGAGCACTATACTGCCTGTTTGCATGGATTCTTGCTTTACAAGGATGACGCATAGAAAGTGACGAATGTTCAGGTTCGGGATCTTTAAAGCCCGATCCATTCAAAAGTACGAGGTATAAGTGGAAAAGCAATCAATAAGTGGTAAAAGGAAAGCACGTAAATTAGCATTACAGGCATTGTATCAATGGTTAATGTCAGGTTCTGATCTTCATGAAATTGAAGCACAGTTCCGGGTTATCAATAATATGGATAAAGTAGATGTAGAATATTTTACCCGTTTGCTCCACGGTGTTCCTGCACATGCAGAGGCTTTGGAAGCGAGTTTCTCTCCATTTCTTGACCGGGATGTTAGTGGATTGAATCCTATAGAGTTAACTGTATTACGTATTGGTTCCTTTGAACTCTTTCATTGTCCTGAAATTCCTTATAAGGTCGTACTTGATGAATCCATTTCTCTGACCAAGGAGTTTGGATCGCAGGATGGGCATCGCTATGTCAACGGAGTATTGAATAATCTGGCACAGCAGGTACGTTCAGTAGAAATCAGTCTTGGCAATGAATGAATTTTCTCTAATTGATTTTTATTTTAAGTCTTTTCCTGTTCGGCATAAGGAAGTTCTGTATGGTATAGGTGATGACGCCGCCTGTTTGCATTTACCACGAGGAACTGATTTATTAGTCAGCACAGATACTTTGGTTTCAGGAGTTCATTTTCTTCCCGAATGGGATCCTTATGATATTGCCTGTAAAGCGGTGATGGTTAATGTGAGTGATATGGCCGCGATGGCCGCAGAACCTTGCTATGTGACTTTAGCATTGACACTTCCAGAAATTCAACAACCCTGGCTTGAGGGATTTTCAAAAGGTTTAAGGGACTCGCTAAATCGCTTTAATATTGATTTGATCGGCGGTGATACGACTCATGGTCCTTTATCGATAACATTGACCATAATGGGTCATGCACCGCATCAACAAGCAATCAGACGTTCTGGAGCAAAACCAGGAGATGTCATCCTGGTTTCTGGACTTCTGGGTGCTGCTGCGCTGGGTGTTAAATCGCTGGGCGAGCTCACTATTCCCGCCTATGATAAAACCGAATTAATGCGTCAGTTATTACACCCTAATCCTCGGGTTGATTTGATTCATTTGCTTCGCAAATATGCAACATCTGCTATAGATATTTCAGATGGCTTAAGTGCAGATCTAAATCATCTATGTATTGCCAGTGGCGTTGGAGCCTGTTTAAATAAAAGAGATATTCCCGTTCATCCTTTGGTTAACAAATATTTGAGTGCTCAGGCTGTTGACTTGGCTTTAACAGGGGGCGATGATTATGAGCTATGTTTTACAGTTAATTCCTCACAGTTGGGGCAATTAAAGGATGAGTTGTATGAAATTAACTTAGAGTGTTATCCGATTGGAGTTATAGAAGAACTCCCTGGTTTAAGGATTATAACCTCAAATGATCAGCCGGAAGAATTAAAACCAGTTGGTTATTCTCATTTTTAAATTGGATAAATAGAGTATGAATCAGGTAAATTTGGTTAATCGTGTATGGCAGGATCCTGCTTATTTTATAGCCTTTGGCTTTGGTAGCGGATTGATGCCCGTAGCTCCCGGAACCTGGGGGACTCTTGCCGCAGTTCCACTTTATCTTTTAATGATGAACACCCATTGGGGTATTTATCTGGCTTTGACCGTCCTTGCTTTTATTCTAGGAGTCTGGGTCAGTGATAAAGTATCACGGGATTTGGGATTACATGATTATAAAGGCATCGTCTGGGATGAAGTTGTAGGTTATTTATTGACTATGTTTTTAGCCCCAAAAGGTGTGCTTTGGATGATTCTGGGTTTTATTTTATTTCGTCTTTTCGATATATGGAAACCTCAGCCAATACGGTATATTGATCAAAAAGTACACGGAGGCCTGGGCATCATGCTGGATGATGTCGGGGCTGCAGTTCCTGCCTGGTTGATTATGCAACTTTTAGCCTGGAGCTTTTCGTAATGAATGAAAATCATAAAGAACTCATCAGTATGGGGTTGACGGTTAGCATCGTTATACTCTCCATTTTTATTGTTCATAAATTCATTCCATCAATGATTTGGGCGGCAATTATTGCTATTGCAACCTATCCCTTATATAAAAAATGGTGTTATTTTTTTGGTAAGAAAGATAATGTATCGGCATTATTATTTACTACGCTTATGGGCTTGCTGTTTCTTATTCCTTTAAGCTGGCTTGTCGGGATCCTCATTAAAGAGTCGCAGCTGTTTATTAATTTTTTGCAACAAATTAATAAGGACGGTGGAGCAGCGCCGGAGTTTTTTAAGAATTTCCCTTTGATTGGTAATGATTTGGTACAATACTGGGATGAGAATATTGGCAAACCTGGTAATATAAAAGACTTCTTATCCAATCTTCATGTTACCCTTACTCCAGCAAGTTATTACATTAAGCAAATCGGATTTAATCTGGCCCATAGAAGTTTTCAGGTTGGATTTACTTTATTAACCTTGTTTTTTTTCTATCGTGATGGCGATAAGTTATTGTCGCAAGTTCATCATGTGGGGGAATACTGTCTTGGCACCCGGTGGTTTCGTTATTCGGATCGATTGCCAAGGGCATTGCGTGCAACAGTCAATGGAACCATAGTTGTAGGCATTGGGGTGGGTATCCTGATGGGAATTTGTTATGCTCTTGTCGAGTTTCCCGCACCCACATTGACCGGATTTATTACCGCCTTGGCTGCCATGATTCCTTTTGTCGTGCCTATAGTGTTTATCGCCGTAGCTTTGGTTTTACTTTCTGTAGGCAGTTTGATAAGTGCAATTATAGTTTTGGTCTGGGGCACTTTGGTTATGTTTGTTGCTGATCATTTTGTTAAACCGGTACTGATTGGTGGGGCTATAGAATTGCCATTTTTGGCCGTTTTATTTGGTATCCTGGGTGGAGTTGAGACTTTAGGGCTACTGGGACTATTTTTAGGACCTATGGTCATGGTTTTATTTGTTACCCTGTGGCAAGAGCCTCAGGGTAAACAAAATGAAACAGCTTAAGTCCCGCTTTTATCAAAGGATAAACTGACGGTAAAATTAAGTGAATTAATGGCATACCGCTTATTACCATAATCTTTCAGAGTATTGGTCGTGAGATAGCGGTAATCCATTCCGGCCCAGGTGAAATCATCCATAAAGAGACCTAAGCCAAGAATGCCTTGGGCTGCGCCACTGGTGAACGTTCTGCTTGAGCCACGAGAGGTAACATCCAGGGTGTAATAGTTTCGAATGAAATTACCTCTGCTTGTAAGACGGGCGTAACCAATTCCCAATCCTACATAGGGAAACACACTCGCATTGTCGCTGTCATAATTTATAAAATCCCAAAATACGTTAGCCAAACCGTACATGGTGGCAACACTGCCGTTAAATCCCAGGTTATTCGCCTGAAAATGATCCTGAGGACAAATACCGGTGGGAGTCTGCACAATGGGACTTTGCAGGGTACAATCGCCAATATCTACAGAACCGGATCCATTCCAGTTATAGAGAAATTCCCCCTCAACCCGGAATTGATGGTATCGGTAGCCCAGCATAGCGCCACCGCCGCCGCCAATTCGGTTATTATCTACTTTTCCCACCCAAATCGTTGGATCAGGTGGTTCTATAAAGGCAATTTCATGGTTTGCAGGACCAGTACTCATTTCTCCCAGCAGACCCAGATAAAATCCCTGCTCAGGGTTCACTGCAAAGGCTGTAGTGTTGATTAGCAGGTTTGATAACAATCCCAGTTGAATTAGCTGCTTCATTAAAAATCCTTACTTATAATTAACCTGATCAAAACGATAAACTGCCCCAGCACTCGCAATATGTGCCTGGAATATTTCGCCAAATCCGTTCGGCTTATCCGTTGCTACATAGCGATACGCCAGGTTCACCGCGTAATTTTCCGCAAAGTTATAAGTAATTCCCGCAGTTCCCTGATAGGCAAAAGCACTATCGCTTACTGAGAAAAAGCTTGGAGCGATTGGGCCTGAACTGGAAAGATTTGCTTGAAGATAGGCATAACCAATACCCAATCCTAAATAGGGAGAAATGGCGGGTAACATTTCAGGAAAATCATAGTAGATGTTTGCCATTAAAAAGTTACCGGATGAGTAACCTGATGCATCCCGTTGATTTATATGATCGATATCAAAATGCTTCAGGTTAGCACGAAGATAGGTATATTCCGCTTCATAACGGAGTGGATTACTTTGAAATCCGATACGACCCCCGGCATTATAACCGCTATTATAACCAGCCCGGTCTCGATGAATGTAATCTATTGTATAATTATCAATATTACCAGGTATAAAAGTATATCCACCGAATACGCTGGTATACCAACCGTCAACCGGGGTTGCTGCTGAAGCAATCCCAGTGGCTAATAGAGCCGCTGAAAGTAGTGAAATTCTCATGACATCCCTTTGTTATTATTTTTTAACTAAACCATGTTAGCGATTTACTTTAAATTTGCAAGCCTTCTGTGGTGCTTTACTTCGAGCAGTGCTGAATTTTATTAGCCCCTGGAGGGAGCAGGCTAAAACAAGCAAATTAACGCATAACTCTTTTGAGGTTAAGAATTTTGTTACTTGTATAAAAAAATTATTGAGGTAATATGAAAGATGGACATAAAAAGGAGCTTATATGCCTCTCAAGGATGGTAAGAAGAGATTAGTCATTCTGGATAATTTGGATGTATTCGTTGAAAAATTATTAACTCGAATTGCAGAAGAATCGGAACAAGGTCGTGCTGAACTAATTGAACTGTGTGAAACCGCCAAAAGAAAATACAACCAACCAATTCAATCCTGGTTTATTGGATGGGTTTATCAATATACAAGAGCCAGAGGTCCCGAAGTGGACTTGGCAATCAAGAGCATGGAAGAATTTCATGATACCTTTACTCGCTTGCAGGAAATTAAATTATTAGTCACTAAAGGCAAATGGAATGTTGGCTCATTTAATTATTATCTGCTTGATGGATTAATTGGTAGCGTTCCTGGCTATATGCCTCTCACAGATAAAAACCGTGATGCAGTCATTGAGCGGGTTAGTGAATTAATTATCGATAAAATAGATTCTTTTATAGTTCAATACCGGGCAAATCGTAAATTGATTGAAGCCAAGGAGTTAGAACTGCAAAAAGCGCAGCAAAGCATTAAACAAACTGTGGATAATGTACTTATTGCTAAAAATTTGGAAGATGCTATTCGTTCAGCTAAAGAATCCCCGGACAAAATTCAATTTTCTATCTTTCTGCAAAAAGGCGTTTGGACCTTGCATTGGGTTGATGTTCAGGGCAAAGCATACACCATACAACCGAGTGAAGAATGGATCGTTTTGCTTATTAATAACCAATCAGAGGATTTGGATAAAATAAATCCTGTGCATATGAAGCGCTTGAAGAAGGAATGTGTTAAAGCAAGAGACATGTTCCTTGATAGAGTTCAGGTGTTAGTAAATCCTGTAGATCCCCGTTCTAATGCTGAGATGAGTAATGATACACTGGTGAAAAATGGAAACCTGACTACGTTTGTTTTGCGTGGCAACCCAGGTCATTATTCTCTGCACTGGATCAATTCGTTAGGGGATGTAAAAACTATTGTTTTAGATCAATACCCTCAAATGGCAAGCTGGCTTGAAGAACAAGACACTTTAACTGAGGAGCACATTTATCAGTTGAGAGCTTATTTGATGTATGTTAATACTTCAAAATCGATTGGCATGAGTGAGTTTAAAACTCAGCTCATGAGCTGTCTGGGTAAAAGAATGCAATTAACCACTGATGAGCCGGAGCCTGTTCCTGTTAAAACTCCAGTCGTTGTTAATAAGCTGAACATGGCTCAGTTCGCTGATCTTGAAGCCTGTTTGAGCAAGGGAAATCAAGTACACGATACACAATCCCCGCTTCCTGAAGAAGGGCATTCTTCAAAATTACCTCTACCAGGAAAACTCAATATGAAAATGTTCAGTACTGTTGTCGCCACATTGGGAGGAGAACAGAATACTGAATTAGATGAATACGCGCCTGCTCAATCGTCCACACCCTTATAAAACCATTATTTACCGGATGTAGCCAGTCTTTTCCGAATGCCACTGGGCTGATTTTGATTCCTGGATCAGCCTGGCGGTGGTTGCTATCATTGTGTTTTAATAATTTACTCACATGACAAAAAAGCTGTCTTGCCCGCCCAGGCGGGAAATAGCAATGGGCCTTAAGCATTTCTTGACGAAATGCAAAATCTTTAGTTCCCAATGTTATCGAAATCTCGCTAAAATGTCCTTCTCCCTCAGCCAGGAGGCACGGCTGTCCCATTAAAAATATGACGTCTTTCCGAGCGTAGCGAGGAATCTCCTGTAAGGTTGCACGATCCCATTACAATGCGGCCATTAAAATCATATCAAGAGTTGAGTCTCCCCAGCCAGCCTTTTTCTGCGGGCGCCTAATGCTCATATCCTTAAATTTCTTTTTGGTATTCTGTAACCTGTTCAAAATAATATGCCGAACCATCGCCCTATTTTCAGGAGCATGATCTTTGCATACGCGAGAATCCTCTTCACGTAATGTAACGTCCAAGACCCAATGTAGACTGTTCTCGACAGCCCAGTGACTACGAATAGTCTGAGCAATTTGTTTCGCATTTGCAGCCAAGCTGCTGATAAGGTAATGATAATTAATGCATTAATTTAGATTGTGCCATTTTTCAGGAGATTCCTCGCTACGCTCGGAAAGACGTCATATTTTTAATGGGACAGCCGTGAAGCCCGGAGGGAGAAGGCGATCCTGGTGGGATCTTGATAACCTATTTTTGTGAGGATCTTTGATTTTGCGTGGATTACCTATCAGAAGAGAGGAACGTTCAGCGTCTGCGCGGGTACAGAGATTAAATTGATGACGTTATTGACTCCCTTCCTGGTCTTAAGTCCAGAGGGAAGTCAACTGTCTATTGAACAAGCAACACCAATCTAAGACCCTGGCTTTTGAGGTGTCTCGCTATTGAGGGCTCTGTTTTCAGAGGTTGAGGTGGACGATGAATGCTCGTGACTAAAAAACGAATGAGAGGAGGCCGCAGCGCTTTTTGCTTTTTCAGCATAAGGCTGAAGGATTCGTTGGGATTCCCATTTTACTACTGCGTAGTCCAGTACTGTTTTGTTATTTTTGTCCTTAGCCATCAAGAATTCTGGTATTTTATCTTTTGGCAGGCAGGCCAAAACAAGCTTTAGGGATTCTGGATAACGTGCTGCTTCGTGCAAAAGAGTCATGTCATTTTGGTCTTTAGTCATCACCGCTTCAGCCTGATTGCTTTCTGGAATGCAGGCCAAAGCAAGCTTCAGGGATTCTGGATAACGCGCTGCTTCGTGCAAAATAGTTATGCCATTTTGGTCTTTAGTCATCACCGCTTCAGCCTGGTTGCTTTCTGGAATGCAGGCCAGAAGAAGTTTCAATGATTCTGGATTGCACGCACCATTGTGCAAAATGGTACTGTTATATTGGTCTTTAGTCATCACTGATTCAGCCTGTTCGCTTTCTGGAATGTAGGCTAGAAGGAGTCTTAGTGAATCGGGATTGCCTGCCGCAGCGTGCAGCACGGTTTCTCCATAAATGTTCCTTGCCATCACTTGAGATCTTATTATTGGCTCTGGCAATTCAGCCAGGAAGAGTTTCAGAAATGCTGGCGCATGGGCTGTGACATGCAGTACCGTGTCGTCATTTGCTCTCTTTTCCATCACGATTTTTGCCCGTTCTTCCTCTTTCAGAAAAGTCCAAAGGACTTCTATAGCTTGCAAATAAAGAGGCGCGTAATCGAGTAGAGTCTTACCATCCCTATTTTCTTCTAACAAGGCAGTTGCTCTCATACCTTCGGGAAGGAAGGCTAAAAGATGACTTAGGGAGTTGGGATAGCTCACCGCGCATTGCAATAGATTGTCTCCATGAAAAAAATTTTTCATTTCATTGGGTATAAGTGGATCCAAATATTCTTTTGCAAAATTTTTCTCTAGTATGAACGGTATTTTTATTTCCTCTGGCAGACAGGTTATAAGTGAATATAAGGCTTCCGGATTAGATAGTGCTCGTTGAATAGGGGTCCAACGATACCTATCCCTGTCGTTCTTCAATAAGAGTGCGGCTCTTTGAGCTTTGGGGATACAGTCCATAATGGAGACGAGTATTTGAGGATCATCTGCTACTCTGTGCAGCAAGGAGGTATTATTTCGATTTACCTCCATGAGTGTCTCTGCCCTCGCATCCTCCGGCAAGCATTTAAACAGAGATTCCAGGCATTTTAAATCGGATGCTGCTGCATAAAGGACGGTATTACCTAGATTGTCTTTTATCACTAAAGCAGCAGCTTTATCTTGCTCCGGTAAAAAGTTTAACAAGATTTCCAATGATTTCGGATTCGTTGTCGCGTGAAGCAGGAGGGTATATCCATGCCGGTTTTTTGCACTTAGTGCTGCTGCCCTAATTTCTTCCGATAAGCAGTTCAACAGGAATTCCAGATGACTAGGATCCTTTACTGCTTGATGCAGGATGGTTTGGTCGAAATGGTCTTTTGCCAAAATTGTATTTGCTCTTACTTCCTTCGGTAAATAGTTCAAAATTAATTCCAGATTATTCAGATTTTTTGCTATTTCATGTAGAACGGTACTGCCGTAATTGTTTTTTGCCATCAAGACTTCAGCGCGCTCGTTTTCCGGAATACAGTCCAGAAGGAGTATTAGTGATTCAGGATTATTTGCTGCCTCGTGCAAAACGGTTTCACCATAGACATTCTTTTCCATCACTTGTAATGTTCTTATTTGTTCTGGCAATTCATTCAGAAAGAGATTCAATAATTCGGGATTCCCCGCTTGGATATGCAGTAGAGTGTTATTTTCTGTTCTTTTTTTCGTCACGGCATTTATTCTTTCTTCCATTGGCAGATAAGGCCAAAGAATTCTCAGTGCTCCCGAACAATTAACCGCCTCATCAAGAAGGCTCCTCCCAAAACTGTTCTTTGTTAACACAGCCGCTGCCCTCGTATCCTCGGGAAGACTGGCAAGAAGTTGACCTAAAGAGTCCGGATAGTGTACTGCCCGTCTCAATAGAGTGTCTCCATCAAAATTCTCCTCTAATATGAAAGGTAATCTGGCTTCCTCAGGCAGACAGGCCAGAAGTGTAGCTAAGGCTTTCGAATTAGATAGCGGCGGTTCAATAGGGGTTATGCCATTCCGGTCTTTCGTTATTAAGAGTTCTACTCTTTTGGCTTTTGGGATGCAGTCCAGAAGGGCAATCAGGGATTCGGGGTTATTTGCTGCTTTGCTCAGCACGGTCATATTGTATCTATTTATCTCCAGCACGGCATTTGCCCTTTCTTCCTCCGGTAAGCAACTCAAAAGAAATCCCAGGCATTCCGGCTTCGATGCTGCTTCATGCAGCACGGTCATGCCTTGATTGTCTTTTGCCATTAAGGCTTCCGTGAATTTTTTTTCAGGAAGGCAGTCCCTAAGGAGCGTTAGGGATTCCAGGTTTGTTGCCGCATAGTGCAGCACGTTTTTGCTATAATGGTCTTTCGCCATGATGGCATCAATCTTTACGTGTTCAGGTAAACAGCCTAGAACAATGTTCAGTGTTTTCGTCTTGCTTGCTGCAAAGTGTAGCACCGTGCTTTGATATCTATCTTGACTAAGCAAAGCGACTGCCTTTTGGGCTTCCGGTACATAGGTCAGTACGAGTTCTAAGGATTGAGGGTTTCTTGTTGCTTCATGCAGCAAGGTTTTTTTACCCATATCTTTCGCAAGTATGGCTTCCATTCTTTTGTCTTCGTCCAGGGCGCCAAGGAACCATTGTACAAAAGACAGATGCTCCTGACTTAGCGCTGTGACGAGTGGACGGTAAGAACCAGCTTTCATTGCAAGGTAGTTGGCTCCCCTTGCAAGCAGAGCAGCGGCCAGGGGGATGTGCCCCATTTCCGCAGCAAGATAGAAAGGCGTCACCCCTTCTTCATTGGCAACATCTGGATTGAAATTTGGATGTTCGATGAGGGCTTGAATGACGTCTTCCGGCATGTCCTTGGAACTTGCCAGTAATTGTGCAACATCAAAGCTGGTGGATGGAGCAATATTCCCAGGGGTTACTATTGGCGGTTTGTTTTCTGGTATCACACCGTTAGCAATATTTTCGATGTAGTTAAGGAGCTCATCCGGATAGGAGTCGCGTGCCAGGGCCAACGCACCAACCCCCTGCGCCTCATTAAAGCGATTGCGCAGGAAATTAAGAAGAATACGAAGGTTCATCGTAAACGTTTCTGACCAGGTGTCTTGGGTATAGCATAATGCATGGAGCAGGATACGGTTTATCTGGTACGGTGTAATATCGAGTACGCCGTCTTCGTTCATTCGGCCGGTCCATTCCGAGAGCTTACTGTCGGTGACGCGGATTGCTGGCATGGCATTCTGTACTCTTGCGTTTTCTCGAAAAAAAAGCTCACTAAGTTTGGTGAACAGATTCGCACGCACTGCTAGCCCGGCATCTCCGATTGCGGCATGCCAGTTGGCAAAGTAATTACTGATAAAATCGTGAAAGGACGAATTTTTCCACATCCCCAGTCCATGCTCAAATGCTTTAATAGTGCGCTCTAGTGTTTCGGTGTCAGAGAGAAGCTCCTGAAGGGAAGGGGCTTGGTTTCCGAGGCATCTGGCCATAAAACCTAAGGAATGTTCCCAGGCACGATGGTCTTCTGCATGAATATCACCAATATCCAACAAGGTTTGGTGCGTCTTATACTGATGGAGCGCATCCAGGAGACGAGTCAGCAAATAAACTGTTGCAAAAGGGGCATGCTCATCGTCATTTGCCCTATTCAAGGCTTCAGGCAAGAAGTCAGGGCCTCGGAGCCAGTGGAGCATTTCACGGGCGATTTGCTCAACTCCATTTGTTGGAGTCGTGTGAATGCTTAACGCAGCATTTTTTAATGTTGGATGGTCTAGGGCAGCAAGTAGCGGCGTGAAATTGCAGGGTATGGTTTCCAGGCCTGCCATAGAGCAATAATCTGCAATTTTTTTCATCATGTTTGTATCGGGCAGGGTCTCTATTTCCTGAAAACGTGAAAGCACGAAGCTCTGTGCGCCTTCGGAACCACCAGCGGCTGCTATGGCCTTTTTTACCTGTTTGGGCATGCCCTCGAATACCCATGGCAAAAACAGTGACTGGAACTGCTTGTTGAATTTTTGGCGTTCCTCGCCTACCGGATCTCGCCCTTCGGGGAGGGGAATTCCCATCCGTTCGCCAAGCACTTTCTGAGTCATGAAATCAAACAGCCCTCGAAATAACAGATCATCCGCATTCAGCGGTAGGCGCTTGCCCTCGTAGCCATTGAGTGCCATAAGCCAGGCATGGCGAATTCCGGTGGTACAGATAGGTGGGGTCGAAGCAAGAGCATTATTGATGCGGTCAAATTCTTGAAGACGCAGGGCGCGTTCTTTTTTGGGTGAACTTTCTGGCGGCACTGGCCAGACCTGTTCATCAGTATCAATTAAAGCAGAAAGTACGATAGCATAGATCTCTGGCAGGGGCAGGTACCATTGCTCGGAAATTTCAGTGCCGTCTTTAGTGTGCGTCAGCGTGACCCGGTCAAGTTCTGGATGGAGGCTTTGATCGCTGAGGGTTTTAGTCAGCCAGGATTTGGTGTTTTCTTTGAGTTGCGATGTCTTTTGGCGGCGTTCATATCGCTTCCTGACACTCCTCATCCGATCTTGTGCTGCCCCATTGCCTTCTGCACTAAGTGACATGATCGGTGTTGCTGAGGAGGAAGACGAAGGCGATGAGGATGATGAAGACGATGAGGCCGTAGAAGAACTTGCGCCATTGTGACGAACAAGGTATTTGTGCGCCAGGCGAATGGCGAGCGATGCCGCTGCATTCGATACAATCACGTCGTGCGTGCTTTGCTCATTTCTTGTAGCAAGGGCAATCTGCTGTTCTCTTGGGTCAGCCATAGGATAGTTCCTCAAAATAAATATATTAGACCAATATTAATACAAACTGTACTTGTTGTAAATATATTGACCCATGCAAGATCTTCCGATTTAAAATCGATTCTAACCGCTAGCCTCTTGTTTTATTGATAATTCGTTCTCTGGATTTACTATTTTTGAGTTTATGGCCTGTGATGAATGAGCGTGACTAAAAACGGAAGGGGAACAGAATACTGAATTAGATGAGTGGGCGCCTGCTCAAGCGTCGCCCCTCTAATAAAAACCATTAGTTATCGGATATCGCCAGTCTTTTCCGAATGCCACTGGGCTGATTTTGATTCCTGGAGCAGCCTGGCGGCGTTTGTACTCATTGTGTTTTATTAATTTAATGACTTTATTGACTTCATCTGGTTTAAATCCCTGATTGATAATTTCTCTGGCACTTAATCGTTGTTCCATATAAGCCACTATAATGGCATCGAGAACCGAATATTCTGGCAAGCTGTCCTGGTCCTTTTGATTTTCCCTGAGTTCAGCAGATGGGGCTCGCGTGATGACTCGTTCAGGAATGACGGGTGAGATAGTGTTTCTGTAATGTGCCAGATCATAGACCTGAGTCTTAAGGACATCTTTTAGTACAGAGAAACCACCGGCCATATCGCCATACAATGTGGCATAACCTACAGCGGATTCACTTTTATTGCTGGTGGTCAGTACCATTTTTCCACTTTTGTTGGACATGGCCATTAACAACATTCCACGAATTCTGGCTTGTATGTTTTCTTCAGTAGTATCTGGTGCCAATCCTGTAAAAACGGGTTCAAGCACAGACAGTATGGAGTTAAATATGGGCTCAATGGACAGTGTACTATGAGAAACCTTGAGGATATCCAGTTGCTGCAAGGCATCTTCTTTACTCATTGATGCGGTGTATCGTGAGGGCATCATTATCGCATGGACCTGCTCTGCTCCCAGGGCATCGACCGCTATGCTTAAGGTTAAGGCTGAATCTATGCCTCCAGATAGACCAAGCAGGACGCCTGGAAATTTGTTTTTTCTAACGTAATCTCGTGTGCCGCAGACTAATCCTTTATAAATTAATGCTTCATTTGAGAGAAGAGGGGTCAAAATTCCAGCAACGGTGTCTTTTGAAAGTTCTACAGTAGATAAATGTTCCTCAAAAGCGGGTGCTCGGGCGCACACGGTGCCTGTTTTATCCATGGCAAATGATTGACCATCAAACAATAATTCATCCTGCCCGCCAATCTGGTTCACATAGATCATCGCGACTCCTCTTTTAGCAAAAGATCGCAACAGTTCCACTCGGGCAGAATATTTATGGTAATCGAAGGGAGATGCATTCACGCTTATAATAGCGTCCACTCCTGCTTCAATTAAATCATCTACTGGACCTGGTTGCCACAAGTCCTCGCAAATGCAAATTCCCAATTTGTAATTATTAATCATTAAGGTGCATGGATCGCTTGGACCTGGGGTAAAATAACGCGCCTCATCAAATACATGGTAATTAGGTAATTTCTGTTTGTGATATGTTCTGATTTTTTGTCCCATGTGGAATATGCTTATGCTGTTATAACAGCGCTCGTTATCCATCGCAGGATGACCAATCAGTACATAACAGGCTTTAGTCGCTGACTGAATTCGTTGCAGACTCTCATTAACTGCCTGATAAAAATCATTACGAAACAACAGATCTTCAGGAGGATAGCCCGTGAGTGACAATTCCGGAAAAATGATGACGTCATGCTCCGATTGTTGGGATTCAATGAGTTTAATAATTTGGGTTTCATTGGACTGAATCGCACCAACTGTTGGATTGATTTGCGCCATCAAAAGCTTGAGGTTTTCTTGCATTTCAGTAGGTCAAGTAAGTGGGTTACTTACCATTGTATCGTATTTGGAAACAAAGTTATATTGAGCTTCGTCCTCTTTCCATGGAACTCGTATCTCAATTAAAATGATGAGTGCCATCAAATATATTAACTTCCTTCCTGATCTTCTCTCCAGAGGGAAGTCAACTGTCTATTGCACAAGCAACATCAACCATTTCTTAAAGTTAAGACCGTGGCTTCTGAGGCGTCTCGCTATTGAGCACTACATTTTCGGAGTTTGAGGGGGACGATGAATGCTCATGATTAAAAAACGAATGGGAAGACGCCGCAGTGCTTTTTGATTTTTCAGCATACGGCTGAAGGAGCCGTAGGGATTCCTGGTTTCTTGCTGCATAGTCCAGCACTCTTTTGTTCCATTTGTCCTTATCCATCAAGAGTTCTGTTATTTTGTCCGCTGGCAGGCAGGCCATAACACGCTTTAGGGATTCGTGTTTTTCTGCCGCATAGTGCACCGTGGTCGTGTCATATTTGTTTTTCGCCAACAAGGCTTCAGCCTGTTCGTTTTCCGGAATACAGGCCAGAAGGAGTTTCAGGGATTCTGGATTCTTTGCCGCCTTGTGCAGCACGGTTTCGTCATGAATGTTCTTTGCCATCACCAGTGATGTTCTTGTTTGCTCGGGTAATTCAGCAAGAAAGAGTTCAAGAAATTTCGGCATCATTGCTACGTTATGCAGTAGCGTGTTGTCATCTCTTCTCTTTTCCATTACGGTTTTTATCTTTTCTTCCATGGTCAGATAAGGCCAAAGGATTTTCAGCGCTCCTGAATAACTAAGTGAGTAATCCAGCAGGCTTTCGCCATACCTATTCTTTGCTAAAATGGCCGCTGCCCTTGTATCCTCGGGTAGGCTGGCCAAAAGTTGACTTAGGGAGTCCGGATAGCGTACTGCCCGTTTCAATAGAGTGTCTCCATCAATATTCTCCCCTAATATTAACGGTAATCTGGCTTCCTCTGGCAGACAGGCCAGAAGTGGACTTAAGAGTTCTGTATGATGCAGTACCAGTTCAATAGGGGTTTTTCCTTTCGAGTCCTTCGCCATCAAAAGTTCTGCTCTTTTGGCTTTTGGGATGCAGTCCAGAAGGGCAAGCAGGGATTCAGGGGTATTTGTTGCTTTGCTCAGCACGGTGATATCATATTTATTTATCGTAATCACGGCATTGGCTCTTTCTTCCTCCGGCAAGCAGCTCAAAAGGAATCCCAGGCATTCCGGCCTTGATGCCGCGGCGTGCAGCACGGTCATGCCTTGATCGTCTTTTGCCATTAAGGCTTCCGTGAATTTTATTTCAGGGAGGCACTCTCTAAGGAGCGTTAGGGATTCCAGGTTCCTTATCGCACAGTGCAGCACGTTTTTGCCATAATGGTCTTTCGCCATGATGGCATCAACCTTTACGTGCTCAGGCAAACAGCCCAGAACAATGTTCAGAGATTCTGGGTTGTCTGCTGCATAGTGAATCACCGTGCTTCGATTTCTCTCTTGATTAATCAAGGTTGCTGCCTTTTGAGCTTCCGGTACATAGGTCAGGATGAGTCTCAAGGATTCCGGAGTTGTTGTTGCTTCGTGCAGCAAGGTTAGATGAGCCATACCTTCCACAAGTATGGCCTCCATTCTTTTGTCTTCATCCAGAGCGCCAAGGAACCATTGTACAAAAGACAGATGGCCCATATTCAGCGCTGTACTGAGTGGACGGCCAAAACTGTCTTTCATTACAAGGTAGTTGGCTCCCCTTGCAAGCAGGGCAGCGGCCAGGGGGATGTGACCTTCCTCCGCAGCAAGATAGAAAGGCGTCACCCCATCTTCATTGGCAACATCTGGATTGAAATTTGGATGTTCGATGAGGGCTTGAATGACGTCTTCCGGCGTGTTCCTGGAATTTGCCAGTAATTGTGCAACATCAAAGCTGGTGGATGGAGAAATATTTGCTGGCGTCAATATTGGCGGCATGGTTTCTGGTACCACTCCGTTAGCAATACTTTCGACATAGTCAAGGAGCGTATCCGGATAGGAGTCGCGTGCCAGGGCTAGCGCACCTACGCCTTGCGCCTCATTGAATCGGTTGCGCAGGAATCGCAGAAGGATGCGAAGGTTCATCGTAAACGTTTCTGACCAGGTGTCTTGGGTATAGCATAATGCATGGAGCAGGATACGGTTTATCTGGTACGGTGTAATGTCGAGTACCCCGTCTTCATTCATTTGGCCTGTCCATTCCGAGAGCTTACTGTCCGTGACGCGGATTGCAGGCATGGCATTCTGTACTCTTGCGCTTTCTCGAAAAAAAAGCTCACTAAGTTTGGTGAACAGATTCGCACGCACTGCTAGCCCGGCATCTCCGATTGCGGCATGCCAGTTGGCAAAGTAATTACTGATAAAATCGTGAAAGGACGAATTTTTCCACATCCCCAGTCCGTGCTCAAATGCTTTAATAGTGCGCTCTAGTGTTTCGGTGTCAGAGAGAAGCTCCTGAAGGGAAGGGGCTTGGTTTCCGAGGCATCTGGCCATAAAACCTAAGGAATGTTCCCAGGCACGATGGTCTTCTGCATGAATATCACCAATATCCAACAAGGTTTGGTGCGTCTTATACTGATGGAGCGCATCCAGGAGGCGAGTCAGCAAATAAACTGTTGCAAAAGGGGCATTCTCATCGTCATTTGCCCTATTCAAGGCTTCAGGCAAGAAATCCGGGCCTCGGAGCCAGTGGAGCATTTCACGGGCGATTTGCTCAACTCCATTCGCTGGAGTCGCGTGAATGCTTAACGCAGCATTTTTTAATGTTGGATGGTCTAGGGCAGCAAGAAGTGGCGTGAAATTGCAGGGTATGGTTTCCAGTCCTGCCATAGAGCAATAATTCACGATTTTTTCCATCATGCCTTTGTCGGGCAGGGTCTCTATGTCCTGAAAGCGTGAAAGCACGAAGCTCTGTGCGCCTTCGGAACCACCGGCGGCTGCTATGGCCTTTTTTACCTGTTCGGGCATGCCCTCAAATACCCATGGCAAAAACAGTGACTGGAACTGCTTGTTGAATTGTCGGCGTTCCTCGCCTACCGGATCTCGCCCTTCCGGGAGGGGAATTCCCATCTGTTCGCCAAGCACTTTCTGAGTCATGAAATCAAACAGCCCTCGAAACAACAGATCATCCGCATTCAGCGGCAGGCGCTTGCCCTCGTAGCCATTGAGTGCCATAAGCCAGGCATGGCGAATCCCGGTTTTACAGATGCGTGGGTATGCGGTAGCCAGGGCATTGTTGATGCGATCGAATTCTTGAAGACGCAGGGCGCGTTCTTTTTTGGGTGAACTTCCTGGCGGCACCGGCCAGACCTGTTCATCAGTATCAATTAAAGCAGAAAGCACGATAGCATAGATCTCCGGCAGGGGCAGGTACCATTGCTCGGAAATTTCAGTGCCGTCTTTAGTGTGCGTCAGTGTGACTCGGTCAAGTTCTGGATGGAGGCTTTGATCTCTGAGGGTTTCAGTCAGCCAGGATTTGGTGTTTTCTTTGAGTTGCGATGTTTTTTTGCGGCGTTCGTATCGCTCCTGGACACTCCTCATACGCTCTTGTGCCGCCCCATTTCCTTCAGCACTAAGGGACATGATTGGTGTTGCTGAGGAGGAAGAAGAAGGCGATGAGGATGATGAAGACGATGAGGATGATGAAGACGATGAGGCCGTCGAAGAACTTGCACCATTGTGACGAACAAGGTATTTGTGCGCCAGGCGAATGGCGAGCGATGCCGCTGCATTCGATACAATCACGTCGTGCGTGCTTTGCTCATTTCTTGTAGCAAGGGCAATCTGCTGTTCTCTGGGGTCTGACATAAGGTATTTGCCTTACAAAAAATGATATAGATCAATAATAATACAGTCTGTTTTGTTTGTAAATATATTGACCTATGCAAAGTCTTCCGACTTAAGATCGATTCTAACCGCTAACTCTTTGGTTTTTGCGAAGATTCTCTCTCTGGAGTCGTTATTTCGGAGTTCAGAGCTTGCGGTGAATGATCGTGACTAAAAAACGAATGGGAAGAGGATGCCGCTGAACTTTTTGTTGTTCCAAAATATGCCTTCAGGATCATCCGGGATTCCGGATTTTTTTCCCCTAATTGAAGTACGGTTTCGTTGTTGGTGTTTTTTGCCATCACGGCATTTCTCCTTTCTTCTTCTGTAAGGCAGTCAAGAAGGATTTTCAGGGATTCCGGTGTCTTTGTCGCCTTGTGCAACAGAGTGACTTGACGATAGCTTTTCCCCAACACGGCGGCAGTTAACGATTCTTGCGGTAGGCAGCGCAGTAATATTTTTAGGGATTCGGGATTTTTGATCCCCGCGTACAGCACTGTTTGACCTTTCCAGTTTGTTGTTAACACCGCCTCAGCTCTTCTTTGTTCTGGTATGTAGTCCAGAATAAAATTCAGCGAGTTCGGATTGATTACCACTTGGTGCAGCAATGTGCCGTTTTTGGGGTTCTTTGTCATCACGGCTGCTGCCTTTTTTGCTTCCGGAAGGCAAGACAAAAGGAGTCCCAAAGATTCTGTAGAGTCTACTGCTTCGTACAACACAGTTTCGCCGTAGCAATTCATCTGCATCAAGGCTAATGACTTTTCATCCTCTGTCAGACAGTCAAGAAGAAGTTTTAGTGATAGCGGGTTGCTTGCCGCGTAGAACAGAACAGAGAAGTCGCGCTCATCGTTCATCATTACGGCAGTTGCCTTTGTCGCGTCCGGTATATAGGCCAGAAGAAAACTGAGGTAGTTCGGATTGTTTGCTGCATGGTGCAGCAGGCTTTTGCCATCCCCATCTTTGGCCAATACAGCCTCTATTTTTTTATCATCGGGCAAGTTGCTGAAGAACCATTGCATAAATGATCTATGGCCGTTAAGCAGTGCCGCTCCGAGAGGAAAATACTGTAAATACCTTACGAGGTAGTTTGCACCTTTTGCGAGAAGGGCAGCGGCAAGAGGGATGTGCCCCTGAACTGCCGCAAGGTAAATAGGCGTTAACCCCCAGCGATTCGATGCGAGAGGATTGAAATCAGGATGCTGTATGACCGCTTGAATTATGGTTTGTGGTACGTCGTTGGATACCGCAAGGAATTTTGCGACATCAAGGCTGGTGACCGGGGAAATATTCCCTGGCGTGAATATTGGCGGTATGGTTTCTGGTACCACTCTGTTAGCAATATGTTCGACATAGTCAAGGAGCTTATCCGGATAGGAGGCATGCACCAACGCTAGCGCACCTAAGTCCTGCGCTTCATTGAATCGATTGCGCAAGAATTGCAGAAGGATGCGAAGATTCATACTAAATGTTTCTGACCAGGTGTCCTGTGAATAGCAGAGTGCATGGAGAAGGATACGGTTTATCTGGTAAGGCGTAATATCGAGTACTCCATCTTCACTCATTTGGTCTGTCCACGTCAAAAGCATCCGATCACTGACGTGAATTGCAGGCATGGTGTTCTGTGTTTCGGTATTTTCCTGCAAAAAAAGCTCAAAAAGCCTGGTGAACAGATTCGCACGCACCATTATCTCTGCATCTCCAGTTGTGGCAAACCAGTTGGCAAAGTAGTTGTTAATAAAATCGTGAAAGGCAGAATTTTTCCAAATCCCCAATCTGCGCTCAAATGCCTTCAGATTGCGATCAAGCAGGCTGATGTCAGAAAGAAGATCGTGCAGGGAAGGGGGTTGGTTTGCGATGCATTTGGCCAGAAAATCTATAGACTCGGCCCAGGCATGATGGTCTTCTGCGGGAGTATCGACTATGTTCAGAAGTCTGTGGTGGGTCTGATACTGGTGAAGGGCGTCCAGAAGGCGGAGCAGCAGATACACCTTCGCAAAGGCGTCGGTTGAATTCGTCTCCGCCTCATTCAGTGCTTCGGGCAAGAAATCCGGGCCTCGGAGCCAGCAGATCATTTCTTGAGCTATTTGTTCAGCTCCACTAACTGGAGTAGTGTCTATGTTTAACGCGGCATTCTTTAACTTTGGATGGTCTAACGCAGCAAGAAGTGGCGTGAAATTGCAGGGAATGGTTTCCAGTCCTTCCATTGAGCAATAATTCGCAATTTTTTTCATCATGTCTTGGTCAGGTAGTGTATCAATTTCGTGAAAGCGTGAAAGCACCAAGGTCTGGACGACTTCAGGACCACCGGCGGTTACTATTGCCTCTTTTACCAGTTCGGGCATGCCTCCGAATACCCACGGCAAAAACAGAGACTGGAACTGCATGTTGAATTTTTGGCGCTCCTCTCCCACTGGGTCTCGCCCTTCGGGAAGAGTAATTTCCATCTGTTCGCCAAGCACTTTATGAGTCATGAAATCAAACAGCGCTTGGAATAACAGATCATCTGCATTCAGCGGCAGGCGTTTGCCTTCGTAGCCATTGAGTGCCGTAAGCCAGGCGTGGCGAATCCCGGTGGCGCAGATGGGTGGGTATGCGGTAGCCAGGGCATTGTTGATGCGATCGAATTCCTGAAGACGCTGTCCTCGCTGTTTTCTGGCATTACTTCCAGCTGGCACAGGCCAGACTTGCTCATCGGTATCGATTAAAGCGGAAAGTACTATAGTATAGACCTCTGGCAATGGCATGTACCATTCCTCGGACATTTCCGAACCACCCTCTACACGTGTGAGAGTTACCCGATCTAACTCCGGGTTCAGAGAGCGAGGGCTTAGGGTTGTTGCTAGCCAGCTTTGGGTTGTTTCGGTGAGCAAAATTGATTTTTTACGGCTATTATAACGCCTCATGATATGCTTCATACGCGCTTGCGCTGAAGCATGTCCTTCAGCGCTTAGAGACATGGGTGATGATTGCGATGAGGTAGATGTAGAAGACGTCGAAGAGCTTGCACCGCTGCTATGAAAGAGGTATTTACGTGCAAGACGAATGGCGAGCGATGCCGCTGCATTGGATACAACCACATCATGCGTGCTTTGCTCATAGTTGACTCCACTGGCAATCTGGCGCTCTCTGGGATCAGTCATAGGATGTTTGCCTTCTACAAATATAAAAAATAGTGTAATAATATAAAAAGTTTAATTTGTAAACATTCTGATTCAGGAGAGATTTAAGTCAGCTTCAATCCTTTTTATTAAGGTACTTGAGTAAAAGAGGTTGTTTATCGTAGCCAGTTTTCTATCGCTTCCATTGTTTGTTTATTGATGATAAAAAACTCTTCATAAAGTTTTTGGGGAATTCCGGCTTTTTTATCTTTGAAATAATGTTCCAATGCTTCACAGGCGTAACGCATGCGAATGGTTCCAAAATACAGAGCGCTGCTTTTCATTTTATGGGCGATTTTTTGTACCTGAGTAAAATTTTGTTTTTTCCAGGCTAGATCCATTTCATGGAGATCCTGTTCGGTTTGAGTCAGCAGCATTTTTAATAGCTCGGGAAGAGCGTCTTTGGTTTCTACATGCTCCAGTGCGTTGTTTATATCCAGCAAAGGATGTTGCTCAAAATTAAGGAGTTGGTTAAACGAAGCATGATTGATTTTTTTGGACTTTGTGTCTTTTTTATGGTCTAACACATACTCGTTTAATAAAGCAGCGAGCATATCCTGTCTTATGGGTTTGGTCAGCATTTTGTTAATCCCCGCTTTTAAACCCTCTGGTTCAGCATCGGCTATGGAATGGGCTGTTAAACCAATGATAGGCACGGGATTTTTTCCTGCTTTTTTTTCATATTTACGGCAGAGTTTTGCTAGAGTTGTACCGGAAAAATCGGGCAGACCAATATCGGTTAATACCAGATCAAAGGACTGGGTTTTAAAAAATTTCAGTGCTTTTTTACCCGTTGTTGCTGACTGAAAAGTACAATGGGCATGTTTTAGTGCATTTTCTGCCATTTTGAGCGCAATGGCATTATCTTCTACGAGTAAGATGACCGGGTTGCTTTCATTTAAATTTTTTGAATTATCCCTGTATAATGGTTCCAGAACTTCAGCATCAAAAGACGCGGATATTGATTGATTCCCCCTTGTTGTCTTTTCGTTTTGGTGGAGAGGATTCTGGGCAGGTATGGTCACGGGTATGTTGAGGGTAAAGGTTGAACCAGCTCCAGGAGTTGAGTCTACTGTAATATGGCTGTGAAGGATGTGTGTGTATTGTTTGACTATGTGTAATCCTACACCATGTCCGGCATAAATTCCCTCATAAGAAGGAGTGCCGCGATAAAAGCGGTTGAAAATTTTCTCTTTATCTTCATGTTTAATTCCGGATCCACTGTCTTTTATATAAAAAGACAATATCGTTTTTTCACCAGAAGACTCCTTGAGTTTGACTCCAATTTCAATAAATCCTTTTTCAGTGAACTTCACTGCATTTCCTAATAAATTCAGTAAAATTCGATGCAGTTTGGTTTTATCTGTTTCTATGAACACCGGGACATCATGTTCAATAGTCATTTTTAAATCCAGATTTTTCAGTTTAATGGTCGGTAACTCCAAATCTGCAATATTCTGGATTAACTCGACTACATTAAATACAGACAAGTTTACCTGATTTTCTTTTTCACTGCCGGTTGCAATAATATCCAAAACACTATTGAGCATTGCCAGCAATTGTTCACCACTGATGTTGATCAGATGGGCATGATCCTTTTCTTCCTTGGTACGCACTGATTCCTCCAAAATGGTGGACATACCAATAATTCCACTCAACGGGGTACGAATGTCGTGACTCATATTGCGGATGAATTCATCTTTTGCCTGATTTGCTGCCTCAGCTTTTTCTTTCGCCTGCTTTAAGGCTACCAGCAATTTTTTTTGTTCTGTGATGTCAATTGATGTTCCTACAATACCAATAATCGTTCCGTCGTCATCGCGTAAGGGGGCTTTGATCGCCGTAAAGTATTTGGTTTCTCCGGTTGATATATCCTTGATGACTTCTTCCTGGGATAAAATCATTCCTGTTCTCATGACCTCTTCATTATGGCGTTTGATGTAAGCCGCCATTTCTTCCGGGTACAGTTCAAAAAGGGTTTTACCCACATATGCCTCAGCAAACCGTGCTCCAGTTGCTTTGAAAACGGCTTCATTTCCCCCCAGGAGAACGCTGTTTATGTCTTCCCAATAAATCGGTGCTGGTAGAATGGGAGCTACGATTTCAAGTAGTTGTAGAATGCTTGATTTTGACATGCTCTACCTCCCTTTTAATGTACTTTCGCACGTCTTCATTGGTTACTGTGTCCCATACAAAACCGAGCTGTTTCAGGATTGCTTGTGTTCTGTCCTGAAGTATTTTTATTTGCGTTGTGTAGCGATGCTGCTCGTTTAACCAACGCCTGTGAAGCAAAAAGAGTTCAATCGATTGGTTGTATTCTTTATTTTCTAACTGATTGATTATAGAGGATATAAACTGATTAATGGAGACCTTTTCAACATCAAAACTGCTGTCTTGAGTGAGAATGTCTCCCAAATTATAAGGTTCAGGATTAAAAACATGGAAAATTGAGTTACTTAATGCCTTGATATCAAAAAGTTTTACAATGGCTTGCGCTGTTAAATCGACCGGTGATATCTCTTCCATGCCAATTTCAGGTGCCACCATTTTCAGGTTGATTAAACAGTTCATCCGTGTAAAAAAACCATTGTCTTCAATATTTTCCTGCCCACGATGAGAATTGGCGATAAAGGCTAAATTACCCACACGATATATCGAACCAAGAATCCCATGCTTGCGATATTTCATTACAATTTTTTCGCCTTCATATTTGGTTTTTACATAAATATTGGAGCGATCTTCCATATTATCGCCGTCATCATCTTCTGTAAAAATATGATGATCACAGTTTGGAATGTACCCTTCATTTAACACCGATGAAGTGGAAATATAATGAAACTGTTTTAATTTGGTTAATTTGGACAATTCAAGTAAATGACTTGTTGCCTGAACATTTGCTCGATAGAAGGTATCATATTCCCCATAATGTTTAGTCAGTGCAGCAGAATGAATGATGCTGTCAATTTGTGTAACCAGCATTTGATAGGTTTCTTTTGATATTCCCAGATCTTTTTGTTCCAGATCACCTGCGTAAACAAACAGGCGCTTGTTCAAGAATTGATTTAAATGGTGTTCAAAATAGAATTGATACTGTTTATTGACCCGATCGAAAGCCTGTTCATCAGTCTGTGCTCTAATCAATAAAAAGATACTGTAATTAGTAGATGTTAACAGGGTGTGGAGTAAATTACATCCTAAAAAGCCCGTGGCTCCAGTGAGCAATACATTGCTTAGTGGTGCTTTTTCAAATGGAACATCAAGTTGTCTTATGGATGAATAATAAGAATTCAGTTTGTTTTGAAATCGGCTTTCATTGTAGGAACAAGGGTTTTGTGCTTGTAGTCGATAAGCCTCCTTGATGGCTTCCAGATTTTTTTTCAGATTATCCTTAATAAAAGGGATGTCTCGAGCAATTTTTTTAGGTGTTTTTAAATTAAAGACATCAGTCACGTTAATATTAAAATTGGCTTGTAAATTGGCGACAAGGCTGATGGCGATTATGGAGTTTCCGCCAATCTTGAAGAAATCATCGTCAATACCCACTTGTCTTAAAGACAATACTTTGGCAAAGGCATCACAGACCAGTGATTCTTTGTTATTGGTTGGTGGTGAATAATGATTCATTGGGGCTATTTCAGGAACGGGCAATGCCTGCCTATCGAGTTTTCCATTCGGTGTTACAGGTAAATGGGTCAAATGAACCAATACGCTGGGTTGCATGTAATCGGGTAAGTGTAATGCCAGATATTCCTGAATTTTACGGTCATCAATGGGGTGATTAGCGACATAGTATCCGATTAAATATTTGTTAGGTGTTGGATTGTTTTCGCTATCAATCAGGTGTTGAACCAGTACTACGGCTTGTTGAATATTAGGATAACTGCTTATCGCAGCTTCAATTTCTCCTAGCTCTATGCGATAACCTCTGATTTTTACCTGAAAATCATTACGCCCGATGTATTCTAAATTCCCATCAGGACACCATCGCACCAGATCTCCTGTCTTATACAGACGACTGTTCACATCCTGAATTTGTTCTTCTTCAGATTGGAAAGGGTTAGAAATAAACCGTTCTTCGGTAAGTTCCCTCTGGTTCAAATAGCCTTTGGCTACCCCTTGACCGCCAATGTACAGTTCTCCAGGAACTCCTATTGGTTGAGGCAATTGATCGGCATTTAATACATAGGTTGTTGTATTTAAAATGGGTTTTCCAATCAAGTGAACTTCATTGCTTTGAATCTGTAACCCGGTAGCATAGATGGATGCCTCAGTAGGCCCATAATAATTATATAATTTTGTTTTATTTGACCAATACTGGGCTGTTTCTTTATCACAAGGCTCGCCAGCATAGATAATTGCTTTCAATGACGGGTATTTAATTCTCGGTAAATTAGCCAGCAGTACGGGGGGCAGGTAGACGTAGTTTATTTCATTTTTAATAATGTATTTACTGGTTAATAAGATATCTTGTCGCAAGGTATTGCTTAACAGATGTAATTCATCACCCTGAATTAAGGGAACAAAAAATTCGGAGACGGAAACATCAAAGGCGTAACTGGTAAATGCAGTAATTTTTAATGCAGGGTGATCGGTATCACGTTGGTACACTGCAGCGAGTGCGCGTAGAGTGTTAATTACATTCTTATGTTCTATCATTACCCCTTTAGGTTTACCAGTGGTTCCACTGGTATAAATGACATAAGCAAGGTTTGCACTGGTATCCGCAGTAATGATGTTGGTATCGTCGAATCGTTCCAGCTCCTGTTGAATTTTATAATGATCAATGGCGATGATTTCCAATGGGTCAAAACGGGATTTTGATTCAAAGCCAGGATAGGCCGATTGTGGTTTTATTTTGTCTCTATGATGTTCATTTAATATAATGATGTTTGCTTGAGTATCTTCAAGAATATACTCTATGCGTTCCTGCGGATAGCTGAGATCTATCGGTACGTAAGCCCCTCCAGCTTTTAATATTGCCAGAATTGAGATCACAGTTAATTCATTTCTATCCAGCAGTAAGGCAATCAGATCATCGGGCTTAATCTGGTGGCGGTTTATCAAATAATGAGCCAGTTGATTGGCCTTTTTATTGAGTTGATCGTAAGTTAATTGGGTTTCTTCAAATACCAGAGCGATGTCTTCAGGAGTTTTTTGTACTTGCATTTCAAACAGATCAACAAGGGTTTTATCCTGTGGAAAGTTCTTTGCTGTAAGATTAAATTCATACAAAACCTGTCTTTTTTCTTCGGGAAAAGTGAGGTCAATTTGTGATAGTAATTGGTTGGGATCGTCCAATAATTTATTCACGAAATTAAAATAGCGAGAAAGCAGGGATGAGGCAACCTGTTTCGGGAGCGAATCGGAGAGGATGTCTGCGCTAAAATGGAGAGTATCCTGATGTTCTCTATATTTGATACATAACAGTGAGTTGGCTATTTGTGCATAGGCTTTGCTCGATATCTGTCCTTCTTGCATGATCAGATCAGCCGGTTTGGCGAGATTGGAATTGGAAAAATTTGATACAGGACCCAGGTTCAGTTGATTATGCAATTGTAGGGTGGTCAGGTGTTTAAAAAAAGGCATTTTGTCGCGAAGCATGTTAACGAGCGATAAATAGGTCTCCTCTTCAGAGAAGCTCAGCGGCAAAACCAGGGTATTTATAAAGCAGCCGGGAATGGATTTATTTTTTCGAATATTACAAGGATAATTAACCAGAATGCTCTTTTGATTATTCAGTTTTGCAAAAAAGATACTCCAGGCCAACAAGAGCAAATTGAACAGGCTTATTTGATGGTTCTTGCTTGTACTTAATAATTTGTGCATTAAGTGACTTGGCATTTGCTCTTTGTAGTAAATGACTTCCTGATTTGGCTTGTGTTCAGAATAGTCCATATGCTTTGCAATGTGATTGATTGATTGAATGTAGTGTGTCAGTTCTGCATCCTTACTTTCAGTAACTAACGGTACTTCTTGCTCCAGCAGGGTGATGTATTCTTCCGGAGTGTCTTTTTTGATGGATTGACCTGCAATTAACCGATTGAGATCGTCAATGAAGTGTTCCAGAGTGTTGGCATCCATTAGGATGTGATGAATATTAAATAATGCGATATAACTCATATCATCGGTGATGGTGATGATGTTTAATCGAATGGATGAGTGCATACCAAGTTCGTGGCGTTCTCTTACCAGTGTGTTTTCAACCGTTTCAAGATCTGCTCTTGATGTTGTTACATAGTGTATTTCAGGGGGAAGATTTGTATGAATACGTCCTATGACCTTGTTATGATCTAATTTGAATGTTTGTCTTAAGTACGATTTAGCTTTAACTAGCTCCTGCAATTTTTCAATTAACAGAGTAATTGATTTTTCGTTATGCAATTGATAGGAGAAGCACAGGTTATATCTATTGATCTGCCTATCGATTTCAAGTTGGTGAGCCATCAAGAATGGTAATAAGCTGTTATGTGCAATATATTTTTTCATAAAGTACCTGTTTTTGCATAGAGCATTGGCGATTGAGCTGTGTTAATAGGAATTTTATTTTTTCAAATCGAGTTATCGGCTTTTACGAGAAAATCTTAATGAATTGCATTTATAATGATTTGTTCGTATTGATATTGCGCATAGGACATCTTTTACCCTTGAATACAAAGAAATGATCTTAATTTGCTTTACTGAGTCACAAATAAATCACATTTTATCATAATTTATTTGTATGTATAAATTTTTGTGTGTTAATAAAAGAGCATCGAAGAGGAGTTGATCTTTTTAAGTCAATTGTCATTTTGAAGCAAAATTGAATACAATAGATCCTTTTGTCTGGATAAACCTATTTTATGCTAAATGAAGCAATATCAAAAATGCCTGAAGCTTTTGAATCGAAGATACTGCTCCGGGGATTAGAGTACTTCCAAAATGGCCAGGTACTTAATATTCGCTTGAGTGATGGATTGTTAAAAGGACGAGTTAAAGGCAGTACCAGCCAGATTTACGATATTCACATGGATTTGAAAACATGGCCAGGCAAGCCTGCCCGTTGCTCATGTCCCTATCAGAGTAATTGCAAACATGCGGCCGCCTGTCTTTTTGCATTAAGAGACAGGGAAAAAATGAATCTTCAGTCGCAAACGGCTGGCAAATTGGATAAAAAACTGGATGTTTGGTTGAAAAATCTACGAGCTCAAGAAGATACTGCAGTTAAAAAGCAGGAAGCAACCCATCATTTAAATTATTTAATTTCAGTAAAACTTTCAGGTTATGAACATAAAGTTTCCATCAGACTGGCCTTGGCTAAAATTTTAAAGCGCGGCGGTTATGGGAAGAAGATTGTTTTTAATAGCTTACCGGAATCTAAAAAACAGCACTTTATTGATCAAGACGATGACATCGTCGCACAATTATTGTTCAAATGTGGTGCATCCGGTTGGTTTGATCAGTTAACAATACGTAATACAGAATTATTGGAAAAAATTATTGCTACAGGACGTGCCTTTTTTGTTGAAAATGAAGACCTGCCCATTGAGTTGGGTGAAACAGTTACAGGAACCTGTGAGTGGGTACTGGCTGCTAATGGAAATCAGCGATTACAATTAATGCATGATGGTATCTGTCTTGAACCTTTACTGCTGGATGAAAGTTGGTATTTTGATTATTTCAGATCCGTGATGGGGCGTTTGGTGACCCCTTACCCTGTAAAGCAATTACGTCATTTATTGGAAGCACCGCCTATTCCGATAGAGCAGGCGGAGCTGTTAGCTAGAAAAATGGAAAAAACATGCCCGGAGTTTCCTACACCACACGTATTTCATAGCCGTGAAGTCAAAGAAATCCAGCCAACACCTGTATTGACCCTGGATACAATTAATGAGTTTGATAGCGAATCATCCTGGTTTTATGAACGTGATGAAGACATTAATGCGGTATTCATCGCAAAGGTCTCCTTTGAGTATAATGGTTTGATTATACCTTATGCTGAATCTTGCCTTAATGTTATGCATCAGCAAGATGGTGTGTTGATTGAATATAAGCGGGACAAGGATTTTGAACAACTGAAACTGGAAGAATTACAGCAATCCATTGAATTAAGACCAGCCCATAAATGGGAGGAACTCAATTGGAGTTGTGCTGAGCATGAGTATTTCGTGCTTGAACACGTGACGGCGCCTGCCGATCTTGAATCGCTTTATGCCAGATCATTGCCTTATTTAAAAAATCGGGGTTGGCGGGTTGAGTTTAAAAGCGCGTTATACCAGGAAATAGTCACCGCAGAAGATGTGGAGTGGTATTCTGATATTCAGGAAAGCACTACCGATTTCTTTTCCTACCAATTGGGTATTTTAGTAGAAGGCAGACCGGTCAGCATCGTGCCTTTGGTGGCAGAGTTAATCCAACGATACAGCGGGAATGATCTGGATGGTTTGCCTGATGAACAGCTTGTTAATCTACCTCTGGAAGATGGGCGGGTTTTGCAACTACAAATGGGTCGTATTAAGCCCTTGATTCGTTTGTTGTTTCAATTTGGATTGCGTCAAATAGACGAACAGCATCAATTACAAATCAATAAGTACCAGTTTATATTAATGCAGGAAGCCGAACTGGCACTAGCCGCAACGAAATCACGTTGGCAAGGAGCCGAGTCATTACGAAAAGAACTGAGTCAGTTAATTACATTGACTGATTTACCCGACATTCCAAAACCCTCAGGGCTACAGGCCAGTTTAAGAG
Organism: Legionella sp. km535; assembly: GCF_003990085.1. NCBI lineage: Bacteria > Pseudomonadati > Pseudomonadota > Gammaproteobacteria > Legionellales > Legionellaceae > Legionella > Legionella sp. km535. The sequence continues at coordinate 97,135 of NZ_RZGU01000002.1, read as the reverse complement.
ATTATCAACAATATGGATTAAACTGGTTGCAGTTTTTACGGGTCAGTAAATTCAGTGGGGTTTTGGCGGATGATATGGGTTTGGGTAAGACAGTTCAGACCTTGGCTCATTTACTCTATGAAAAAGAACAAGGACGATTGACTCAGGCAACCTTAATCGTTGCTCCTACCAGCCTTGTTGGAAATTGGTTGGCAGAAGCCCAACGATTTACCCCTGAGTTGTCTGTTGTTGCCTATCATGGTAGTGACAGGCATCTGGATAATTTTGATGACTATGATTTAGTCATTTCGACTTATGGTTTAATCCAACGAGATAAAGATAAATTCATTAATTACCAGTTTTATTATCTGATTTTGGATGAGGCCCAGTTTATTAAAAATGCACGCACTAAAACTACTCAGATTATTCAACAATTAAACGCAAAGCATCGATTGTGTCTTACAGGAACACCTTTGGAAAATCATTTAGGTGAACTGTGGTCTTTATTCCATTTTCTGATGCCCGGTTTGCTGGGTGATGCAAAACAATTCAGGCTTTGGTTTAGAACCCCTATAGAAAAACACGCAGATTTAGAGCGAAGGGAGTTGTTAGCCAGAAGGGTTAAACCCTTCATGTTAAGGCGAACGAAAAACCAGGTAGCTAGTGAGTTACCGCCTAAAACTGAAATAACACGAACTATAGAAATCGTGGGGCCGCAACGAGATCTATATGAAGCAATTCGTATGAGCATGGAGAAGAAAGTCAGAGACGCAATTGCCAAACAGGGTTTAGGCAAGAGCCATATCTTGTTGTTGGATGCACTATTAAAATTGCGCCAAGTCTGCTGCGATCCCCGATTGTTATCTCTGCCGGAAGCCGCGATTGCTCATGGTACTTCCAGTAAATTAGAGACCTTGATGGAGTTGTTGGATAGTTTGGTTGAAGAGGGGCGGCGAGTATTGGTTTTCTCTCAATTCACCTCAATGTTGCAATTAATCGAAGAGCAATTAAACGAAAGACAATACGATTATTTGAAATTAACGGGACAAACCCAAAACAGACAGGCTTTGGTTGATCAATTTCAAAAAGGCATCATACCAATATTTTTAATCAGTCTAAAAGCCGGTGGAACTGGGCTTAATTTGACACGGGCGGATACCGTAATTCATTACGATCCCTGGTGGAATCCTGCCGTTGAAGATCAGGCAACGGATAGAACGCACAGGATAGGTCAGGAAAATCCGGTTTTTGTTTATAAGTTAATAACTTCTGGGACTGTAGAAGAAGCGATCTTGGGAATGCAGGAGAGAAAACGGTTGTTGGTCGATGGAATTTTGTCTTCGGATGCGTCGAAGACGTTGACTTTGACGGAAGCAGATCTGGATCAGTTTTTCATGCCCCTCACTTGAACGGGCATATTTGGTGCATCTTGCACGATCTCACCCACTAAAAAATGCTCACATCTCAATCGAAATCCCGCGGCGAAGACCGCGGGATCCATGATGGTGGCATTGAAGTATTAGATCCCGCGGTCTTCGCCGCGGGAATTCGTCTTAGATTGATACAATGGCAGCTACCGGATGCTGAGACATTGTTGCTCCATAATGTCGGTGTGCGCTTTTTCATCGGGCGAGATCGTGCAACCTGCACTCAAATCTGCCCGTTCAATACGATTTGGCGGATCGTGTACAATCTCACTCACTAAGAAAAGCTCACATCTCAATCGAAATCCCGCGGCGAAGACCGCGGGATCCATGATGGTGGCATTGAAGTATTAGATCCCGCGGTCTTCGCCGCGGGATTTCGGCTTAGATTGATACAATGGTAGCACCTCTGAATCGAAGCTTATAGTTTGTGCATAAAATCCTGGTTGTGAGCAATCAGGCAGCTTGATACTGATATTTTTATGATGAACCGTATGCTCTTAAATTATTGATAAATATATGAATTAAAAATAATATTGGCAAAGTTGTTAATCATAGCTTATGCTTTTAGTGGTTGCTAATCATGGAGAATAGTTATGAACGTTTGGAAGTCACTTTGTGGTTTTTTGATCGCAGTATGTTACTTGCCTTTAGCCATCGCTGCAGGCTCACCTGCTGGAACCTGGACTACAATTGATGATAAAACAGGTGCCAAGAGAGCTGTAGTTAATTTGTCTATCTCTAATGGTGTTTTAAGTGGATATATAGTTAAAGTTTATCCGCAACCCGGTGATACTGGTATTTGTTCAAAATGCCCTGGAGCATTCAAAGATAAGAAAATTCAGGGAATTGGTTTTATCTGGGGATTAAAAGACGAAGGTAATGGTGTTTGGGGTGGTGGATCAATCCTGGATCCTAAAACGGGTAAAATTTATAAAGCCAAGATGACCCTTCAAGGTAACAAATTGTATGTAAGAGGTTATGTTGGAGTTTCTGTTCTGGGTCGTACTCAAACCTGGGTCAGATAACTCAATTTTAAAAAATAATATAAAAAGGCACACTAAAGTGTGCCTTTTTTATTAAAAGCACATTACAATGATAGACCTGAAAAAGTTTATCTAATTTAACTATTGTGCCGCAACCATGCTAGAGCTTCAAACTTCTAAAAAATCAGTTGATCCCCTGAAAAGGCCACCTCACTCTGCAGAGGCAGAGCAATCTATTATCGGTGGTTTAATGCTGGATAATCAGGTTTGGGACAAAATCAGTACCAAATTATGTGAGGCAGATTTTTATCGTACGGAACATCGAATTTTATTTCGTTCTATTGCCGCTTTAGCCAAAAAGGATCAACCCTTTGATGTCGTGACTCTTCTTGATGCTTTAAAGTCTCATAATGAATTGGATGATGCTGGCGGTGAGGCTTATTTATTTGAATTGGCGAATAATACCCCAAGTGTCGCTAACGTGTCGGCCTATGCAGATATCGTACGAGAAAAATCAGTCCAAAGACAGTTAATCGCTGTAGCGACAGAGATTGCTGATTCAGCATATAATCCCGTAGGAAGGCAAGTACCTGAATTATTGGATTTGGCAGAATCTAAAGTATTTGCCATCGGGGAGCAAACCGGAGGCGATGGTGGTCCTGAAAATATTAAATCGATTTTAGTTCGGGCAGTCGAAAAAATCGATGCTCTGTATCACAGTGGCGATGCAATTACCGGGCTGCCAACGGGACTATCGGATTTAGATGAAATGACATCAGGCTTGCAGCCATCCGATCTCGTTATCGTTGCCGGTCGTCCGTCCATGGGTAAAACAACATTAGTTATGAATATGGCGGAGCATGCTGCGATTAAAGTGGGTAAACCAGTATTGGTTTTTTCTATGGAAATGCCCTCGGATTCACTGGCGATGAGAATGATGTCTTCTCTGGGGCGTATCGATCAGCATCGTATCAGAACCGGTAAACTGGATGATGATGATTGGCCTCGTGTTACCTCTGCCGTACACATGCTTTCTGAAGCGCCGTTTTTTATTGATGATACTCCAGCGTTAAGTCCCGGGGAAATGAGAGCTCGTGCCCGACGCTTGGCAAAAGAGCATGGCGCTTTGGGGTTAATCGTAGTGGATTATTTGCAATTAATGAAAGTACCAGGTTTTGGTGCTGACAACAGAACTGCGGAAATATCTGAAATTTCACGAAGCTTGAAATCTCTGGCCAAGGAATTACAGGTACCTGTAATTGCGTTGTCGCAGTTGAATCGAAGTTTGGAGCAACGTGCTGATAAACGTCCGGTTATGTCTGACTTAAGGGAATCGGGCGCTATTGAGCAGGATGCGGACTTAATCTGCTTTATTTATCGAGACGAGGTCTATAATGAGGATAGTCCTGATAAAGGCACGGCTGAAATTATCATCGCCAAGCAAAGAAATGGACCAATTGGTAAAGTTCGAGTAGCGTTCCTTGGTAAATTTACTCGATTTGAGGATTTGGCTTTCAATGGGTATCAAGGGGTAGATTAAGGTGTCAAGACCTACCAGACTGGTAATAGAACCCAGTGCGCTATTGCATAATTTATTACAGATTCGGCGATTTGCTCCAGGTAAAAAAATAATTGCCATGGTTAAAGCCAATGCCTATGGCTGCGGTATTAAAGCGGTGATCCCAGTACTCGAAGGTCAGGTAGATGGCTTCGGAGTAGCCTGTCTTGAAGAAGCCCTAGCCATCAGAGCAATGGGGAGTCAGACTCAATGCATCCTTTTTCAGGGAGTATTCAGTCCCGATGAATTATTGATCGTCGCTCAAAATCAATTCGGTTGCGTGCTGCATCATCCTCATCAATTAGAATGGCTTATGAATACTCCGTTACCTAGCCCAATTAAACTATGGGTTAAGGTCAATACGGGTATGCATCGATTAGGATTTAAAGTCCAGGAGATTCAGGACATAATGAGTGCCTTGCAATCCTGTCCATGGGTTGATAAGGATATTGGGTTAATGACTCATTTGGCTTGTGCTGATGAATCTCATAGACAAGAGAATCTTCACCAGATTTCTTTATTTGAGAATATAAACGTACCTGGATTCAGTCAGCGCAGTGTTGCTAATTCAGCAGCGATCATTTCATTTCCAGAAACTCATGGTGATGTGGTAAGGCCTGGCATTATGCTTTATGGCGTATCACCGTTTGCACATCAGACGGCTCCGGAATTGGGACTCATTCCGGTAATGCGCTTTATGTCTGCTATTAGTGCCATCCATTACCATCCTGCTCACGCTCAAGTGGGTTATGGCGGCACGTGGAAAAGTGATAAACCTTCAGTGATAGGCATTGTCGCGGCAGGATACGGTGATGGATATCCCAGACATATCACTCCCGGGACACCGGTCTGGGTTTGTGGCAAAGAAGTGGTTATTGTCGGTAGAGTATCCATGGATATGATGGCAGTTGATTTAACGGATCATCCTGAAGTTAAAATAGGTGATCCGGTTGAACTTTGGGGAAATCATATTCTGGTTGAACGAATTGCGCAATCTGCTGGAACTATAGGCTATGAATTGTTATGCCAGATCTCCGAACGGGTGCGTCACGATTAGTGTCTTGATAGGATATTATCTTTGCTGGTTCCTATTTATGGAACTGTAATTTGAGGTGAAATACCAAACTATGGATAATATCTGATCGTGATGGTAGAATGACAACCGATTTGTAACTCATTAATCAGGTGAACTGTAATGAAAAAATTAACTGTTGCATCGTTATCTTTGTCGTTTTTGTTAGTTGGTTGTGCGCCAATAAATAATGAAGGCGTAGGTACAATTTCAGGTGGTGTTGTCGGTGGATTATTAGGCAGTCAATTTGGCGGCGGTTCAGGAAAAGTAATGGCTGCAGCTGGAGGCGCTCTTTTAGGGGCTTACTTAGGCGGTCAAATTGGTAAAACTATGGACAGGCAGGATCGTCTGGAGATGCAGCGCGCTTTAGAAACTGCTCCAACAGGCAGGGCAGTGGTATGGTCTAATCCTGATAATGGAAATCGTTATACGGTACAACCAACAAGAACCTATTATCAAGCACAACAACCTTGTCGTGAATACATAACCAAAGCCTTAATCGGCGGTAAAACACAGCAAATCTACGGTAAGGCATGTCGTCAGGCTGATGGTTCCTGGCGTGTAGTGAATTAATTTGTTGATTATTTTCAAATAATAAATAAATTAGGGGCTGTTGACATTTCATTATTTTCAATTCTACTTTCCGCGACTTGTTCGCGGAATCGATAGATCGTGCGCAAAACAAGAATATATTGCGCCTATAAAGATTGAATTGGATCCCGCGAACAAGTCGCGGGACGTCGAAACTTGAATTGTCAACAGACCCTGGTTTTTATCTTTTTATACAGGGGGCATAATTCTTGCCCCCAATGCTTCCTTTTGACAACTTCAAATATATTTCTTTCTTAAAGTTTCGAGTTATTCGTCTGAGTGTGTAGTCAATTAACCTGATAGGGTATTTCCCTTGTTCAGTGATTAAATAATAAGCAACATTATCTAAAGAGCTCATCTGTTGTGCTATATTTATACAGTAAGTTGGCAATAATGGTACTTTGTACTCATGGAGAGTGAAATGGCTCACTTAATTTACAGTTTGTTACCCATGCCACCACGGAAAATTGTTTACATCCATCCTCACGAAAGTGTAAAAAGATGTATTGATTTAATGGTGGATCAGGATATAGGCGCAGTTGTGGTCGTCGATGAGAATAATCAACTGGTTGGTATTGTTAGTGAACGAGATATTGTGCGATCCTGTTTGCATCGGTGTGTGGATCTCAATACAGGCCGAGTATCTGAAATAGTCTATTCGAATGTCAGCATACTCAGTCCTCATGATACTGTTGAAAAAGCCATGCAAATAATCACCCAGACGAAAAGAAGACATCTTCTGATTCGTGAAAACGAAGAGTTTCTGGCGATATTGTCCATTGGAGATTTGCTTTTGCATTTACTCGATGACAAATCAAGAGTAATAGAGCATCTGGAACAGTACATTCATATGTAAATTGTGTTCTTTCTCAATTGTACAATGAGCGCACTTATATTTGATGCTCATTTGATTCTTGAATTCATTGTAGAGACTTCATTGCTCAAAATGATTCCCGAGTGCTATAGTAAACTTTTGAATTAAATAATTAATCTATGACTACAACATTACGGATCTTTTTTTTGTTTCTGGCGGTATGCATCAATCTTTGTGCAGCTGATACTCCCTCCGTCTGGTATACCTCCAAAGGAGATAAAGAGGTCACTATTAATGTTGAACTGTTCTTATCTACGACGTGTAAGTATTGTCATAAAGCAGATGCGTTTTTTACTGAACTGCAAGCGAACACTCCCTGGTTGCATGTACAGCGTTATGTGATTAATGAAGATAAAAACGCACTGACTCGGTTTAATCAATTACTCTCAGAACAGAATATGTACGATTTTAGTGTGCCTTCTGTATTTTTTTGTAATTCGCGCTGGATTGGATTTGCATCAAATCAGACTACTGGAAAAGATCTGCTCCGAGGATTGACCTACTGTAAAAATGAAATTGAAAAAAAAGGAACATTATCACCAGTTACCGTTAATGTATTAAAACGCTGGGCACATGCTAATTTGTTTGATTCATCGATGATAGAAAAGCCATCTGCAGCCAAATATATTGGAACCATTGCACTAATGGATGCGTTTAATCCTTGCGCTTTCTTTTGCCTTGCTGGATTTTTTGCGCTTCTTTTTCTTCAGGAGGAGAGAAAAAATCAGTTTATGGCCGGGATATTATTTATTTTGACTATTGGGGGCGTACATTATTTCCAACAGGCTCATGCGAGCACTTTTTTTGGATTGTTTTCTTTGCTTCGGGTACCGGCGGTATTAACGGGTTTATTTACCTTTTATCTGGCGGGGCAGTTTTATAGAAAGCGCTCATCAACTCATTTATTCTTTTTACTGACCTTTTTGCTGGCATTTATGATTCAGTCCTATCAACAAACCTGTATCATGAACTGGTCGTATATTTTTGGGCAATGGTTATATAATCAGCAGTTAAATAATGCCCAACTGATAGTATATCAATTAGCATATCAGGGTATTTATTTATTATTTTTGTTTATTACTCTTGTGTTGTACATCCTGCTCATTCGTATGGAATTTTTAGCAAAGTTCCGGAATCAGTTGAATACGATTGGATTATTATACATCATGGCTATAGGATTACTTTTAATCATTTATCCCTTGGCCTTGGCTAACTTGGCACTGTCTTTAATAACGGTACTCGTATTATTTGTATGTGGTTGGATTTTAAGCAGATTCCGAGGGCAGTGAAACGATTGAACAATAAAATAAATGCAGAGTTTTGATCCTTTATGGATTTGTAGAATACACTTAATTATGGATAAGGTCATGATACTGAGTGATGTATAGGGAGGAATTCCTGATATGGATGATTCAAAATACACACATTTATTTCCGATTGCCGTAGAAGTCCAGCAAGGTGAGGAATACTATTGGTGCAGTTGTGGCAGAAGTAATAACCAACCTTTTTGCGATAAACAAGATTGTGGGACTCAATCGGTATATTATTTAGCTGATTTATCAGAAGAAGTTTATTTTTGTAATTGCAAAAAAACTAAAAATCCGCCACTTTGTGATGGATCGCATGCTAAATTATTACTTGAAATAGTAAAAAAACGACAGAAAAAATGACTTAAGAAAAGGATTTCTTAAATGATCGATCAAGAGCTTAAGAAGAAAATAATTAATACCATTGGTCGTTATGAAACAAAATGCGACAAAATGCAATTGCAGATTAATGCATTAAAAAATGCAATCAATCAATTGATCATCACACCCTTGGGTGTTCATTATGATATGGATGAGCAACTTTCTAAATTTCGTGATCAACTAGATGCAGAATTTGATCCTGCTGCATTGGAAAAAAAGGTAAATGCTCTGGTTGAATTATTTACCAAAATAAAAAATAAAAACACTGAAAGCTCCAGGATGATTTCAGGTTTAATTAAACAGGGTGTTGATTCGGTAAGTCGTCTTGCCAATAAATCTCATGATAAAAGAGCCGTGACCAAATTACAAAAAATGCTGGATTCAGAAGTAGAGAATCAGGCTATTCTGGTTCATTTTAATCAAGTACTTACCCAATGTGTATCTTCTGTAATTAAAGACCTTGAGGAGCGCTCCAAGGATTCATCTACACCTCAGACATTACAAATTAAAGAAGGGCAAATTAGTTTAAAAATTAATGATAGCCTGTATCAGTTAATTGATCATTTATCCATTCCTAAGGATTTGGATGCCAAAAGAGAAGAGATAAAAATAATTTTGGAACATCAATTAACCAATGAAGATTTAAATAAAATAATTGATGGATTAACGGATTTGGTTGTTGATGCTTTTAATTTAGAGCAAAACAGATTTAAAGGTTTTCTTTACCAATTAACCAATCAGCTTCATGATTTTGATCTGTATTTAAAGAAGTCTTCAAAAAACAATAAGGATTCCTCGTCTGAATGCCGTCAGTTGGAGCATGGAATTCAAGATAATATTGATCAGATTAAGAATCATTTGGATAATTCAAAAACTATTGAAGAGTTGTCGGCAAAAATTAGTCAAAATCTGGATCATATCGGAGAACGAATAAGAACATTTCGAGAGAATGAACAGCTGCGTGAAAAAGAATTGGAACAGCAGATAGTAACATTACAATCAAAACTGGCCGATTCTGAGCATTATGCAGATGAAATAAAGAATCTTCTCTCTTTTCAAAAATATAAAATAAATCATGATAGTTTAACCTGCTTACCGAATCGTGAAGCTTATGAAGAGCACATTCTGGATTCATTTCAGCGATGGAAAGTTCATTCCAAAGTATTATCCCTGGCTGTAGGAGATATTGATCACTTCAAACACATCAATGATAATTTTGGACATTTGGCTGGGGATAAGGTTCTCAAAAAGGTAGCCATGATTTTGAGATCGTCAGTTCGCAAGCTTGATTTTATTTCTCGATTCGGCGGTGAAGAATTTGTGTTCATTTTTGAAGATACTTCCGGGCATCAGGCTCATTCTGTTTTGGAGAATTTACGAAAACTCGTCGAAGACTGTCAGTTTTATTATCGAGATAAAAAAGTTGATGTGACCATATCTTTTGGTTTAACAACTGTTGTTGACGGTGATGATATTGAAAGTTTATTCATGCGAGCTGATAAGGCGATGTATAAAGCGAAAAACAGTGGGCGAAATCGAATTGAAATACTTTAATGATGCTTGTAAAGAGTGCTTTTGTGCTCGATTAGTCCTTTTGCTTGAAGTAAATTAGACTTGATCTTGTACCCATGATTTGGGATTATCTAAAATCTTGGTTTTTAGGGCAGTACTATGAGTAAACTGATTGATATTCCAGTTGTTGTTGAAAGCGGGCAAAAATATAAAACCTCAAATGGGGTTACCGCAATTAAAGATGGAGTGAAGTCAACCGGTCTCACTCATGAGCGCTTGCCAAAACCCAAATGGTTACGAATTGTAAATCACACCACCCCTGCATACAACCAGGTTAAGGAACAGGTGCAAAAGCATCGTCTGGCCACGGTATGTGAGGAAGCCAAATGCCCTAACATTGCGGAATGTTGGTCGCATGGAACCGCAACTATTATGCTCATGGGAGCCGTTTGTACTCGAGCATGCAAATTTTGTGCTGTTGATACCGGGAATCCTCATGGTTGGCTTGACAAGAATGAGCCTGATAACACAGCAAATACCGTTGCTCTAATGAATCTTGATTATGTTGTTTTAACTTCGGTCAACAGAGATGATTTACCTGATGGTGGGGCAAATCATTATGCCAAAACGATTCAAGCGATCAAACAACGTTCTCCACGAACCAAAGTGGAGGCATTGACGCCAGATTTTCAGGGTATTGAACGCGATGTAGCCATTCTTCTGGATAGCGGTGTTGATGTTTTTGCGCAAAATGTAGAGACGGTAGAGCGTTTGACCCACCCAGTTCGAGATAACCGAGCAGGCTATCATCAAACGTTAAAAGTATTGGCTTTTGCAAAACGATACAGACCTGATGTTTTAACCAAAACCAGTCTGATGCTGGGCTTGGGCGAGACGAATGAAGAAATCATTCAGACCATGGATGATTTGCGAGCCCATCAAGTGGATATCCTAACTTTAGGGCAGTATCTTCAACCGACAAAAAATCATTTGCCAATTGCACGTTATGTAACCCCGGAAACATTTGCCGAATTAAGACAAATTGGCCTGGAAAAAGGCTTTTTTGAAGTAGCATCTGGACCTTTAGTGCGATCCAGTTACAGAGCCGATCGCGTTTTCAAACGAGATAATTTAGGTTTGGAAGAACCTAAGTAATAATTTAAGTAGAGTTTATTATACTTAAATGCCTCATATTCTGGTTCACCTTTTTTAACAAGTGGTTTACAATAAGCCCAATTTGGTTTCATTAGAGACAGTTGTTGAATGACTTTTAAAGAATGGTGTTTTGAGGTCTTGGGTATTGTTGAGTTTACTGAAGGAAAAATCCTCAATTGCGTCCTTATCCCTGCATTAGCTGATCGGACCATAACGATGTCTACAATGGTTGAGGAAGCAGGGGGACGCTGTTTCAACATTTCTTATCACGGCGGAATTATAATCCCTTTCGATAACTATCAATTTCTATTGAATCAGCTGCAGGGGATTTATTGGACAACTAATTTATTGCAGCAATCTTTTGAACTGTGGCTCAATAACTATTTTTTACTTATGGGCGTCGACTTAATTCGTTTGAGAGAATATAAGGATTTCTCATCGATTCATCTCACTTTTAGTTCACCTCAATCACAATTTAATTTTATCTCTCAGTATAATTATCTAGATCCCCTCATTAGCTATAATCCTATATTACAAACTGAATCGCTCCAGGTACCTGCCACAGTGATTTGGCATTTATTAGGTGCATACTATAAGTATCCCAGGGCTGAGATAAAACAAGTACAAAATAAGTCTGTAATGCAGAATCATTTAAATCATTTGCATCGATTAAAACAATTGATTGTGGACTATCGGTTACAAAGCCGATTGGATCAATCCATGATGCTGGCCAGAGATTTTTCCAATCACATTAAAAATGGAATAAAACTTGAAACCCCTCAGGCGGTGAGTGCTTACTCACTTTCATTAAAGATCTATGCAGAAGTTAATCGAGATAATTTAGCTCAATATCAATATGACGGATTAAAATACGCCGCATCTCTTTTAGCTGCTTATACACCAGAAGGGAAATTACAGCAAAGTTTAAAAACTGACGCAAAATTCGTCAAATATCTGGATCAGCAATTGTTGAGTACTTTTTCAAGTCCTATTTTGATGGAATATCCTGTGCTCAGAACATTATCTGAGGAAGTACAATGCCTTGCATTCTCATTAATAGAGCAAAATCTGAATGCAATGTTATATGGTTGTCCCTTTATCTGTGTAAGTGATAACTCTTATATTTCCATGCCCCGATTTTTTCCTGGCAGGGAAATGCAATCTGATACCGATGAGCTTATCTTTCAGGGCGGAGGAATGAGAGGACATTCGTCTGTTTTTAGAATAATCAAGGTTGGTTATTTGGCTGATGGTACTAGAGCTGGATTTAATGAAAAACCATCTTTTTATGAATATTTTAAAATTGAGGATAATTTGGGAATTGGTCCTTACGAAGTTAATCCATTTGAAAAAACATGTACAGGAACCTATGTAACTCAATTAGAGCCATTAACTTTTGAGAATGGTGTTTATAGCAAATCAAAACTCGATCCACGTAGCCAACCATTAGAATATCAACAGGCAATGGAATTTACTTTGAAAGAGTTAATCAGGGTGGAGCGTCAATTAAAACTGTATAGAAAGCCGGCTTTGATGCGCTCTGATACTTCTTTTTCCATTCCAGGCAGCGATGAAGCAAATGAATGGACTCGACTTAATGACCTCAGGCAGTTGCTTAGTGGGATATCATATTCTTTTCCTCTTGAATATTACAGCCAGGATCCTTTAAATCCATCGAAACGTTACCGGCGCACAGTCTGTAATCGAAGGCACTTTTATCAGGAGGGAGGAAGTTGTACTATATTTTCTCTTAAAAGCCTGGTAAACAGTGTGATTGGCAGTGAGCTGATGGCGTTGCACAGTAATTTTATGCAGTTAAGTGATTCTAAACAGCATATCCATTGGATTGATAGTAAAATTGAATTGTTACAATTTTATCTTGCACGCTTTAATAAGTCCCGAAGTGTGGGCAATACTGTTGAAACGAGAGTCACAGAGCGTGAAGAAATACCGGCTCTACCCGATTTGGCAGTTCGAAATCGAGTTTCATTTTTTAATCCAAATCAGTCTGAGTCAGTTCTCTCCAGCGATAAAGAAATAAACGAACCCAGTGTAACTACCTATAGAATATGAATAGAACCTTTTACTATTTCCTCTTTAAATGACTAAAAATTGTTCATGCGAGTTCTATTCCTTTTTTCCTCATGCTCTTTTGTAATAAATAGGCGATAAATAGCATTAAAAGTCCAATACCCAAAGCACAAATTCCCATGATGGAATAGTAGTTTTTATAATAGGGCAGGCTCTCCGTAGCACTTTGAATCTGTTCCGGTATGGCAACCCAGCCAGCAAGCCTTCCTGAAATTGCGTTGGACATGGAGCTTGCCAAATACCAGACTCCCATGGCAAATGCTATAGTGCGTCCATCACAATACAAGCCAATCATGCTTAAACCTATGGCGCTGACCCATAATTCTGCGATTGAAATTAAAATATACGTTAAGGCAATGTAATTACCATTCACTATTCCCTCGGTTGCTTTGGTAGCAGCAAAAGCCATGATCAGTAATGCCAAGCCAGAGAGCATGGTTCCTGCAGCAAATTGATAGGGAATAGTGAAACGGGAAAACATTTGGTAAAACCGGGGAAGCTGACTGCCTATTATTAATATTAATAAAGGATTGAGCATTTGATATTGTGCCGCAGAGACGCTTAACCCTAATAAATTATGATCCGAATTATTTTTGGCGAATAAAACCAGAGTGCTGTTCATTTGATTGTAAATGATAAAAAACACCACCGCTTCTATTATCAATAGCACTGCTATCATTTGTTTATTGCGAGTTTCTCCATTAAGCAGAGCGGTCTGTACTATAAACCAGAAGATTCCAACACTACACCCGACTGCAATCAAGGTGCTGGCCAGGTAAACATGGGAATATGCGTATAAGGTCATTGAATAAATGACGGCAATATACCCTGTTAAACGAAAAATACCTTGTTTTGACAGTCTGGAAGTATCCTTACCCCAGATAACCGATTCATAAATTGAATATCGTTTGGCAAAATTCAATGCTGCTATAGATTTCCCAACAAAAGTCAGCGTCAATACTGACAAAGGCCCGTATCTGCTGTCTAATAATGCCGGTGCGATTAGAGTAGCCAGTAGTGCACCGACATTAATGGCCATATAATAATAAGTCATTGCGGATTTTGCTTTTATCGCATCATCCGAATAAATATGAGATACCATACTGGATGACGTGCCCATTAACAACGAATTGGTAGCCGGAATGAATGCAAAAGCAGCAATAAAAAGCCGATCTCCCAAGGAGCTTGTTGTGTATCCACTGAGCATAACCAGTAAATAAGCACATGCCAGCATGATGCTGCCAATAAGTATGGATCTTCTGATGCCCACAATCGAATCCGCCATGTAACCACCTAATACAGGCATCAAATACCCCATTGCCTGGGTCACACCAATAAATGCATACGCTTTAGCCTGGCTGTAACCTAGACCTTGTGAAAGAATGGGGCGTGTTAGAAATAATATCAATACAGTATTGAGCGCGTAGACTGAGAATTGGCTCCAGAAGGTAATAAAGATAATATTATTGGTTTGTTTTTGTCTTAGACTTAATTCAGGAAGATAATTTTTAATCGCTTCAGATATCAATTTCACACCTCGTCCTTGAAAATACGTATCTAAACTGTTTTATGAGAACAGATTATCACTTCTTTGCAAGGACTACATCTATTATATGAGTATCATGATAAGGGAAAGTGAAAATTTTACTGAACAGTCTTTTCAATCGCTGAATCAAAAAATATTTAGGTAACATGCGTATTGATAAGGTATTGAGAAACCAGGTGCCTTCGATACCAAATAGAGCCAATTCGTCAATGTTATTAAGCGTAATCGGTATTTCCAGACGTTTGTGATCAACAATGTCAAACTGATGTTGCTTAAAGGCGAGCATCAATTCATCGAGATTAGCCGCAACCGTAGTATTTTTGACTATGGATTTATAATAATGACCAACCACACTACTCAATAAAGAGTCCTGGGCTATAAATTCAGCTAATTGCTGTTGCGCGACAGGAAATGAATCATAGGTCGTGGTGATCATTGAATAATGACCTGTAGCCCGTGTTAGCAATTTTGCTTCATCAAATAATACATTGATGGGGATATAGGCATTAATGAAATGAGCAAGAACCAAATCCTGACTGTGCGGAGGCAAGAATTTACTCGCATCAGCGGCACTGGTTTCTATGGTTTTTAACGTTAAGGTTTCACTGGCACGTTTTAACATTTCAGAAGAAACGTCGATACCAGTAAACTCTGCTGACGGCATAATGCTTTGAAGTTTGCGCAGAAAAGCACCGTCGCCAACTCCCAGATCAAGAACTTTATAATTGGGTTTTACACCCAAATGAAATTTCCTCATCTGTTCAATAGCAACATGATGACTCTCACTAATAGCTCCAAAGCGATTAGCGGTAGCATAATTCTCAGCGATTTGGTTATACATGGCCTTCAAGGACATGCAAAATTCCTGTTTAATACTATTTTTCAAGTATATCCTTAAAAAGGGGCAAATGGCGACAGGTGAATGATGAAAATATTTCAACTTCACAATCTTCATTGATTTGATAACGGGATTTGTTTAATAGCCAAGATTTTTATTGTATACTGCCGAAATTATAAAAATTGTACACGCCAGAAAGGAATTGTTATGAGTAAAATTTCTGCACCAAAGTCTATAGATTTATCGAGCTTTCAGCTTCCCGCAGATCAGCTTCAAACGAAATATGGGTTACCTCAAAATGTAGAATTTTGCAGAAGTTGCGTTATTTCAAATCAACGGCCTAATTCTGCAGTTGAGTATGAACACAAAAAGGAATCAAAGAAAAACACCATCCATTTTGATGATCAAGGAATTTGTGATGCATGCCGCGTTGCGGAACGTAAAAAAGCGGGCATCAACTGGGAAGAAAGGGATGCTGAGTTAAGAGAGCTTTGTGACCGATTCAGAAGCAAGGACGGTTCTTATGACTGCGTAGTTCCAGGTTCTGGGGGCAAAGACAGTTTTTATGCCGCACATATACTAAAATACAAATACGGTATGAACCCTCTGACTGTTACCTGGGCACCTCATATGTACACTCCCTGGGGCTGGAGAAATTTCCAATCCTGGTTACACGCCGGTTTTGATAATCATTTATTTACACCGAACGGTCGAGTCCATCGTTTAGTAACTCGATTAGCTGTTGAAAATTTATTCCACCCATTTCAGCCATTTATGATTGGTCAAAAGGCATATGCTCCCAAAATGGCACTGCTGCATAACATTAAACTGGTAGTCTATGGCGAAAATGAAGCTGAATACGGTAATCCAATAGGTGATACTGAATCTGCTAAACGTGACTGGAAATACTTTACCGCTGAAGATAAGAGCAAAGTATTTTTAGGTGGAACATCAGTTCAAGAACTAAAAGAAAATTATGGTTTAGTCAATTGTGATTTGGACGCTTACTTGCCTGCAGATCCTCAGCAAATTGAAGAAAAACAAATTGAGGTGCATTATCTTGGCTATTATTTGAAATGGCATCCTCAAAGCTGTTATTACTACTCTGTAGAACATGGCGGTTTTGAAGCATCACCGGAAAGAACACCTGGAACATACAGCAAATACAACAGTATTGATGATAAAATTGATGATTTTCATTACTTCACTACCTTGACAAAATTTGGTATTGGTAGAGCAACCTACGATGCTTCTCAGGAAATAAGGTCTGGTGATATTACTCGAGAAGAGGGTGTGGCTTTGGTGAAGCGGTTCGATCTGGAGTTCCCTGAGCGATTTGCTGAAGAAATATTTAAATACTTAAGCATCAACTCAAAAGATTTTCCAATAGCTTCTCAAATGTTTGAGCAACCTATTATGGACAGAGCTTATTTTATGGCTTTGGCTGATACATTCAGATCCCCTCATCTTTGGAAGAAAGAGGGTGATCAGTGGCTATTACGACACCAGGTTACCAATCTTGAAAAAACTACAGCGGAATATCTGGAGACAGTTTGATGAGTAATGTCCGACTGATAGCGCGATTGGATATAAAAGGTCCTAATCTCATTAAAGGGATTCATCTCGAAGGTCTGAGGGTGGTTGGTAATCCCAATGAGTTTGCGATGCAGTACTATTCCCAAGGCGCTGATGAACTCATTTATATGGATACAGTTGCTTCTTTGTATGGACGTAATAATCTGTCTGATATTGTAAAAACAACAGCAGAAAATGTATTCATACCGATTACAGTAGGTGGTGGTATTCGTAGTGTTGATGATGTTAAGCAGCTACTACGCTGTGGCGCTGATAAGGTGGCAATCAATACGGCAGCTACTAAAAATCCATCTCTTTTATCTGATGTTGCAAGACGTTTTGGCTCACAATGCGTGGTCTTATCAATCGAGGCCAAGCGGACCACGGACGGCAGATGGGAAGTCCTGACCGATAATGGACGAGAGCATACTGCTATGGACGTGGTTGATTGGGCGAGAAATGGGGAAGAGTTTGGTGCTGGTGAAATATTATTGACCTCTATAGATCAGGAAGGCACACGCAAAGGTTTTGATTTGGAATTGGTGAAGCAAGTGTCAGAAGCTGTTTCAATTCCGGTAATTGCCAGCGGTGGTATGGGACGATTGGAAGATTTAACCGATGTGATTCGTGAAGGCAAGGCTGATGCAGTAGCCATGGCGGATGTATTGCATTACAAAAGATTAAGTTTGTCCGAAATCAGAAATTATGCATTAGATAACGATATTCATGTGAGAACCCTATGAGCTCAGTATCCATTATTGATTATGGCGTAGGTAATTTATTAAGTGTTGCGCGTGCTTTTCAATATTTTGATGCTACCGTCAATATAGTAAGTACACCAGAAGATATATTAAAAGCTGAACGATTGGTGCTGCCCGGTGTGGGTGCATTTGCAGACGGCATGAAGGGATTAACTGAGTTAAATTTTGTTGATCCTGTGAAAGAATTTGCTGCTAGCGGTAAACCGTTTTTAGGAATATGCCTCGGGATGCAAATGATGTTGTCCAGAAGCTGTGAGTTTGGTACACATCAAGGACTGGATTTGATAAGCGGTGACGTAGTTTCTATACCTTTGGAAGGAGTTGATGGAGTACCCCATAAGATTCCTCATATAGGTTGGAATGAATTGATTTCGCTACCTCAAAGTGAGAATTGGTCAGATACTATTTTAAAAAATATTCCCGACAAATCATCAGTGTACTTCGTGCACTCATTTATGGCCGTTCCAGAAACCCCCAAAAATCGATTGGCCGATGTCTTATATAACGGTCAGGCAATTAGCGCGGTCATTAAAAATGATAATGTTTATGGATGCCAGTTTCATCCAGAAAAAAGTGGTGAGGTCGGATTGAAGATTATCCAGCAGTTCTTACAAATTTAGGATTAATTAAGTGAAAGTCTTAGCAATAATACCAGCTAGAGCAGGTTCTAAAAGATTGCCTGGAAAAAATACACGATTGCTTGCTGGAAAACCCTTAATTGCTCATACCATTAATGCTGCTTTTCAATCATCCTGTTGTGATGAGGTCGTTGTATCTACTGACAGTCAGGAAATTGCTGATGTATCCATGAATTATGGTGCTTCTGTTCCCTGGCTTAGGCCTAATGATTTAGCACAAGACTCTTCAGAGGTTATTTCTGCCGTTATAGATCTTCTAGACCGATATGCCCAAATCAATCGGCATTTTGATAGTGTTTTATTATTGCAACCTACTTCTCCATTCAGAAAAGCAGAGACGATAAGAAAAGCAGTAGAAATGCATAGAGAAACTGGTGATAGCGTGGTATCAGTGAATAAAGTATCTTTTAAACCATCCTGGTATCGAGCTATAGATGCAGAAGGTAATTTAGCCCGAGTTGAAGTATTTATTAATAATGATGCTACTAAAGAAGACTCTCCGATATACAGGCTGAATGGTTCAATTTACATTGCAAGTACAGAGCATATTATTAAAAATAAGACATTTTATAGTGAACCAACAAAAGCTTTACTGATTGACAGTGCCAGTGAATCTATAGATATCGATACTTCTCTGGACTGGGCTTTAGTAGAAAAATTATTAGAATTGAAGGAAGAGGTTCTTGTATGAGTTGTTTTATAATCGCCGAAGCTGGCGTAAATCATAACGGTGATATTCAGCTGGCGAAAGATCTGGTTTATGCCGCAAAGAAAGCTGGAGCTGATGCAGTCAAATTTCAAACGTTTAAAGCAGATACCCTGGTCAACAAAACGGTTGGAAAAGCAGAATATCAAAAAAATAACGCTCCTGATTCAACTACTCAATACGAAATGCTTAAGGCTCTTGAACTGAGTGATGAGGATCACTATCTTTTGAGTGAGCTGGCTCAGTCAATTGGCATAGAATTTATGTCAACTGGTTTTGATAATCAGACTATAGATTTTCTGGTTTCTCTGGGAGTAAAACGCCTTAAGATTCCTTCTGGCGAGATAACCAACATCCCTTATTTGCATCATTGTGCCAGCAAAAAGCTTCCTTTAATTATATCGACTGGCATGTGCGATTTGGATGAGGTGCGCGCAGCAATTGAGGTCGTAAAGCCTTACTATGGTAACGCTTATGCACAAAATCTCGTATTATTGCATTGTACCTCCAATTACCCTGCTGCATATCAGGACGTTAATTTAAAAGCCATGCAGACATTAGCCCAAGAGTTTAATTTGCCAGTTGGATATTCTGATCATACTTTGGGAACTCTGATTCCTACTTTGGCTATAGGGATGGGCGCTTGCGTGATTGAAAAGCATTTTACTATGGATAAGACGCTTTCGGGCCCCGATCATCTAGCTTCAATGAGTCCTGATGAATTGAAAACTATGGTCAGCTCCATTCGAGATGCGGAATCGGCTTTAGGCAATGGCGTGAAAAAACCATCTGAAAATGAAATTCCGATAAGAGCTTTGGTCAGAAGAAGCGTTACTTTAAAGCATGATTTGTCAAAGGGCGATCAAATTAGTAGTGATGATTTAATTTTATTAAGACCGGGCACAGGGATTAGCCCTTCGGAATTACCGAATGTTGTAGGAGCTCGATTGAGCTTGAATCTGCCAGCAGGTAGTACCTTATTATGGGAACATATTGACTCGTGATGGGAAGAAAAATTATTTATGTTACAGGCACTCGAGCAGATTATGGCTTAATGTGTGAAGTGTTAAAAAAATTGAATTCTGATGAAGATTTGGAGTTATACCTCTGTGTGACTGGGATGCATCTCTCAAGCCTTTATGGACATACTGTAAAGGAAATTGAACATGATGGATTTCAAATCTGTGGCACTATCCCCGTTGAGGTTGAACAGACAAATCACAGTACTATGGCTAAAGCTGTAGGTTATGAACTCATTGGTTTCACTGAAGTTTTTGAACGAGAACTACCCGATATCGTTCTCTTGTTGGGAGATAGAGGTGAAATGCTGGCGGCAGCCATTGCTGCGGTTCATTTAAATATTCCTATCGTGCACTTGCATGGTGGTGAGCGGTCGGGAACTGTAGATGAGATGATTCGCCATGCTATTTCCAAATTGTCGCATGTTCATTTAGTTGCTACTGAAGCATCCAGGGAACGTCTGATCAAAATGGGAGAAAAAGAGGACTCCATTTACGTAGTCGGGGCACCAGGATTGGATGAAATAAAACATTTTAATACTTCAAGCAGAATCAGCTTTTGCCAACGCTATGGTTTTATACCAGAACAGAAAATTGCATTATTAATTTATCATCCTGTAGTTCAAGAATATCAAGAGATCAAAACTCAGTTTCGGAATGTAATTCAGGCAACTTTAAGTGCTGGGTTGCAAATTATTTGTCTTGAACCAAATTCTGATGCAGGTGGTCAGTTAATTAGAGAGGCAATTAAAGAATATGAGCATCATCCTGATATCCGAATCATTAAACATCTTCACCGCTCTGAGTTTATTGATTGCCTTGCTAATTCGGATGTGATGGTGGGTAATTCCAGTAGTGGAATTATTGAAGCTGCTTCGTTCAAACTGGCCGTTGTTAATGTTGGTACCAGGCAAAATTTACGAGAACGTAGCAACAATGTTATTGATGTCAACACTGACTTTGAAGCAGTATTGTCCGGATTAAAGGGTGCATTAAATCAATCCAAAGACAATATTATAAATTGCTATGGAGATGGGAACACGAGCGAACGTTGTTATCAAATTTTAAAGACAATGACATTAGATTCTCAAATATTAAATAAAAGCAATGCATACTAAATTAAAAATAATAGGTTGTGGTGGGCACAGTAAAGTAGTTTTAGATGCTTTATCTTTGTGCGATAAGACATTTGAAATTTCTCTTTGTGATAGTAATAAGGATTTATTAGGCAAGGAACTGAGTGGTCATTTGATTGATTCTACTATGGACGATCTGCCAGAGTATACTGGATTAGCGCATGTTGCTATAGGCAACAATCAGATTCGATTCAATATTATTCAAGCAATTTCTAAAAAGGCTTCATTGTACACTATTGTCCATCCTGCCGCGATTATTGCCAAATCATCACACATAGAATCAGGAACGTTTATCGCTGCGCAAGCGATATTAGGGCCTGACAGCTATATCGGAGAGGGATCAATTATTAATCATAGTGCAGTTGTGGATCATGAGGTGATAGTCGGTTCGTGTTCACATATTGCACCAAATAGTACATTAGGCGGTAAGGTAACGATAGGAAGTCGAGTATTAATAGGTGCCGGGGCAGTAATTTTGCCCGGTGTTTCTATAGGTGATGGAGCAGTAATAGGTGCTGGATCAGTAGTAGTTAAAGATGTACAACCAAACACTATTGTTAAAGGTGTCCCTGCAGTATAAAAGGAATAAAATGATTACTATCAAAGATTTATATGTAAATAAACAGTTTAGCTTGAAAATGGCTTTGAGCAAACTGGATGAGACAGGACAGGGAGTATTGTTTTTAGTAGATAGTGAAGATGGCTTTATCCGAACTATAACTGATGGTGATATCAGGAGATTATTATTAAAGGATTGTACTCTGGAGTCTACGCTTGATCAGCTATCTGATCATTCATCCAAATCACTACCCGCATCAGCAACCATCCAGGATGCTTATCATTTGATGACAGAATTCGCATTGGATCATATTCCCGTATTGGATGAACACAACAGGCCCATACGATTAATTCACCGAAGAGAACTGTCTTCCAATATATTACTGTCTTCACCTCATATTGGAGAACATGAACAACAATACGTTCAGGAGGCATTTGCAACCAACTGGGTTGCCCCACTAGGACCTAATGTTGATTCATTTGAAAAAGAAGTAGCTAATTACATTAACGTAAAATCTGCAGTCGCCCTGAGTTCAGGTACAGCTGCTATTCATCTGGCTCTGGTTTTATTAGGGGTCGGTCCGGGAGATACCGTTTTCGCATCCAGTTTTACTTTTGTCGCTACAGTTAATCCCATACTTTATCAGGGCGCAACTCCAGTGTTTATCGATTCTGATCTCGACAGCTGGAATATGTCCCCAATTGCGCTTGCCAGAGCTTTAAAAGAAAGTAAAGAAAAGAATAAATTACCGAAGGCAGTAGTTATCGTCAACTTATACGGCCAAAGCGCGAATTATGAGGCGTTGTGTGCGATCTGTGAGGAATACAATGTACCTATAGTAGAGGATGCCGCTGAATCCCTGGGTGCAACATACAACGGAAAGCACAGTGGCACCTTTGGTAAGTTAGGCGTGTTCTCGTTTAATGGAAATAAAATCATAACCACCTCTGGCGGTGGTATGCTGGTTTCAGACGATAAGCAATTAATTGAACGTGCCCGGTTTTTAGCAACTCAGGCACGTGATCCAGCACCTCACTATGAGCACAGCGTTGTAGGTTATAATTATCGGATGAGTAATGTCCTGGCTGGAATAGGACGAGGGCAGTTAAAAGTTTTAGAGAAACGGGTAAAAGCTCGAAGAGCTGTTTTTAATCAATATAAAGAAGCATTTGAATCCTTGCCTTTTATCGAAATGATGCCAGAGATTAAAAATGGGTTTACTACACGTTGGTTATCTACCATGATTATTAAACCGGAACAGTGCGCTATTAGACCAGAATCAGTTATAGAACAATTGAAACCTTATAACATTGAAGCAAGAAGAACCTGGAAACCGATGCATAGACAACCCTTGTTTTCTGGTACTGCTTATTATCCTCATGATGAGAATTTCAGTGTATCTGATTATTTATTTGATCAAGGGATTTGCCTTCCTTCGGGATCTAATTTAAGCTCCCGTGACATAGACAGAGTCATACATTGTTTGAATGATATTTTCAAATGCAAGCAAAACACAGTCGAGGTGGTTTAAGTATCATGAGCGAAAATAAACCTTTGAAGGAAACAGTGATTAAAGCAGGTGATATTCAGCCGTTAAAAACTTATCTCCTGGATATATGGCGATATAGAATGTTGCTTTGGGTCTTTACTGCAAGAGATATTAAGGTACGTTATTCTCAGACAGTATTGGGCTTTGGTTGGATAGTTTTATCACCCTTGATTACAGTAGGGGTATTTACTTTTGTTTTTGGATTTATGATTAAAATCCCTACAGATGGATTGCCCTATCTTTTATTTTATCTTGTGGCGATTATTCCCTGGTATGCTTTTATGGCGATGATTAACCTGACCATGGGGTCTGTGGAAGGGAATGCCGGGTTAGTTAATAAGATATATTTTCCACGACTTTTATTAGGTGGAACTTATACCCTCTCTGCGGGAGTAGATTACGTTGTTGGGTTTGGGCTTATTGTAATCTGCGCGTGTATTTACCATAGACTCGATTATCATTTATTTGTACTCTTTCCCTTGTTATTTTTAATTCAAGCGATGTTTGCAATGGGTTTGGGTTTGTTATTGGCGCCATTTAGTACACGATACAGGGACTTAAAATTATTTGTACCATTAGCATTACAATTCTATTATTTTGCTAATCCAATTTTATATCCAATATCTGCTTCACCTCGATGGTTACGTCTATGGTACGAGTTTAATCCTATGAGTATGGTTATTTGTGGATTCCGTGATGCGCTAAAGGGAAGTTGGCCAAATCCAGAGCAATTCGTATTCGGATTTTCTGCAGCAATTATAATATTCGTGGTAGGTTTTACTACCTTTAGAAAACATGAACAATCTTTAGTAGATGCATTATGAACTGGATATTAAGAGTAGATAACTTAGGCAAAGTATATAGGTTGGGTGCAGGAGCTTCCGAACATGGCACTCTTTATGAACAATTATCTAGGAAAGTTAAGAAAAAACTGTTCGGTACGGCCAAGTCGCCAGTTAGTGATATTGAAGAATTACAAAACACATCTTCCAAGGTTGTTGTTTCTAATGAACAAACTGAAGGGCTTCCCCCCGGTTTTTTCTGGGCTTTAAAAGACATTAACTTTCAAATAAGTCCCGGGGAGCGAGTTGGTTTAATCGGACAGAATGGTTCGGGTAAGAGTACCTTATTAAAAATTCTTTCTCGAATTACGGCTCCCAGTCACGGAGAGTTTCGTTATCGGGGACACTTAATCAGTTTATTGGAAGTGGGAACTGGTTTCCATCCTGAATTATCTGGACGGGAAAATATTTATTTAAATGCTGCAATTAATGGTTTGACCCGCCAACAGATTAATTCAATTTTTAAAAACATTGTTGAATTTTCAGAGTTGGGCGGTCAGATTGACACCCCTGTGAAGCGGTATTCTTCAGGTATGTATATGAGGCTTGCATTCTCTGTTGCTGCGTTTCTGGAGTCCGAAATATTATTGATAGATGAGGTATTGGCAGTAGGTGATGTAGATTTCCAAAAGAAATGTAAAGAAAAAATGATGGAAGTAGCCAATGATGGCCGTTCGGTTATTTTTGTAAGCCATGACATGATTGCTATTGAATCAATTTGTAAAAGAG
Organism: Legionella sp. km535; assembly: GCF_003990085.1. Taxonomy (NCBI): domain Bacteria; kingdom Pseudomonadati; phylum Pseudomonadota; class Gammaproteobacteria; order Legionellales; family Legionellaceae; genus Legionella; species Legionella sp. km535. The sequence continues at coordinate 72,307 of NZ_RZGU01000002.1, read as the reverse complement.
TAATCGAAGTGTCTCATGGCCGTATTATTGATACTCGAAGTATTGCACCCAAAACTGAATCTGAACCAAATCAGGAAAGAATTGAAATACCTTCAGCTCCTGAATTGATAGTTCCAGCAGCTGCGGAACTTGTGCTACCCCCTGAACCAGCTATTACGCCTGTTGAAACTGTTAGAAAGTTTGTCCTGTGCGCAGAACAAAATTGGGAACATGATTTAGCTAATGCTCCTCAGATACCGAGCACTGTGACCCTTCATTCATTGAAACTTCTGAATGATGATGGTCAGACTCAGGAGAAATTTACAGTCAATGAAAACGTACATTTGAAAATTAAGTTTAATGTATTGCAGAATAATGCCAGGTTAAATGTACGAGTTGATTTATCGTCATTTGAGGGCGCAAAACTTTTTACCATCATGGATCATGCAGCTTTAGCGCAACATCCAATGCGAGAAGAAGGTTTGTATACAGAAACTGTTATTATTCCTAAAGAATTTTTAAATGAAGGTCAATTCATGATTTCTGTTGTATTAAGCGAACTGGATAATAATCAGAATGAAATTAAATGCATTGAATGTTTATCCATGAAAATTATCGATGATCAATTGCCTGTCGGTGTTCGTTCCAATTGGACTGGTGACTGGCCAGATGGTCTTTTAAGACCCAAGCTGGTTTGGAATATTGAACATATAAAAAGTAAAGAATTTCAAATAGAAACTGAAATTAATTCAGCAGTTGAAGAAAGTTAATTGGCTATTATTTAATGGAACAATAAGTTTGGAACACTGCATTTTGGGTGAGTGAGAGAACTTCAGAAAATGGTATAGTGCCTGCATTTGGAGATCCTTCACTACGCTCAGGATGATGGGATACCAACTTAAATTCAAGTTTAGCGCTGTATTAAAGATCCCGAATCATTCAGCTGTACGATCGCTTAGGAACGCATTTACTTAAATGAAGACTAATGATACTCAAAGAAATACGCTGTTATACGTGCATATCTCAACACATTTTAAAGAAATAATCCGTGTTGCACGCGTTATGAAAAATAGTAAGATGTATCATCCGATTATTTTCTTTGATGTAAAATATGAAGGAGTAGAACATCATATCGCTATATGCCAGGCAGAAGGCATACAATACATTTGTTATTTTGACATCAATAATTTCGATCCCAATAAATCCGTAAAAATAAAATTGTGGTTTCGAATTGTGAGACGATTTTTTATTCTTTTGTTGTGGTTTTTTGAAATTATTAAATACCTCTTGCTGCCCTTCGCTTTTATCGTTAAATCACTTTTTGCTGTGTATCACCGTTTATTTGCAAAGAAAATGAGTAACTCAAATGCCAAGTCCAAGATAGGCTTTTTTGATTTCACCTCAAAAACGTTTATTGATTTTTATAATAAATTATTTAAACCAACATCGCCTGGCTCACCGATGAACTCGCAGCGAAAGCTATCTAATTTATTACTCTCAGGGTATTCTTTTGTCTGGAACAAATTGCCTTATTTTCTACCGGCAATTTCTCGATTAGCTCATCGATATTGTGAATACATTCCAGGAATATTGAAACAATACGATATAAAACTGATGGTATTTCCTGAACATAATTTATTTTATTTTACTCAGTTATTTGTGTATATAGGAAAGAAACAGGGGATAGCATCCATTATTGTTCCGTTTACAATCGCGAATACTTTGGAATGGTCTGAAGCCTTTTATAAGGAAAAATCACGATCTTTATCTAATTTGTACAATAAAGTGTGTGCCTTCGCTTTTCCTCATTGGATTCATACCTATAAAGACAGGCAATTGCTGTTGCCCGTGGAGTTGGTTTTGTTTCATGAAATGTTGCAAATCAGCCCGAAAAATCCCTGGCTATTAAATAGTGGTGATATTGATTTTCTGGCTTTGGAAAGCAATGCAATGAAAGAATATTATATATCAGCAGGCATTGAAGAAAAGTATCTACGGGCTACAGGAGCTTTGTATAATGATGAGCTCTATTTTAAATTACAAAATTCAAATGAAAACAGAGAGCAATTATACAAATCGCTGAATATGCAACCAGGAAAGCCATTGCTGTTATGTGCACTACCTCCAAATCAATGCACTGGTCGCAAGGATGAGCTGGAATTTTCAGATTATGAGGAAATAGTACGTTTTGTTATGTCGGAATTATCGAAGTATGCGACTGATTATAATATTGTAGTTAATTTGCACCCACGTATTAAACCTGAATCGGTTGAATATATTAATGAATATCCCATAACTATTTTTAAAGGTGACATTGCTGAAGTAATTCCTTTAAGCTCAATTTATGTTGCTACCTGTTCCGCAACAATCAGGATGGCAGTAAGTTGTGGAATTCCCGTAATTAATTATGATCTGTATCGCTACCGTTATGATGATTACAATCAATTAGATGGTGTACTTACCTTGTTTGATCGCGATGAGTTTTCAACTCAACTGAGGCATCTATTAGTCGAAAAAGAGTTTTATAAACAGCTTCAATCTGCTCAAATTAAAGACAGCAACAAATGGGGCACCCTGGATGGTAAAGCAGGAGCAAATTTACTTAATGAAATTGATTTGTTGTTTGTTTAGAAATCTTTTAAGTTGATGCAGATAATGGGTATGTGTATGAAAATAATCGATACAAAAATTCCTGAAATCAAAATAATAGAACCGCGAATTTTTGGTGATGAACGTGGTTTTTTTTATGAAACCTTTCAGGTCAAAAGATATGAGGAATTGCTTGGTATTCAGGATGCATTTGTCCAGGATAATTTTTCACGCTCCCAAAAAGGTGTTTTGCGAGGTCTTCACTACCAAAGTCAGAAAACTCAAGGCAAGCTGGTTTCTGTTTTAGCAGGTGAAGTTTTTGATGTGGCCGTGGATGTACGAATAGGATCTCCTACTTATGGTATGTGGGTCGGGGTTATTCTCTCAGCTGAAAACAGGCGGCAATTTTGGGTTCCCAAAGGGTTTGCGCATGGGTTCTACGTCCTGAGCCCTATGGCGGATTTTGTTTACAAATGTACCGATTATTATCATCCTGAAAGCGAGCTTTCAATCAGTTATCTTGATCCTGAACTGGCTATAGACTGGCCGTTGGAGGGGGAAATACAACTTTCAGCAAAGGATAGCGCAGCGAAAACGTTAAACAGTATTGATACACAACTTTTACCAAGATATAGAGATTAGATGAAGATACTCATTACAGGGGCAAATGGTCAGGTGGGTTCAGAACTTGTAGCAGCATTTGCTCGTACTCATCATGAAATTATAGCCACCACACGACAGGAGCTGGATTGCTCCAGGATTCATGATGTAAATACTTTTTTAACGGCTAAACGACCTGATTTAATCATCAACGCAGCTGCTTATACCGCAGTTGATAAAGCAGAGGAGGAATCCTGTTTAGCGGAAACGGTAAATGCGGATTTTGTAAAAGAATTGGCTGCTTATTGTCAGCTCTGGAATATACCCTTGATACATTTGTCTACTGATTACGTTTTTGATGGATTAAAACAGGATTCCTATAATGAGTTGGATACTACCAATCCACAGGGGGTCTATGCACAATCAAAACTGCATGGAGAACAAGCAATAACATCGATGTTAACCCAATACCTTATTTTACGGGTTAGTTGGGTTTTTGGAGTGTCGGGAAGCAATTTCGTAAAAACAATAGTGAATTTGGCTTCATCACGAGAAGAGTTAAATATAGTTGCGGATCAAAAAGGACGCCCAACAGCGGCCCGGGATATTGCCAGAGTAATTATTGAGCTTGTTGATATAATTTCAAGCGAGTCATTTACTCAGTGGGGAATTTACCATTATGCTGGACAAGGTGAGACGAATTGGTATGAATTTGCTCGGGTATTTATTGACCTGGTAAACAGCAGGAATACCTGTTTGAAATTGGCTCGTTTGAATCCAATTGCTACTGAACAGTACCCAACGAAAGCCAAGCGTCCGAAGAACTCTGTACTGAATACTTCCCGAATTGAACAGACCTTGGGAATTGCATGTCATGAATGGAAAAAATATCTGCCTGAAGTGATAGACAGTATCATTAATAAAGAAGAATCATATGAATTATCACGTTAAAAATTTATTAGTCACTGGCGCAGCCGGATTTATTGGCTCTAACTTTGTACGTTACATGTTTGCTCATCATCCTGAAATTAGAATTGTAAGTCTGGATAAATTAACTTATGCAGGTAATCTGGACAATTTATCTGCTGTAGAACAGGAAAAGAACCATATTTTTGTTCAAGGTGATATTACGGATAAAGATCTCGTTTTGAATTTATTAAGACAGCATCAAATAGACACCATAGTGCATTTTGCAGCAGAGTCTCATGTTGATAATTCGATTCATAATCCTAAACTGTTTCTTGAAACTAATATTATCGGAACCTTTACCTTGCTTGAAGCGGCAAGGAATTATTGGTTAGACGAAAACAGATGGGATAAAACCCAGTGCAGATTCCATCATGTATCTACAGATGAAGTATATGGCTCGTTAGAAGAGTATGAGCCTGCATTTACAGAACAGCATATGTATCAGCCTAATTCGCCCTATTCTGCTTCAAAGGCGGGTTCCGATCACATTGTCAGGGCTTATTTTCATACCTACGGATTGCCTGTTACTACATCTAATTGCTCGAATAATTATGGACCTAATCAACATAAAGAGAAATTAATCCCCAAAGTGATTCAAGCTTGCCTTAACCAACATCCAATCACTGTGTATGGAAATGGAAAAAATATACGTGACTGGCTGTATGTAGAGGATCACTGTGAGGCCATTAACGTTATTATTCAGAAGGGAACGCTAGGTGAGGTTTATAACATTGGTGGAAAGAATGAGCTGGATAATTTGAGTTTAATCCGGACTATTTGTCACCTGATGGATGATATAAAACCCACTTCTGATTCTTATGAGTCTTTAATTGTATTTGTAGATGATAGAAAGGGACATGACAAACGATACGCTATAGATAACAATAAAATTCAAACCCAGTTGGGATGGACTCCACAGGGTAATTTTATTGAAAAATTGATAAGTACCATTCGATTTTATATGAGCGTCTGTTGACAATTGCTTCCTTTGCCTACGAACTGGATTTTATGCGTGGAATTGAGTACTGGTGGTATTTAAAGTAGGAATATTTTTGTTCTCCCGCCTAGATTATCCGCATAAAGCGCGGGAAGTAGGGGGGGAGATGAAATCTTAACAGATTCTGGATAAATTCAGCAAAATTGTTAAAGTTTGAGTTCGAGAATGTATGATAACGGAGTGGGTAGCAAATGTTGATTAATGGTGTTGCGTTCAGTTTGGAAAAGGATATCCATGTATACATACAATTCTGTTCTGTCTACAACATATTTTCTGGTTTTTAGTTTTAGCTCTTCATTCTGTTTGGCACAGCACTGTATTCCAATTACCAGTATTCCGTTCCTTATCAGCAAACCCGGCCATTATTGTTTGGTTAAAAATTTTTACTACAGTGGCGAAACTCACGCAATCACGATTAATTCATCGCATGTAACTTTGGATCTCAATCAACATAAAATTAAATTGATTTCTCGAAACCCATCAAATGAAATTTACGGTATTTATTCTTTAAATTCGCATGATCTTATCATTAAAAATGGAACGGTAAGTGGATTTATGTATGGAGTTTATCTTGCTGATTCGAAAGGTTCTTATACAAGCATAAACAGCATATCAGGAAACTATCTGATAGAACATTTGGTTTTGACGAATAATTTGTTCCGAGGCATTCGAGTGGAAGGAGCTAATCATCTCGTTATAAATAATACGATAATCCATACTGGCGGGAGTACCGTTTATGAAAATGCCTTTGCGATGGGAATAGAAATTATAGGTCCAAAAGCTCGAATTGAACACAATAGAATTATGGATACTCACGCAACCGGCACTGGAGAAAGCATTGCTATTTCATTTTCCAATAATTGCAAACAGTCTGTGGCTTTAGGTAATCTGATTTTTAATCATTATGGCTTTTTTGAGCAAAGAGCCCGTCATCGAGGCAATTCAGGACATAGTTTTGGAATTTGGGTTGGTGGCAATCCAGAGTATCCCTCTGATGTAGTGATTCAAAACAACAGAATCAAGAACTATTTCTACGGTGTTGTATATTCATCACCTACAAAAGGGGAGGTGAGTAATAACAAATTCTTCGACGTTGATCGGGATTTGTATTTAAATGGCTCGGTACGATCCACGGCTGTCCCATTAACAATGTGACGTCTTTCCGAGCGTAGCGAGGAATCTCCTGCAAATTGGCACAATTTGAATTAATGCATTAATTATCATTATCTTATCAGCAGTTTGGCTGCAAATGCGAAACAAATTGCTCAGACTATTCGTAGTCACTGGGCTGTCGAGAACAGTCTACATTGGGTCTTGGACGTTACATTACGTGAAGAGGATTCTCGCGTACGCCAAGATCATGCTCCTGAAAATATGGCGATGGTTCGGCATATTATTTTGAACAGGTTACAAAATACCAAAAAGAAATTTAAGGATATGAGCATTAGGCGCCTGCAGAAAAAGGCTGGCTCGGGAGACTCAACTCCTGATATGATTTTAATGGCTGCATTGTAATGGGATCGTGCAACCTTGCAGGAGATTCCTCGCTACGCTCGGAAAGACGTCATATTTTTAATGGGACAGCCGTGCGGTACGATCTGCTGACAATTGACTTTTTCAATAACTCGTACCCCGCAGGGGTTATAGAGCAATTGTTAACAATCCTGGTGATTAATTCTTTGTACATGACAAAACAAACTGTCATGCCCGCGCAGGTAGGCATCCATCCATCAAAATATACCGAGTACATGACAGTTTATTTTTCATGTACAGACAGATTAATTAAACAATAGGAAAAATACAGTAAAAATGGTACCTTATTCCGATCCCAATTAATATTACATATATGAAGCAACTTACTGACAGCGCACTCTGGAATGAGCTCCAAAAACAGGCATCGCATATCCGTTTGCTAACAGGAACGGGTTTGCGGGAGTTGACTTTGGCCCATGGTAGCCAATACAGAAAACAACTTGGCAGCGTCACGTTTGATTTTAGCAGACAACGAGTTTCTGAACCGATTATTGATTTGTTGATTCAATTGGCTAATGAAGCAGGATTACCAGAAAAAATTGATGGCTTGATGAACGGCTTTAAAGTGAATGTCAGTGAGAATAAGGCTGCTCTTCATACCGCACTTCGGGACTTTAGGAATAATCCAGTCTATGTCGATGGATTTAATATTATGAAAGAAGTGATGGATACCCGAGAAAAAATAAAAATAATTTCTGATTCCGTACGAAACAGACAATGGCTTGGGTATTCCGGTAAACCCATTACCGACATTGTTAATATTGGTATGGGAGGATCGGATTTAGGACCTCGTTTATGTATTAATGCACTTTCAACGTACAGTACTGCTTCATTAAACTTTCATTTTATTTCAGATGTTGATCCGGATAGTTTCAACCAAGTGGTCGCACGAATTAATCCTCAGACTACCTTGTTTATCATTTCGTCCAAGTCGTTTACAACAAAAGAAACCTTATTAAATGCATCTAAAGCGATAAAGCTGTATGCTAGCGGGCAAGCCGTTGATCATCATTTTATTGCTATCACAGCACATCCTCTCAGAGCGCACCAGATGGGTATTAAAACGGTTTTATCTATTTGGGAGTGGGTTGGTGGCCGCTATTCATTTTGTTCAGCAGTGAATTTAATTACAGCTATAGCTATTGGCTATGAACAGTTTTCAGAATTACTAGCAGGTGCCAATAGTATCGATAAGCACTTGAAGAGTACTGACTTTAAAGAAAACGTTCCCGTTCTGATGGGCTTGCTTGGTATCTGGAATAATAATTTTTTGAATATTCATAATTTACTTATCCTGGCCTATTCAAAAAGATTGGAATATTTTATTCCTTATGCACAGCAGCTTGATATGGAGAGTAATGGTAAATCAATAGACCTTAATGGGCGGGTAGTTAATTATGCTACCGGGCCTATAGTATGGGGTGGATTGGGTAATCAGGCTCAACACAGCTATTTACAGTTATTATGTCAGGGAACACATAATTGCGCCGCAGATTTTATCACTTTGCAGACTCATGATAATCATATTCTAAATGACATGTGCGATTACAAAATGAAAGTGTTAAGCGAAGGTATTGAGTCCATTGAAAATCCAAATGGTTATATTCCTGGTAAAATGCCTTTGAGTCATATCAGTTTATCGGATTGTTCTCCATATTCCCTTGGTGCTTTGGTTGCTTTATATGAACATAAAGTATTTGTGCAAAGCGTGATTTGGAACATTAATCCATTTGATCAGCCTGGTGTGGAGAGTGCAAAATCAGTGAGTGATGTGTTTTCTGTATTAAATGAAACATAATGATAAATTACTCATCGAACATGCACTAATTTAATGTAATAGATGAATAAAATTGGTAAGATCCCTGCATAATTTAATATGTACCCAGGTTTCTTGACAATTTTTCAGTAACCTCTACGTGGTGTGCCTTGTCTGCGCCATCCGGAATAAATCTGGATATCGTGCACAATTCACAGGATGTGGGTGTTTATGAATGATTATTTAAGTGAATTGTCAACAGGCCCAGGTAAGCGCTGAGAGAACTTTATCGAATGAAAGGTATTATCCTGGCGGGTGGCTCTGGAACGAGACTTCATCCCCTTACTAAGGCTATAAGCAAGCATATCATTCCAGTTTATGATAAGCCAATGATTTATTACGCTATTTCTACTCTGATGTTGGCGGAAATCCGGGAAATACTCATTATTTCAACAGAAGAACATCTTCCCCTGTATCAGCTATTATTGGGTGATGGATCTCAATGGGGCGTTTCGTTTTCCTATGTGGTACAAAATGAACCCAAGGGCATTGCTGAGGCATTTATCTTAGGTGAGTCGTTTATTGGTACTGATCCGGTATGTCTGGTTTTGGGCGATAACATCCATCAAGGCAGAGGGTTATCAGAATTATTAAAAAACGCCAAAAATAATTTAAATGGAGCTACAGTATTTGCATATTATGTGGACAAACCTCAGGCTTATGGTGTTGTTGAGTTTAATGATAAAAATCAAGCGATTTCCATAGTAGAAAAACCTGCGGAGCCAAAGTCAAATTATGCAGTAACTGGCTTGTATTTTTATGATAATCAGGTAATAGAAGTTGCCCGGAATTTAAAACCTTCAGGACGAGGCGAGCTGGAAATAACAGACGTTAATCAATTTTATTTATATGAAAATAAACTGGACGTCCAGGTTCTAGGCAGAGGGTTTGTCTGGCTGGATATGGGTACACCAGAGACTCTGTTATCAGCAAGTAATTACATACATATGATCGAACAACGCCAGGGATTAAAAATTGGATGTCCGGAAGAAATAGCCTGGCGAATGAAGTTTATAAGCGATGAAGAACTGTTACAGCGAGCTAAGGAACTGAATAAAAGCAATTATGGACAATATCTCTCAGGCTTGTTAAATCACAAACGTTATTAATTGAAATAGGTTAGATAGTGTCCAAAATTTTAATTACCGGTGCTACAGGATTTATAGGGCGAAGTCTGGTGCCCGCTCTAGTATCTGCGGGCCATGATGTTCGCTGCGCTGTTTGGCAAAAAGTTGATGGTCTGAACGCGGAACAAGTAGAAATCAATAAGCTGGAAGAGCAGATTGATTGGTCCGAAGCTTTGGAAGGCATTGAAATCGTAATTCATCTGGCTGCCCGAGTGCATATATTGAAGGAAAATGCACAATCTTCTTTGGATGAATATTGTAAAGTGAACAGTATTGCTACCAAAAATTTTGCAGAGCAGGCAGCTCGTCACCAAGTAAAACGTTTTGTATTTTTAAGTTCCATTAAAGTAAATGGCGAGTCTACCAGGGCTCATTCACCATTTTGTGAAGAGAACATTGCCCAACCAGAAGATCCTTATGCTAAAAGCAAACTTTACGCAGAGCACTATTTGCAGGACATTAGCAAACGAACAGGAATGCAAATCGTTATTTTAAGACCTCCTTTGGTTTACGGTCCTGGCGTAAAGGCTAATTTTTTAAAAATGTTAGATATGGTTAAGAAAGGGTGGCCATTGCCCTTTGCCAATATTCCTAATAAAAGAAGCTTCATTTTCATTGATAATTTGATTTCAGCAATAGTTGCTGTAATGGAACATCCCGATGCAGCCAATCAGTTGTATCTGGTCTCTGATAATGATGCCTGGTCATTGACTGAATTATTAATTATTCTATCTCAGGAGATGAAAGTTAATTTAAAATTGTTTAATATTCCATTAACATTTCTTATTTTTATCTTTAAATTAATTGGCTTAAAAAATTTAAATTCCCGTTTATTTGGCTCTCTGGAAGTATGCAATAATAAGATTAAGTCTCAATTGGGATGGATGCCTCCGGTTACATCGCAAGAAGGGTTGAGGATAACTGCAGCATGGTATCAAAATGATCATAATTCTTAGTTGTATTTTTTTATTGCTTTCCTATGCGTGTACCAAATTATTTTGTAAATTGGCGCAAAATTCAAGATTGATCGACAGACCTAATGACAGAACGTTACATCTTAAACCAACTGTTCGAGGCGGTGGTTTGGTTTTTATTGGTTTGGCTCTAATTTCTCTCCCCTATTTGTGTTATTTAAATGCGGTATCTCTTGTAGATTGGGCAGGTTTGCTGATTGGAGTGATACTTTTAGCGGCAATCAGTTTTTTAGATGATCTGAATCATTTATCTGTAACAATTCGATTTGCTGTCCAATGTGTTGTTGCTTTAGTCATTTCAGTTTTTTTCAGACCTGAACATCTTGATTTCATTATTTTCTCTCTGAGTAATGATTACGTTATTTTTGTTTTTGTTTTCTTCACGGTGATCTGGGCTATCAATCATTTTAATTTTATGGATGGATTGGATGGCTTTTGTGCTCTGCAAGCGATGTTTTTGCTGGCTTGCTATTTTATATTATTTTATTTTTATCAGGCTACGGTTTATCAGGACTTTTGTTTCATATTAATTTCCGCGTTATTTGCATTTTTAATTTTTAATTTTCCACCCGCAAAATTATTTATGGGGGATATTGGTAGTGCTTCATTAGGACTCATTATTTTTTCTTTGGCATTGATAGGACAGCAAAAATATCAGATTCCATTATTGTATTGGTTTTTGTTAAATGGTTTGTTTCTTTTTGATTCAACAATTACTCTAGTACGAAGGATAGCCAATAAGGAGCGATGGTTTGCTCCACATAGAAAACATGCTTATCAACGATTAAAACAATATGGTATGGATACTCGGTTTATTTTATTAGGGCAGTTGATAATCAATGTTATTATCGGATTTTTGGTTCTTTATTCTGTAAATCACAGCATTAATAGTGTGTTGCTGATAGTGGTGGTGTTGCTTTTATTGAATAGTGCTTATTATGCTATTGAAAAAATATACCCTATGAATGATTGTCATTAGGTTAAGTTATAGTAGCCTTTATTGAGGGCTGCTAAAAATTCATCCTACTGATTTCTTGTATTTCGGCTGGAACGGATGTTTATATATCCGATAATACTCCAATTAGGTGAGGATGAATCCATATATATTGCCCTATAATTAACTGGTTTTTGAGGGCGCATTTAAATTTTGTCTTAGTTCCCTTACTTGATCTTGATGTTCCTTTTCCCAGTGAGATAAATCTGTCCTGTTTAACTGCAATTCTGAGGATAAGTTATTGGGAGTCAAACGAGTAGAAAAATTACTTGCTTGAGATTCATCTCTATTGTTCAGGATGGTTTCTAATATCAAATTTCCCAAATCATTTTTGAAATGATAAGGATCCCAAAACCAACGCATGGTTGTTTTTATATCATCTTTTTCGGGAAGTTGTTCTGTAGTAATGGTGTTTATTTTATTAAAACTCCACAATTGATATGGAGCATCAGGATGCTTTGCATTATGGCTGGCTATTATGTCAACCAGTTCTTTTTGCCACTGTTCATACCGTTTCCATAAACCGAGTTGTTTATAGGTTTCCAAAAGTCTAATATGCTCAGGCGCGATAACCACAACTAACTGAGTGTTGTTTTTCTCACAGATAGTGATAATGTTTTGCATGTACTGCAAAGTATTAATCTGTTTTTCATTATTAACGAAATCAAACAATTCATGAGGAAGTGGTATCAGCGATGATTTATTATAGCTTTCTGTATAGAGAAAATTGTTTCTATAACCTTTTAATTGACTGACCTGCTCCTCTCGATAATTTAGAACCAATTGCCCATTGCTTTGGAATGCATTTTTTTTATTTTGGCTGTTTACGGTTTCCCAACTGGCTTTTATGGCATCATAGGATAGTAGGGTAGTGAACAGGTTATTGAGAGCAAGTGAATTGTTGTTTCCTTGCGCATCGACTTTTAAAATGGATTCATCAAAATCATCCCTATTGGCAACATAGGCGTTAAACATAAAAAAATTAACTGCCAGGATCACTTTTTTAACGGGTTTAACAGCTTCCGCATGCTGCAGATAACGCATTACTTCATAGATATTGGCGCCACTTAAACCGAGATTATAAACTCGGGAATTATTCCAGGCTGGGAATTGTGGATTCAAGCCTGTTTCCGCTGTAGAGGATCCCAGTATTAGAACATCAGGTTTGTTCCACTCGACTGCCATGGCTTTTGCCAGTCTAAGATGAGAGGTTACAACGGGTTTTTGGCTAAATTGTTTTATGGGTAGCGATTTATAAATGTTATAAGGATTGACCAACCAGTTGCATAAAACGATGAGTGAACAGAATAAGACAAGAAAGAAAAAATAATATATTGAGAATTTTTTAAAATAATTCAATTCAACTCATCCTAGAATTTATAATACAAAAATTCACTTATTTGGCCAAAAGCCAATAAGGATAACAAGGTCATAATGGCACAAAAAGCCGCAGTAAATGCGTTGGGTCTCCAGTGCAACCAACGGTATGAATAAGGTTCAATTTCTCCCGGATATGTCTCCAGTGCGGGTTTGTATTGGTAAAGAAGTTGTTGGGAGTTTGGGGCTACAAACACGATGAAACCGGTAATGCCCAAAAGAACAAATAAAGTGTGCAAGGATGAGGGTGTATAGAGTTGACTTGTTAGAGATAAGTCGATGCTCACTAGGGATTTTAAAATATGATTACTTGTGCTGAATGATTCGGCTCGAAAAAATACCCAGGCAATGGCTACTGCTAAAAAAGTTAGGCTACGAGCTATCAAGGTATTGATAAACGCATTCAGGGTAAATAAAGATCCCGAAATGCGTTTTTTTATAGAAAGCCATAAATGATTTATGATCAAATAGAGGCCATGCAGGAAGCCCCAGACAATGAACGTCCATGCTGCTCCGTGCCAGATTCCTCCAATAAGCATGGTAATCATCAGATTGGTATATCGGCTGGTACTGCCTTTGCGATTACCCCCTAGCGGAATATATACATAATCTCTTAAAAATCGGGATAAAGTCATATGCCAACGGCGCCAAAAACTAATGATGTTATTCGCCTTATAAGGCGAGTTAAAATTTAAAGGGAACATAATCCCAAAAATACGGGCCAGTCCAATAGCCATATCTGAGTAACCGGAAAAATCAAAATAAAGTTGGAAAGAATAGGAAAGGGTCCCACACCATGCTTCCACAAAAGTCACTGAACCCTTTGACGCGGCATCGAACATGGCATTTGCATAAGGAGCTAAAGAGTCTGCAATCATGGTTTTTTTAAATAAGCCTATAGAAAACAGTGTTAAACCTATGGATATGTTTTCCCAACTGAGTAATTTCTTTTGATCAAATTGTGGCATTATTTCTTTATGATGCAGTATGGGGCCCGCCATCAAATGAGGAAAAAAAGTAACAAACAGACCATAGTTTCCAATTTTTGGAGGATGAATCTCTTTTCGATAACAATCAGTGAGATAAGCTATTTGAGTAAAAGTAAAGAAGGAAATTCCTAAAGGTAAATCCCCATCTAATAGTTCTATAGGTTGATTAAATAAGACATACAAATTAGATACAAGAAACACGCTGTATTTAAAATAGATAAGAAGAGCAAGGTTTCCGAAAATTCCCAAGCTAAAAAACAACAAACTTTTTCGTGTCATGAGCAAGCTGATGCAATAATTAAATCCAATGGAGGTCATCAGTATAGGTAAATAGGCGGGATTCCAATAACCATAAAATATAATTGAGGCAACAAACAGATAGAGTATGGAGTAAGTCCCTTTGAAAACAGTTTGCACGACCAGAAACAGTGCGAAGCTAATAGGAAAAAAAATAAATAAAAAAGAGTACGAATTAAATAGCATTATTTTAAGTCAACCATGATGCTGCCGCTTGAGAAGGCTGATTATACAGCGTCGGACTGTCAAAATAAAATGAACCTTGTTATCTCATGTGATGTTGAAAATGGATCGTGAAACAGGTTATACAGATCACGTTTATTTTCATGAGCAAATGAAAAATAAGCAAGCTCTGCTAACTTGATTGCTTTGTCTTTACAATATTTTGAATTCGTGAAATGATGCCGAAAGCTTTTTTGATAAATTTCTGTATTAACAAGTGTATGAAACATATGAATAATTTGAAAATGGAATCTAATACAAAAATTTTATTTGTATCCCAACGTTTATCTGATTTTGTCGAAATGCGCCGGGCGGCTGTTGGTTTAAAAAAATACGGATATAAGTGCATCATGCTTTTTTGTGGTGTCGGATCTCAGGTTCATGATGATATTGTGATTCATGAAATAGAAAAGAGCATTGGTGCTGGAGAGTTTGATGATAAAATAATTTATAACGAGATTTCTGTTAATTCCAACACACTTGTTCAGAAAGCAATACGTTACATCACTTTTAATAAAGTAGAGTCTGAACCGATCTGCTTATCTACAGTAAAGTCCAATCTCCAAGGCGCAACAGATACAGGAATACAAATTAACGCAGTTAATATTAAACCGTTGAGATGGTATAAAAAACTTAAGGTAGTTCGATTTTTAGATCGCATTTGGGATAATTCTTTTAAGCCATTTATAAAGTCCTGTATTAATTTCTGTTTCAATATTTTTAATTCTAATTTCAAACCCTTGAAATCTGTTTACAGAATTCTGAATCACTACAAAGCAAAAATAATAATACAAATAAAATTGAGAATAATGAAAACGATTTATGCTCTGAATCGATTATTTTTATCCTCTTTTTATTTAATTCCACTCAGCTATAAAGTGAATTATAAACGGTTTTGTAAAATCCTGACCAAGCATCAGATTAATTTAATTATATTACCCGAAGATGTTGTGGGAAAAATAAGCCCTGTGCTTATAAGAGCTGGCCATAACGAAAAAATTCCAAGTATGGTTCTGCCCTATACCATTTGTAATCAGACCGAGGCATTTCAGGCTTTAAAATCACGAAATGAATTGAGCATTCATAGTACATTGATCAATAAAGTTCTGGGTATTCTTTTTAAATCCTGGGTTATGAAAGACGAACAACATGCAGTGCTTCGTATGCCCGCTGAGCATGTTCTTGGTCATATTTTCGTTCGAAGTTCTCCGCCTGATCCCTGGATGATGAACAGTGGTTACGCTAATGTTATAGCAATTGAAAATGAACAAATGTATGACTATTATCGAAAAAGTGGTATCCCAGCTTCTAAAATGAAAATCACCGGTGCATGTTATGATGACAATCTGGCCAGCTATTATCTGGATAAGGAACATCAACGAGCTGAATTGTATAAGCAGCTCAATATTCATAGTGACAAGCCCTTGTTTTTA
This sequence comes from Legionella sp. km535, assembly GCF_003990085.1. Taxonomy (NCBI): domain Bacteria; kingdom Pseudomonadati; phylum Pseudomonadota; class Gammaproteobacteria; order Legionellales; family Legionellaceae; genus Legionella; species Legionella sp. km535. Next base: position 56,411 of record NZ_RZGU01000002.1, on the reverse strand, counting down.
ATAGGAGGATTTCCAAATCAAATTCTTGGAAATCCTCCTGGCTTTGATTTTAAAGATGCTGAAGACGCAGTGAATTTCATCACTGAATGCATCGATAAATTTAAAAATGATTATGAACTGATTTTCCGTCCACATCCTAATTATTTGGATCTGTCTAAATTATTTGCCCAAAAGAATATCCATGTGACAGAAATAGATACAGCACGATTAGTGGCTGTTTCTGATGTCTATCTGGCATTTGCTTCATCAACTATACGCTGGGCTATTTCATGTGCTGTCCCAACAATTAATTACGATATGTTTTATTATGATTTCTCAGATTTTAAGCATGTTAAGGGGGTGCTTAATGTGTGCACGCAAGACGAATTTAAATCTGCAGCTCAACGCATGAGTAATCCTGAAGAGTATCGGATTTTGAAAAATTATTTGGAAGTAGAGAAAAAGCAATGGGGTAATCTCGATGGCCAATCAGTACATCGCATTAATGGGTTGGTTAACGAGTTGGTACAACTTAAAAAAGTACGTCGCAAGGCGTCTTGAGTCTATTGGAAAGGTTAATTATGCACGATTTAAATGTAGCAGTTATTGGCGCAGGAAAAATGGGGCGAGAGCACATTAAAGCATTTCAGGCAATTCCGGGGGTTAAAGTTACGGGATTATTAAACAGAACCTACGAGAAAGCAGTAGCTATGGCAAAGGAATTCAATATACCCTGCGTAGCTGAATCTGTTGATGAACTGTACCAAAAGACTCAAGCTGATTTGGTGGTCGTTGCTGTTCCTGAACTTGAAGCAAATCAGGTTTCTAAAAAATGTTTTCAGTATCAGTGGGCTGTTTTGTTGGAAAAACCTGCCGGTTATGATTTGAAAGATGCTCATGATATTGCTGAGGCTGCTTTAACAACAAACAAACCCGTCTACGTAGGCTTAAACCGGCGTTTTTACGCAAGCTCGATGGCCATTCTTGATGATTTGAATTCACGCAAGGATGACAGCCGATACATCCATATTCAGGATCAACAAAGTTATGCTGAAGCACGCGCGTGCCATCACCCAGAGCAAGTAGTACAAAAGTTCATGTATGCAAATTCAATTCATACTATCGATTTAATTCGTTATTTTGCTCGGGGTGAAATAACCAAAGTTGTTCCTGTTCTTCCATGGAAAAAAGAAGATACCCAGATTTTTGTCAGTTTTGTCGAGTTTGACAGTGGTGATAAAGCACTATACGAGTGCATTTGGAAAGGCCCAGGGCCATGGGCATGCGCTGTAAGTACGCCACATAAACGCTGGACCATGCAGCCCCTTGAAAAAGCCAGATATCAAAATGCTAACGAACGTGTCGTACATGAAGTGGTTTTGGACGATATTGATCAACAGTACAAAGCTGGTTTTTATAAACAGGCCCTGGAAGTATGTAAGGGAGTTCGTGGTGTTCCCAATCAGGCCATCACCTTGCAGGACAGTTTAAAAACTATGGAATTGATTTATCAGATGTATGGGGTTTAATTGCGGTAAGAGCACTCACTAAGGATTCTATGCACTTATCAATCACATGCCGAATCAAGGGGTAAGAGATTAGGTAGGTGCACTGAATCGAAAGGGTCTTGATAATTCATCATATGATGTACAACGTCGCGCGATTTCTTGACTGGCTCCAGAAACCAAGCGTCATTTGTGGACATATTATACTGAGATGAATCAAACAGGCTCCCGTTTATGATTCGTGAGGTGTAGAAGTTGGAATTGTTAGCGCACTCTAATGATTTTGATAAAAATATGAAATATACTCCACACAAAGTAATTGTGTGTTGATAGACAGGCTTACGGATAGGATGGTTTAGTTGATCCATCAAGGCTCAATTAATCGATCGTTACTGTAAATAGTGTTCAAAAACATCACAGATGCGATTAATAAGACGCATCAAAAAATAATGGATAAAGATTTTATTGGAGAGTCAAAGTAATGATTACTTACCCAGGTGAAGTTAATTTAGATAAGTACAAATTGGATGCTCAACCTGAAGAAGCATTTTATGGTTTACCAACGGAAGTATCATTCTGCAGCAAGTGCACCTACAGCAATCAAAAACCCAATTCTGAAAAAGAATACAAACATACAATTAATGCCAAAAAACCTACTATCAATTTTGATGAAGAGGGTGTGTGTTCTGCTTGCAGGATTGCCGAAAAGAAAAAAGCAATTGATTGGGATGAACGAAAAAAGCAACTTAAAGAATTGTGTGATAAATACCGCAGTAAAGATGGTCGTTATGATTGTTTGATTCCAGGCTCTGGCGGAAAAGACAGTTTTTATACGGCTTATATTTTAAAATACGAATATGGAATGAATCCCTTAACAGTGACTTGGGCGCCGCATATCTATACGCCTTGGGGTTGGAAAAATTTTCAATCCTGGATTAATGCAGGATTTGATAATTATCTGTTCACGCCTAATGGTCAGGTTCATCGATTGTTGACTCGTTTGGCTCTTGAAAAACTGTATCACCCCTTTCAACCGTTCATTCTAGGGCAGATGTATTTCCCTCCCAAAATAGCCATGGATTTAAATATTCCGTTGGTTTTTTATGGGGAAAATCCTGCTGAATACGGCAATAATGCAAAGGAAGATGATAAAGCAACCAAAGACTTATCGTATTACACTGCCACTGACAGTTCCCAAATCTATCTATCCGGTATTTCTGCTTTGGAGTTGAAAGAAGATTTTGGTTTAACAGAGGTAGAACTTCAGCCCTATATTCCGCCGAATCCCAATAAATTGGCTGAAAAAAATATTGAAGTTCAATACTTGGGGTATTATTTACCCTGGCATCCTCAGGATTGTTATTATTTTGCAGTGAATAATGGGGGATTCATTCCATCTCCAGAGCGTACTGCTGGAACATACAGCAAGTACAGTGGAATAGATGATAAAATAGATGACTTACATTACTACACAACCTTTATCAAATTTGGCATCGGTCGAGCTACTTACGACAGTTCTCAGGAGATTCGTAATGGTGAACTGGTACGGGAAGAAGGAGTTGCTCTGGTTAGACGCTTTGATGGTGAATACCCGGAACGATTTGAGAAAGAAAATTTTGAGTATTTAAGTATTGATGAAGTGAAATTACCTCAGGCCGCAAAACAGTTTGAATGCACCAAAATGGATAGGAAATATTTTGAGCGACTTACAAATCATTTCAGATCTCCTCATCTTTGGGCTTTTGATCAAGGTCAATGGGTATTAAGACATAAAGTCGTTTAAAAGCTGAAAGGATGTGAGTTGAACCATACATCTAGGGAAATGCAAAAAGGCAGTATTCTTGCTGTCATTCCTGCGCGTGGCGGATCGAAGAGGCTGCCACGCAAAAATATCCTGAAATTACGGAATAAACCCTTAGTGGAGTATTCCATTGACGCCGCGCTTCATTGCGATCTGATTAGCGATGTTGTTGTTACAAGCGAAGATCCGGAGATCTGTAGCATTGCTTCAAAAACAGGGGCAATGGTTATTCATCGTCCTTTAGAATTAGCGGGTGATACCGTTTCTAATGAACACGTGATCAAACATGCGATTGAGGTATTCAGTGCGGATAATTATTTTCCAGAGTATGTTGTGTTACTGCAGCCCACATCCCCTCTAAGAACCTCCGTTCACTTAAAGCAATGCCTGAATCAGTTTTTAAACTCAGGTATGAAAAGTGTGATGAGCGTGTGTAAAGTTGAACACCATCCTGGAAAATGTATTCGCATCAACCAAAGCAAAGCGGAACCGTATACCAGTTTGGAAGATGTAGAGAAAAGGACTCAGGATTTAGAGGAGGTATATCGGCAAAACGGTGCTATATATGCCCTGAAAACCGCTGATTTTCTAGATGAATTAAAATTTTATCAAAATCCTTGTTTTCCCTATGTGATGAATGCCGATGACAGTATCGATGTGGATTCCAGATTGGATTTGCAGTTCTGTGAATTTTTACTTTCTATTAATACTATGACCAGGGTTAATGAACATGTCAGCTAACTACGAAAATTTTCAACATTATATCACTGAAGGTTGGTCTAAGAACCCTAAAGAGATTTTTAAATTTATAGATTTTCATCTTGCTCAGGAACAACGAAGCTCAACCAGTTCTTTGTTGGATGTAGGATGTGCGACAGGGGAATTTCTTTATTACTTGTCCAGTCGTTACCCCGATTATCGTTTTACAGGTATAGATGTTTTTGATGATTTAATTACTCAATGCAAGACGTTACAACCTGAAAAAGAATTCATCAAAGCTTCAATATTGGATTTACCAGAGCAATTAAAAGGAATGTTCGATGTCATTACAGTAGTTGGAGTCATGTCAATATTTGATGAATCAGAGTTATCTTCGTTTTTTAATAGTCTGTTTGCAGCCTGTCGACCCGGGGCTTCTATTTATATTTTGTCTCCCTTAAATGAGTATGGCGTTGATTGTGAAATAAAACATAGAAAACGAACCCAAGGTGTGAAAGGAAATTGGGAAAAAGGATGGAACGTATTTAGTAAAGAAACTATCGCAGAGTTGATAGAGAATAGATGTACTCATTGGAGCTTCCATCCTTTTAGAATAAATTTTGATATAGATCCTAAAGAGGACCCAGTTAGAACCTGGACTTTAAAAACTGAAAACAACGTCAGGCAACTGACAAATGGTCTTAAATTATTAGTAGATCATTATTTACTAAAAATATCATTATAATTATTTAAGGATAATATCGTGGAAAGACAATTTAAACTCGGTCCTTTTGATGTCAGTACAAAAACGCCACCTATTTTTTTAGCTGAGGTAGGAAGTTATTACAATGGAGATTATCAATTGGCTAAAAATATGGTTGAGTCCATTATCAAAGCCAGTTCAATGGTTCCTAACCAGCCAGTGGTTCTAAAGACAGAAATTCTTAATGATCCTGAAATTTGTCTTCCTGGCTCCTTACAGGAAACCTATACCTGTAAAAGCGGTCAAATAAAAATTGAAAATTACAGGGAACTCATTGAACGTAAGTCAATGCCGCTAGATAAATACGCGCAGTTGTTTGCGATTATCAGAAAAGCATCAATGCCATTTATTGTGTCTGTTTATGATTTTACTGCAGTAGATTTTGCAACAGATCATGGTGCTTGTGCTTTAAAGATTGCATCAGCGAATATCGTACATATTCCTTTAATACGTTATGCCGCCTCCAAAGGCCTTCCTATGATTATTGATACCGGCAGATCCACCATTGCTGAAGTATTTAATGCCGTGAATACAGCACGAGTGGCCGGATGTGAAGACATTATTATCCAACACAGTCCGGATGGACATCCTGCTTTACCTGAAGCACATAATCTTCGTTTGTTACAAACGTATTCCCATGCATTTAATCTGCCGGTAGGATTATCGGATCATCACAATGGTTTGGAAATGCTTTATATTTCTGTTGCCTTGGGTGCTTCTATTCTGGAAAAGGGAGTGCATGTTTATCCTGATGAATTGGATCAGGACATCTCTCACTCAATGAGTCTGGACGATTTACCTGAAGTATTGCAGAAAGTTTACGATGCCTGGGTATCTTTAGGGAGTACTGAGCGAAATCCACGAAATCAGATTAAAGGGGTAATAGGAAGTTCGCAGCGACAATGCGTCGTCGCTAAAAGAGACATTCAACCTGGAGAGATACTCTCTCTAGAGAATGTACGGTTTGCTTTTCCTTGTCTGGGTATTCCTGTGCAGCATTGGGATCTTGCAATCGGTAGTTCTTTTACAACGTCAATAAAAGCCAATACTCCTGTCCAGTGGTGTGATATTAAAAAAAATGATTCTTAAAAATCCAACCTGGCAGACTCTTAATCCAGGTCTGCCAGCTTTTAAATCTGTTGATTCTGTTACAGCAATGGCTTTGCAATCTAAAGCCAATCTCCTTGGAACAGTCTATCAAGCCAGCTTTGATGGGCAGCCTTCCAGCTTTTATTTAATCAAAGCGGAAGAGAATCAAAGGCACTATTTCATTAAGTGTTTTGATGCAGAACATTCAGTTCATTATCATCGAGCGGAACATGTTGCATTATGGCTACAAAGCCAAAATATTAAGGCAAATGCAGCCTTAAATAAGCAATCAGATGGATGTTTTATTTATCCCTTTCTTGATGGACATCGACTACCCTCTGACAGCAATACCTTGAAAGGTCTGGCCAGCTCTCTTGCTCAAATGCATGAAGCCCTGAGGGCTTATCCACTTCAAGATCAAATACAGGAACAGACTGACTATAGAATCCATTTACTTAATGAGATTCGTGACGAGATTGCTAAAGGGAAACTTAAAATTGGACCTTTTCCCAATTACGTCAGAACACTTGCTCAGAATGAATGTTTGGATTTTACGCAAGGTGTGCATACTCAGATTTTACATGGCGATCTGCATCCTGGGAATATAATGCAGATTGACGGTATTATTTATTTTTTTGATTTTGAAGATACATTGCACAGTTATCTGCCTCTGGTATATGAACTTGCCTTAGTTATGGAGCGTTTGATTTTTGTACGGCATGATTCAGCAGATACAATTAAAAGACTCGGACAGGATTTTATAAAATCTTATCGAACATATGGTGGTCTCTATCAATTTCAAGAGTCTGATGTTTATGCTCAATCAACATTAGCTTTGCGCTCCCTTTGCGTACTGACTTTATGTGAAATTGAGGGAAATACAATTCACTCAGAAGAGTGGTATAAATTTCGAAATTTATCTGAACTTGCGGCTAATACTCAACCTATTTTAAGGGAAATTTTACAGGCTTAATAACTATGTCAAGGAAAAAAATACTGGTATCTTGTAGAGATGTGGGCGCGGCAATTAATATTATTGAGATAGTTAAACTGGCGCAGCATGACGTAAATTTAGATCTGTTTTTGTATATACAACCCCCGGCATCAACCTATTTTCAATCAAATAATCTGGCTTTTGAACTAGTACCTCCTGTTATTGTAAAACATTCAGAATATGAGAAAGGGAGGGCATTATTAAGCTATGCTAAAGAAATTCTGGATAAAATTAATCCAGATGTTATTTTATGCGGATTATCTACTCCAGGCGATGCCGGTATTGATGAAGCTTTAATTTCTGTTGCTAAAAACAAAGTGCCTACAGTAGTGATGCAAGATTTTTGGGGCGAAGTAAATGATTTTTTTGGAGTTTGTGCTGATTATTATTTTTGTTTGGATCAAGAAGCTAAAGAATTAACTGAACAAAGAAATAATTGTAAAGGTATTGTAATTGGCTCACCACGCCACTCTTGGTATAAAAATTTAAACCTTCGTCAACTTAGAATTAATTTAAGGGAAGAATCAGATCTATCAATAGACGATTTAGTCATTGGTTTGTTTGGACAGTCTCTACATCATATACCTGGTTATAAAGAGACACTTGCTGAATTGTTAAGTCTCATATCTCAAATCCAGCCCAAGGCCAAGATTGTGTATAGACAGCATCCTCGAGAAAGTGAAGAAAATGCAGAAGTCACTAAGCAATTATTAGAAAATTATAATTTTTCATTTATGTTATTAAATCACAAGAAAGTAGAACATTCATTAGTTATTTGTGATGTTGTTTGTAGTATATTATCTAATTGTCTCTATGATGCGAGTTATTTAAATTTTTTTTCAACCACTCCATTCATTACTCCAATAGCATTCTGTTATAAATCAGATATCCTAAATCATCTAAATAATTATAATATGATTAACGCATCACCTTATAAACATACAAATATTGCTTGTATGTTTGATACAAATAAGCCTGACGTCGAACAATTAAATTATTTATTTTCTGAGCTTGGAAAAAAAGAATATTGGATTGCGAGTAAAAAACTAGAGAATCCTGAAAAAGCTGCAAATAAAGCTTTAGAAAGTCTATTAACATTAGCTATCTAAGCTAATCAAACAATCGAACGTGACACCTCGTGTCACGCTATGAAAATAATTAAATTTTTCCCGATTCGTTTAATAGTAATCTAAATTAATTCTGTTCCACTAAGCTAAATGCCATTGTGTTCAATCAAAAGATAATATTTACAAAATCACGAATCATTAAACTCTTAGCTATTTGATAAATCTCTGAAATGTGTTTAGGCAACTTTTTAAATTTTAATCTAGCTAATAGTTTCTTCCATGATAGGGATTTGGATTGAGGTTTGATCATTTACATTTGCTTTATTAGTATGCATTAGGTTAGGGTTTATTGCACATGGTTTTACCTTTGAGCCCCTGATACAATTCCCACATAACGTACCATCCAATTTGTTTTGAATGTGTTTTTGTCGTAACTCTTGGAAAAGCTTACTGTGCCATGCCTCTTTTATTGACATAACGTTTAGGTCTTCTACAGCTAATAAATTTTCATAATCATTGCAACAGGCTTTTATATAACCTTCTCTGCTGATATGTAGTTTATTGAAGGGGAGGTGGCAATCACGATAAGGGGGTAATGGTAAGTTGTCCATTTGTCCGGATTGATTTGAAGCTTCATAATAAATTACTTCATCAACATAATTACTAATTAGTTCTTTTAATTCCTCAAATGAATGTTTAGAAGATTCCATACCAACAAATGACACCCCTAAAAAGACATTTTGCTTAACTTCTTCACGATAACGGCTAACAAATTTAATGTTACTAATGACTCTTTCAAAATGGTCATTTCCATGAATTGCTTTATATATTTCCCTATTTCCACCGTTAACAGAAAATTTTATGGAATTCAAACCTGCATCAAGTATTTTTTTGAATTTATCTTGATCGGGAATTGAACCATTAGTAGATATATACATATAATCATAACCAAGGTCCCTGCAATAAGAAACATATTCGACTATCCATTTGCAAGTTAGGGGTTCTGCTCCTGCGAATAAACCAATCTCACGAGCCCCACAGTCATAGGCTTCTTTTACAAGACGTTTAAAAAGGTTGGGATCCATTTGTCTTTTGGGGCGATCCATTAAAGTATAAGCACAAAATTGGCATCCATGGTTGCATATATTTGTTGTCTCCACTTGGATCTGTCGGGGAAAAGGAGGCGTTTCTATTTGCTGACTTGTCTGAATCATATTTAAAAGACGTTTACCTATATGACTGTTTTGAGCATCCTCATCAGTAAATATATTTGTTAGTTTTGCAATTACCGGGTCTTTCATTGTCACATTCATCCCTTTTATCTTGATTACCCAATTTTAATAATCAGGGCAACAATTTTTGTGAAATTTTTTGATCTGTTATGTAAGTTAAACAATCTAATGTCAGTAATTAAAGAATCATCAGCTTTATTTAAAAATACTTCATCTGCATTATTTTAGTATCAACCAACATATATATAATATGATTTATAATATTTTGAACTGCTTTAAACCAATTTTAGAGATTATCAAAGGAATGATAGATCTCCATTCTATGCAATTTCCTTTGTTTTTTTATTGTGTTCTATCCATTCCATCAATCCATCTTTTGAAAAACGACTATATACTTTTCCATACAGTTCCCAATTCTCACCTCTAAGCCATTGTCTTGAGTTATATCTGATTTTATCCCCCATACCTAAGGCTCTATAACCAGGGCAAGCATGCCCTCGTATGACTTTTCTTTCAGCCCCTCGTTTCAGATAACTACCTCGATGATATACATCTGTATTAAAAATAATTAAAGTACCTGCGGGGGCTAGTATTTCAACAGCATTATTCAATTCAGAAGGGATTTCTTCATTACCCATATTTTCATAATAAGAGTTTGTACCAATTTCAACAGCTCCATTAATAGAATTTGCGTCAAACCAATTTCGAAATTTCTTTCTCGATATTATTTGACTACCTGGGTGTACCGCAAAAGCTCCATAACCTGAATCTAAAATATCCTCAAGATAAATCATAAATTTTAGATTCCAAGTTTTATCGAAGTGTGAAGCAGCTATTTCCGCGTCTTTACCGATATCAAGGGTAAGATATATTTCCTCATTTAATAAGTTTGGTTTACCTATAACTCGATCTATAATCTTGACAATTTTAGGGTGACTAAATATTTGATTCACTGATTTAAATTGTTCCGAGTCTGGTCTATTACGATATAAAGCAGCATAATCGGCAATATTTCCTCCGGCTTTCTGAACACATTCGAAATTATTACTGTTTCTATATTCACGAATTGAATACCAATCATCAAATAATTTATTTATGTTTTCGTTATCAAGCCACTTTGGCAGAACAGCTGCTCCATATTTACGCAAAACACTTTCAACTTCCTGTAAATCAAATTCTGAAGATACCGTAATATCTTTAAGTCCTATTTCAAACATATGTAACTCCAGTTAATCCATAATAGCCTAACTAAATCAAGAGCGTAATTGTTTTAATTATAATTAACAACCTCTTGGTATGTCATAATATTTATTAGATTATAAATCCGCTCAAAGTTTTGTCCATCAAGCATACCCCAATCAGAAGAGCTTTTCTTCTGCGCTAATGCTATCTGATGATAATATTGGTCATCATTAATTAATTTATTTATTAATAGATTAAAATCATCATTTTTCTCTGCTCTTAATACGCCAGGTACTGAGGAGTAGTCTTTGAGATTAAAATTATAAAAATCATAATTTATTACAGGTTTTCTTGCAGCAATTGCCCATCTTATTGTGCTTGAATAACAACTTATATAAATATCATGTTTGGGGATTTCATCGAGAATGTACTCTTCACTTATGTTAATATCAGTTTTTTCAATAACGGGTAAGAATTGAGATTGTACCGCTGGATGAAGGTTGAGAGTAATTGTAACATTTTTAATTTTACCTAACTGGTTAAGTACCATTTTTGTTAATTCTTCATAACTGGAATATTCGCAAAAATCTCCTCTTTCATTATGATAACTTGGCGGCCAACATATCAGTATTGAAGTAGTATTGTTATCAATTTTTTTTGATTTTAAGTAAGCTTGCAGATATTTTTCATCGGAATCAATTATATTTTTTAAATAATCACAATATAGCGTTCCTGTTAAGTATATCTTTTCCTTTTGTATCCCTTCATTTATATAATGATTATACATCGCTATACTCTCAGCGGTTAATTTATCAGCATAACCTCCATGGATAGTCCATGCATTTTTGACAGATATCCCTAATTCTTCAAGCGCTAATATAAAATGAGGATTAAATAGTAGCGTTCCTTCATAATTACCCTTTTTTTCCCATTGAGGATAATATTTTTTTACTAACATCCCTATGCCATTTTTTGTATGATATAAATCATTATTTAATTGTTTTTCATATACGGCATTATCAAGATCACGATGACTTCCATAACCATACGGTACATCTAATATAGGAATTTTAAGGGATAGAGCAGCTTTGATTAATGAAAAATTAGCAGAGATACCATCTTCTGGTATAACAAGTAATTTAGGATTATGTTGACTTAATATTTTCATTGAAGTATTTATTTCATTCAGCATGGTGTTATATAAAGCGCTAAATGTGTTTAAAGAGAAGTCATTTTCGTTGTATTTTTGAGCTATTTCTTCAAAATATAATTTGTTACCACTTAGTGTAGGAGTAAATTTTTGAGCTTCTTCTTCAATCACCAGAAACTCATTCGTAAATCCCGGTGCAAATTTTTTAATTTTTTTAAGTAAGTTCTCATCATATTTTTGTATAACAAAAAAGACTTTTTCTTTTGAATCAATCAATCTTGCTGCTAACATCGAAAGTACAGGTGCGCTAGTGTATGAAGAAATAAATATTAAGATTGGCTGCCTGTTTTTCAAATTTTTATTAAGATTATTTAATGTTTGAATTATTTTTTTTATTATGGTTAAACCCATCAGAATTTCCTTTTTCTTTTTAAACAAATTTCCAGCATCAATTATATATTTTTTAAAGCTATTTGTTTATTTAACTTAGGGGCTATCGACAATTACTCTATAATTTCATCGTGGTGGGGCTTATCCGCAGTGCTTAGGCAATTACGATTAATTAAAAAGTCAATTGTCAACAGACCCTAATAAGATATGTAATATTATTACAAATTAATATTTTGAATTTTATAATTCCTATTTCCGCGAAATTCATTTCAAACATTCGATCCCAAAAACGTCTTATTAGTTATCATTGAGTTTTTGGGAATAACAAATAAAGCAGAATTTTTTCTTCATAAGTTAAACTCTGAGTCAGATTAAATTTAGATAGATGCTGAATAATATTTGCTTTGTAACATAGTGATTAGGTGATATCAATGGTTTATTAGAAAGAAAAATTAGATTGATTGAAATCATCTAAGAAAACTACAAATAATCATTAAATAAGTATGGGCTTAAAAATGAAAGGCAAAGTTATACTACCTAAAATAAACCTAAAGGTGTCATAAATAAAACAATTATACATATAAAATTGTTACCAACAAGTAAACCCACCATCAACTATGATGTTTTGTCCTGTAACATAGGTTGAGGCATCAGAGGCTAAAAACAATAGGGCGCCTAGTAGTTCATCAAATTTACCCATACGTCCTAAAGGAACTTTTCGTGAGTAATTGTTAACAAATGTGTTGTTTTGCCCGCTTTCTATCCCACCTGGAGTCAGGGTATTGACTCTGATATTGTGCTTGGCCCAATAAGTTGCGAGATACTTTGTTAAGCTGAGAACCGCGCCTTTAGAGGCGGAATAAACTGCTGGAGTATTAATCTCTACTCCAAGAAATTCAGATCCGGCATAAATGCTTTGATCGGGTGCTACTACGCCATAGATGGAACTGGTTTGGATGATGCTGCCACCTGTATTTTGTTGAACCATTTCCTTACCTACTGCTTGAGCAACTAAAAACATTCCATCGAGATTGACCGACATGACCTGGCGCCAGGTATCCAATTCATATTCTTCGAATGAAGTAAAAAATTTTTTCAAATCATTGGTTTTTGTGGCCGCATTGTTTAAAAGAATATCAATGGTGCCAAACTTGGATTTAACCGTTTGCACCATATGCTCAATATTCACTTTGTCGGTGACGTCGCAGCGTAAAGGAAGTAATTCTGCGGCAGGATTATCTTCTAATATGGCACCGCATACTTGTTCTGCTTTATCGTAGGATACGTCAACTACAGCAACACGAGCTCCACTTTGTGATAATGCTCTGCTGAAACCTTGGCCAAGAATTCCCGCTCCACCTGTTACAATTGCGGTTTTATTATTGAGACTAAACACAGAGCACTCCTTAAATTAATTAAAATTAATTATCTCCATTGGATTAAGCAATTTTGCTCTTCTAATTAAATTCATGTTATTAATAGTTTCGTCAGGTGAAATCACTGGTGTTTTGTTCTTTACCATATCAATCATTTCGCCAATTGTTCTTTTAAATGCAGTAAAATTATCATACAAATCATAATGAAAATGATTTTTAGTGCCGTAAAACGAAAGATGCAGCGTTTTATTGACTGAGCCTAAGCACGAGAGATTGAATCGAATATCATTTTCTATTTCAATGCTGTAGGATTCAAAGGAAGAGGGAAGTCGGATTATTGATTTAACCTTTTTAAAGCCCAGACCGTTAATTGCATCGAGTAGATGAATACCGTATTTTTCCAGACTGTTTAAAATTACACCTTCGATTAATTTAAGTTCACCCAACTCAGCGTTGCTGTTTCTGATTGAATCCAGTTCCTTGGCATAACGCATTCCCGATGTACTCATTAATAGACCATTATTAAGATACTTTTCAAAGTATTTTAATTCATCTTCATCCAGGGTTAATGGTTTATCAACAAAGACGGGAGTTCCATGTTCAAGGAACGGTTTGGCCATCGGAAAATGGCTGTGGTAATCGTCTCTTGCAATAAATACGAGATCAACCTTCCCTATCATGTCGGTGAATTCTTCTACAGCATTGGGTATTTTACTCGCTGCGCATAAGCGGTTCGTCAGATTGACGTCCTGAGTCCATGCATGACTGACTTCAACATCGTGAAAATCAAAAGCATCTCGTGGTTGCTTTTCAAGATAGTCAAGAATAACCTTCCAGCCGGCATTAACAAACTCTTCTGGTTCGTATCCGTTAATTATGGCTGAAAATGAGAATGGATGACCATTTCCTTCACTGTAACCCAGTATTCCTGCTTTCATTACCAGACACCCCATCCACCATCAACACAGATATTTTGACCAGTAATATAGGCTCCTGCATCAGAACACAGCAATGCGGCTGCTCCTTTTAACTCGTAAGGTGTCCCAATTCGATTTAATGGGTTTTTACCGCATAAACGCTGAATAAAATCCGGATTTTCTTTTTGAGTGCTTTCAAATGGGAATGGCCCTGGGCTAATCGCATTAACACGGATTCCGTCTTGAGATAAAAAGCTAGCCAGATATTTAGTTAATTGAATTAAGCCTGCTTTGGCAGCCCCATAACTTGGGGGATTAGCAAATCGTTCACTGTCGTATAAACGATAATCAGGTGCGACATGACCGTACATGGACGCAATATTAAGAATGGTTCCTTTACGTTTTTTCAACAGAGGATGAAAGCGTTTAATGGTTCTGAAAACGCCGTTTAGACAGACTTCAATATCCTGATTCCAATCCTCATCTGAAATGGATTCAAAGGTGTTTTTGCGCCCAGACCACCCACAATTGACCAAGATATCGAGACCCTGCGGTGACAACTCTGTAACTGAGTGTAAACACAAATCTATAGATTCTGGATTGGAGATATCTATGGCTAAAGCCGTGAATTTATTATCTGGAAACTGGTTTTTTATGGTATTTACAAAGTTTTGACATTTATTAATATCACGACTTGCAATGATAAGATCTGCCCCAAGTTCAGCCAAGGCATAAGATAATTCACTGCCTAACAAGCCTGCCCCACCGATGACCAGGGCTGTTTTATTTTTTAAGGAGAAAAGCTCAGACAACCTCGGCGCTGTTTCTGGTTTCGAATAAGACATTTGCCACCACCAAATCTTTTTTAGTATCGATATCAATTACAGAACTTCCATCAAGAATTTCTGCACCCATTTTTCCAAAAAGCACGTTAGGTCCTTCTTCCGGGAAATTTTTTAGATTAAAAGCATAAACCACTCCATTTAATTGATATGCTTTGGGTAGTTTTTGTCTGGGCAACCAGGGGATCGCTCCCTGTATAAATGGTTGGGGTTGCCCTTCTTCAATTGACCAGGTTCTGTGTGGATTAACCTCAGCTTCATTAAAAGTAGCAATGGAATCAAGCTCTTCATGAACAAGCCTGTAGAGGCATTTTTGAATGATCTCTGCAGTTCTGAAAGGGGATGTGGCTTCTAATAAAACCAGATAATCGGGAAGATTATTTTCGGCAGTCAGTACGGTACGGCAGTATCGAATTGCATCAGCTACAATAGCGGTGTCCGTTGCCAAATAATCGGGTCTGTTTTGTATGGTGGCTCCATAAGATTCTGCTGATTTGGCTATATCCTGATTATCGGTTGAAACAATGATCTGATCGATTTCTGGTACTTGGGAAGCGACTTCGATTGGCCATGCAAGTAAGGGTTTTTCACCTAAGAGGGCTAGGTTTTTATTAATAATTGATTTACTACCACCGCGTAGAGGTATAAAAGCAAAAATCCGTTTCTGATTAATCATTATCAATTCATTAGTTTAAAACTATTTTGCCGGATTATAATCCTGGAGTTTGTATAAAGCAATAATAAGAAAATTAATTAATAAGAAGCTACTTAGCTTAATTTGTATGATATAATTTGGGCTATGTGATAACAATAAATACGTTTAATTTTTTTGCTTTATCAGAAGCATCATCATCTAGATGAACCAGGGTTTGTTGACAATTGACTTGCTACATTACAGACAAAAGTCTACATAAAACTGCTTGTCAGCTGCAAAACAGGCCTCTTATTGATGTGTACCAAGTAGGGATTACAGAGCGATTTTAAACAGATCCTAGGGGCTGTTGACATTTCATTATATTCAAGCCTACTTTCCGCGACTTGTTCGCGGAATCGATAGATCTTGCTCAAAACAAGAATATATTGCGCCAATAAAGATTGAATTTGATCCCGTTAACTAGTCGCGGGACGTCGAAACATGAATTGTCAACAGCCCCTAATTACTTAACCGTTTATTATTTTTATTTATAATCATAGAAACTGATCTCAATGATTTTTTAGCAAGCACGATGCTGCTCAAAAGAAGGAATCGAGTAATTATTCCTGTTCTAACTAATGCGGTTGTGACTAGAGAAGAGTTTTTTTTAAAAAATTTATTATAGTATCGCCACATGCCTTTGGCTTTATATCCAAGAACCTTAAGAGGAATCTGCCGGGTGCTGAAACTTTTGATATGCATTACTTTGATCTTGGGGTTAAATATGATGTTCCAGTTGCCAGTAATAAATCTGTAGAACCAATCATAATCTTCACAATAGAGGAAATAGTTATCATCCAATAGACCTACTTGCTCAATTGCTTCTTTGCGAACGAACATGCAGGATCCTGAAATTAATTCTACTTCAATTGGTTGAGTGGGGATTTGTTTGTCGGACAGAATATATCCAGAACATTTGGGATTGTTCGGGAACAGTTTGGCTAATTTGAACATTTGATTAAATACTCGGGATGGGGTAGGAGTTAATCCCCTGCATCCAGTTTGTTCTGTTCCATCTGCATTGGTCACCAGGCAGCCTACCATACCCGCATTTGGAAATTCTTCCATAGTCTTGATTAATTGTTCTATAGTGTCTTTTTCAACAAAACAATCCGGGTTTAGATAAAGAATATATGGGGTTGTGATGTGTTGATATACGGCATTATTTCCCGCTGAAAAACCACGATTGGCTTGGTTTCTGTGAATGGTAACATCACTATTGGATTGAAATACCGTTTCTACCAAATTCAAACTGTTATCGGTGGAAGCATTATCTGATATGATAACTCGAGTAGGTACTGTGCTGGTTAATACCTGCTTAATGCAGTTTACCAGCATTTCACCAGAGTTATAATTGACGATGACTACAGTGACTGAATAATTTACCATGGTAATCCTTTATGGAGGATTTTAAAAACTTGGAAGACAGTAATAACGCGGGTTTTCTGCACCATTTTGCGTTGTTTCCAAATACGTTGTAATCCTTTTAATGCATCAAGCTTCGATTTTAAGATAGTTGAGGTCTGCCCTCTTTTAAGAAACAGCAAAATCGTGGCTAAATTTAATAACAAATGCAATGGAAAAAAGAGTACGAGCAATCCGGTGGGCATATTCTTAAAGTAAGTCCATACCAGATTTCGATGCCCGTGATAGGTATAGAAGTCACTGTGCCTTTTGGTAGTAGCAGAGCCAGTATGCTCTGCGATGGAGGTAGGAACATACCCGCCTTGATAGCCAGCTAACCATAGCCTAAAGGCTAAATCAATGTCCTCATAGTAACAAAAATAATGTTCATCAAAACCTTGGACGCTTAAAAACGCATCTCGCCTATACAGTGCGGCGGCCGCGCATGGAGAGAAAATGTTTTCCACTTTTGTGGATGCTCGATTAAGAGGTTTTCTGTGATGATTTCTCCAAGCTTTGCCACTGATGTGGTAGATATCTCCTGTACCATCAAGTAAGTGTGGTTCTCTTTCGCAGATGAGTTTGGAACCGAGGAAGGCATATTGTGGATATGTTTTTATGGTGGTAACCATTTCAGATAACCATTCTTTATAAGGGTAAGCATCCGGGTTTAATAGAGCTATCCAATTAACCTCAGGATCAAGATATTCAATTGCCTTGTTGTTCCCTCCAGCAAAACCCAGGTTGGTTGGACTCTTAATAAGCGTCAAAGGCAGATTCAATTGATGAATTTCTTCAGGAATTTCTTCAGTGCTGGCATTATCGAACACGATGACTTGATGGGGTTTGTAGAGTTGAATGGCTAAAGCATGGAGCGCCTTCAAAAGATAGGTTGATGAATTATAATTGACGATGATGACGCCGATGTTAATTGGCGTGTTAGCTTGTTCATTAGATGGGTAATTCATGATCCTGGGTCCAATGTTGAAGGGCATTAATCATATTGATATATAAATTATTGCTCTCGATGAACCAGCTCATTTTTTCAATCGAGAAATATTTGTTAATCAGTTCCTGAGTTAGCGCGTGAGTTACTTGTTTCTCATAGAGATAGGGTAAAGATATGGATGAATACGATACGGATAGTACTTCGCAACCGTGAACCAGACTTGCAGCTAATTCGATTGGTAAATGGTAGAAGTCTTTATCAATTATTTGAATGGTGTAGTCTCTGCTCAATGCTGCAATGATTTGTTGAAACATTTCCGGATTATGCGCTGGATGCGGTTTGATAATAATAAGGCTGTCTATTGTCGCATGTGTTTTGAGAATTTCTTTATAGAGCGCGATTTCATTTTCTAACGTGGTGAGTCTGGATTCGGTAAAATTACTGAACATTAATAAATAACAGGGTTTGGAGCTGTTGTTGATCACTTCGTGCATGTGATTTTTAAATTCAGGCAGGGTTGTCGCTAGTTCTTCCACGCAGTGTTTTAAATCTTTTTGATTGATAATTGAGAGATGGCACTGGTTTAGAAAGTCTTTTCCAGGATCACACGGGATGGCTAAAATAGCTTGCTGCGGAATTAGTTGATTATTTTTAGAGGGATATAAAAATTTTCGTTTTATTCTGGCGATAATATTATGTACGATAATTTTGTTTTTATTTTTAATACGGTACATTAATTGAGTGAAATAATTTTGTGTATAAACTAATCCCAGCGCATCCCCATAGCAAATTCGTTTAGCATCAGGAAATGCGTGCATTATGGTTTGATTCCAAAAATCACTACTGATGTCATGTGAAAAAAAGAACTCGTCAACCGAATAGTTTTTTAGTTTACGGTACAGTAATCGTGATCTAAGACGCACGGGTATGTACGTCATGAGTTTTGGGTATTTAAACAAAGAGTAACCATGAATCACAGTGGCATGAGCTTCGTTACTCATCATTGCCTTAATATGGGCAATTTTTAATGAATTAAATGGAATATGAGGTTTTGTTAAAATAACCAGCGGTTTTTCAGTCAGTTTATTATGAAGCCTGGCATATTTTAAGGCAGCATAGGCCGGAATCAATTGATTGATGTGGTCTATGCTGATTAAAGAGATGTTTTTCACAGACTGCTCGGTGCGTTGATTTGTTCATACCATTTAAGCATATTCACTTGTTCATCAATGCTAGGTAATTGAGCGGGGTTGTTGATGAAAGCATGAGTTTGTTTATATAGACCTGGTTTAAAATCATAGTCCAGAGCATCATCCAGCACCACATCTTCAAGAGCCACACTCCCTAATTTCTGGATTTGTAGTTTTTCCATAGGTCTAAAGTACAATCTGTGCTGTTTGGTTAGAAACTCCAAAGCCCAACGGCCAGGAGCTTGCCAGTTGGCCTGATAGGAAAATAGAGCCCCTTGCTCTGTAATGCCCGAGCCGGCATAAATAGCCGCTCTTGGATGCCAGGCGAGAGAGCCCGCTGTTTGCGCATGTAACACTCGAGGTGTTCCACCAAGATGAAATGCCAGATCAATGACATGTGATGAGTTCGCTAAAAACCAGTGTTCTTTGACGCCTTCTTCTTTTTCAATGTTGGCGATGACATGCCCCCATTCTGTAAACTCAAAATTGAAGGACAGTAATCCACCATCCTCGGCAATAATGGATTTGGCTTTTTCAACTGAAGCATAAAATCTTCTGTTGTAGCCAACCAGAACCTGTGCATTATTGGTTTTAGCTGTTTGTGCGACAGAACGAATGTCTTCTGCGTCGATGCCACCCGGTTTTTCAACCAGAATGGTTGCAACACCGGCGTTTATTGCAACTCGAGTTGCTTCACCCAATCGTTTTTCACCTACAGCGATAATGGCATGAGTAAATGAGTGCTTGTTTGTTGCGAAGTACTGTTCATAACCACCGGCTATTGCTTTAATTCCGGTAGTATTTTGAAAGGTATTGGTCGATTGTTCACTTCTGCCAATCACTGTAAAGGGTATGTTCATGGCTTGCAGAACTTTGCTGTATTCACATGCCATTGGTCCTGAACCAAAAATTACAACATTGATCATTATTAATTCCTATACTGTTTTTAGGTGAATGGATAATCCATATGGCTGGTTAATTTGTTTTCAGCTACAAATGCTTTAAGTGGTTTCAGTAATTGCAGGTGAATTTGCTTGGACGTGGTGAAGTCGGTAAGCGAGCAACGATCAGTTGTTAGGAGCGAGTTAACCAATTCAGCAGTTAAAGTACTTTGGAAGGGAATGGGCGCATTGACTTCTTCCCATTTCCAATCTTTTTCTACGCTGGTTTGCCAGGCTTTTTGTTCCCATTCTTTTGAAATAATACGGTGTTTGTGATTGTAAATTTCAATCTGTATTGGAGCGAAACCTTGTTTATCACAATTTATAAAGGCTTGGCTGCCATGAGCAAACCGAGCGACCAGAGTTCCGGTTAATTCATAATATCCTGCTCTTTTGCTTTCAATTACATGTTTATCAAGAAGATGGGTATCCAGTTCAAATTCATTGTCGCCAGTAATGTACGCTACATGATCCAGATAATGAATGGCATTGGTGATCAGGCCGTATTGGCTGCCTGAAACATGATACTGAACGGCTTCGTTATAAAATATTGTGTTTAGATTTTGGTAGTAAGGCATCATCCGCATGGTGCAATTAACCCATGTCTTTGTTTGATGTTTGGATAAGAGTTCTTCTATATCGTAATAGTCCTGCTCCTGGGTAAACAGGATTTTTTCCAGAACCAGGTGTTTTATTTCGGCTTGTTTGAACAGTTCTTCGATGATAGCGCGTCGGCTTTGAGCAGTACTTGCAATGATTGCTACATCAATAGAATGACCCTCAGACAATTTTTGGGTGTAACTGATTTTATGTTTAACTTGTGCAATAGTCGCTTCAAAACGTGATTGAGCTGTTTCAAGAGAAGCCAGGCTTGGATCGACAACGGTAATATCCAGTTCTTGATTGACCAGATTGAGCGATTGCAGATGACGGCTGCCTAATTGTCCTGCGCCAATTATTAGTATTTTTTTCATGATTTAAAAAGAGGTAGTTAGTTTGCTGAGCATTTTAGCTGACCGGCTCATTTAAATCTACCCGGGTCAGTTGATGATCCTGGGTTTTATTTAATTGTTCTGCCAGCCACTTTGCTAAATTACGGTGACCCTCTTCATTAAAATGGGAGAGATTCATAAAATTACTCTCAGAGTAGTCGAAACCGGGATTTAAACAATGAATTTTAGGAAATTGCTCACAGATTTTATAGATATCATTGAGTTCGTTCTCAATATCACTGACTTTAAATTGAGTTTGCTTGACACCGTTAATATAGATGGGTGATATAAAGAAATAAACATTTTGAGCTACTGACGATGATGAAGTGAATAATGAATTTAGAAAAGAAGTGTAATTAGGCAGTTTATCTTTAAATTGATTATAAGGTTCTGAATACGCATCTGGAAGTGCTACTTGTTTGTATTTATTGTCTTCAGTTTTTTCCAGTGTGTACAGGCGGTTAAGATCCAGGTTGATAATACTATGAATTCCGTGAGGATGAAGGAAATAAAAATCAAAATAAGAATTGTATGCAAGGTCTTTAGATGTAAATTCTTCGTCCTTGATAAAATAAGAATTTGTGGAAATAAAATTAAATAGATTTATTTCAATGATCAGAGTATCTATAGATATTTTTTTTGCTTTAAGGTAGCTGAGGTTATCCAGATAGGATTGTCCGCTTTCTCCAATTACTGATGCATTCATGACAAAATAATTGGGAAATGTTTTTATTATATAATTGGAATATGTATCTCGAGCAGATAGCGAGTTTCCATAAGAGAACGAGGATCCCATAATGAGCATGACAGGTTTTTGGGAAGATTTTAAAAAGTGTGTCAGATAAGATCTTGACAATGGTTTTGCTTCGTGACCATCAAAATTACGTACATTAATCAATGTATTATTATAAAAACTATTTGTCGCCAATCCCATGATGTAACTGAAAAGACCATGCGTGAGCAGAACCCCGGTAATAATCGCTATGAAATAGAGATATAAGCTTTTTTCTTTCATATTGTGATGGTCTCTATTAAAAATTAAAATATAAAAATGAACTGGGCGTTTGCGAAATAGTAGCTAATGAAAAATACAGTGCGGCACCTATAATTAATCCATAAGTCATGCTCGGTTTCCAAGTCCAAAGAAGCCCACTTGATTTATCAGCAGTCATTTTGCTCACTTGTTGCGAATCAAGTATCGCATTGGCACTATTCATTAGCTCAATGGTATTAGGTAAAAAAGTGCAAATGATCAGTCCTGCCAAAAGAAATAAGCCAAAGAAAATATAGTTTAGAAGAGTCAGAAGTCCGCTAGAACCGTAGTAGTAATAATGGTAATGAAACATGCCTTGATAAAAATTTTGCGCGGTGGCAAAGTCATTTGCCCTGAACAGAACCCAGCCAATGACGACACAAAAGAAGGTCACAGCTATAGACATAAACTTGATTAGTTTTCTCATAAAACCGGATGTTATTCTTAAATTAAGTCGGGTTGAACATTGGTCTCTAACCGCGTGCCAGCCATGATTTAGGATAAGTAAAGTTCCATGATAAGTACCCCATAAAATAAAGGTCCATCCTGCACCATGCCAGAATCCCACAATAACCATCACGATAAATAAATTGAGATATTTGCGAAAAGCTCCTTTTCTGCTGCCCCCAAGAGGAATATACAAATAATCTCTGAAAAAACGGGATAAGCTCATATGCCAACGACGCCAGAAGTCAATAATATTCACCGCTTTATAGGGTGAGAAGAAATTAATGGGGAGTTTTATTCCTATCATGAAACTGAGACCAATGGCCATTTCAGAATATCCGGAAAAATCAAAATACAACTGTAAGGTATAACCAATAGCCCCCATCCACGCGTCAAGAAAGGACAGATCGTATCCTTTACCAGGCAAATCAAAAATGTAATTGACTTTGGGTGCCAGGGTATCGGCCAGGCAAACCTTTTTAAACAAACCGATGCTAAAAATCGTTAGGCCGATCATAAAGTAGCGCATCAGTGGAAATTCTTTAGTATTCAGTATTTGATTAAATTGGGGCATGACATCTTTATGATGAATGATAGGGCCGGCAATTAAATGAGGAAAATAAGTAACAAACAGAGAGTAATTAAAAATTCCAAATTGTTTGACTTTTTCATAGTAAGCATCAACTAAAAAAGCAATTTGAGTGAAAGTAAAGAATGATATTCCCAGTGGAAGAATAATATTATAAAAGTTAAAGTCGGTATGGGCGAGTGAATTGATATTCTGAATAAAGAAATTCATGTATTTAAAGTAAAAAAGAGCACTTAAGTTTCCTAATACACCCAAAATTAAATAGAATTTTTTATACAATTGAAGTTTACAATTAATAATTGCTTTACCGATAACAAAATTGAAACCAATGGATGCTAATAATAAAACCAGATAATTAGGATTCCACCAACCATAGAAAATGAGCGAAAAGGTTAATAGCCATGGAACTACCGCGGGTTTATAAAAATAGATTAGGAAGTAGGTACCGAGTAAAGCAATAGGAAGATAGAGAAACAGGAACTGGTATGAATTAAAAAGCATGGGATTTTTTTATATAAAAATAGAATTGAGTATATGTTGAAATGGTGTGTTCAACAATAGTTTTTTTTGAGTATAATAGAAGGTAACATATTGAGTTAAAAATGATTTAAGCGTTTTAATCTTGATTTGATCGATATTATTTTATTCTATTTCCGGCCATGGAGTCATGAATGTTATTTCACCAGCTTTTTGATCATGATTCATCGACTTACTCTTATCTCATCGGTTCACCTAACAGTAAGCATGGAATTATCATAGATCCGGTAAAATCCCATGTTGATGAATACCTTCATTTGATTAGGCAATTGGGTCTGGATTTAGTTGCTTCTATAGATACTCATACACATGCGGATCACATTACCGGATCTGGTGACTTAGGTAATTTAACTGAATGTCAAACTATGATGGGTATTGAAACACAAGTTCAATTTCTGAGTTATCAATTTCATGACGATGAGTTATTAACATTTGGCGATTTGATCATTAAGGCTTTGCATACTCCTGGACATACTCCTGATTCCTATTCGTTTGTTTGGAATGACAGTGTTTTTACAGGTGATACTTTGCTAATTAACGCAACGGGCCGAACTGACTTTCAGGGAGGGAGTGCCAGCAT
This sequence comes from Legionella sp. km535, assembly GCF_003990085.1. Taxonomy (NCBI): domain Bacteria; kingdom Pseudomonadati; phylum Pseudomonadota; class Gammaproteobacteria; order Legionellales; family Legionellaceae; genus Legionella; species Legionella sp. km535. The sequence continues at coordinate 32,069 of NZ_RZGU01000002.1, read as the reverse complement.
GCAATATGAGAGCTTGTTTCATAAATTATTAACGTTACCAGATACAACCAAAGTATATCCTGGACATGATTATAACGGAAAAAAATTCAGTACCATAGAAATTGAAAAAGCGCATAATCCCAGGTTGCAGGTTCATTCCAGAGAGGAATACGTTGCTATTATGAATAGCTTAAACCTGGCGCCGCCTAAAAATATGCATTTTGCTGTACCGGCAAATTTGCTGAATGGCTTGAGCAACCTTCCTGTTTGATTGCCTATTTAATTTTTCTAAAATTTTAAGAATTTATTTGTTTAGCTCTGGAATTAGAGCAAATTTACATGTAAATTACTGTTCCTTTTTAATAATATGATGTTGAATTTACTGATCCAAATCGTGTAGCAATACAGGTTATTTTGATTAATTTCAGTTCAATTGCAATAAAAAGAGGAACGATGCAGTTCGTATCACTATCTTCCAGGATACTCGAACTGTGCGTTTAAATGTGGAAATTATTTACAAATTTTATCTTGGCCTTAATACTCCGTTAATAATCAGAGTGTACAATATAATCCGAGTAAGAAAAGTTGTTTAATTTTTAGTCAGTATGTGGCTGCCAAGAACACCATGGAAGCGTTCTATGGAGAAGTAGGTGGCTGCCTCATTAGGGAGATTTAGTCATGTTAATTTTGACTCGGCGTATAGGTGAAACATTAATCATTGGTGATGATGTAAACATTACCGTGTTGGGTGTAAAGGGTAACCAGGTTCGTTTGGGTATTAATGCACCGAAAGATGTTTCAGTTCATCGTGAAGAAATTTATTTACGTATACAACAAGAAAAAGAATCTGATGATTCTGAACAAGAAGTATAAATCGATTTCCTCGCAGTTCATCCAGTTCCGAGCAATTAAAACGGCTCGGGACGAACCTTCAGTCTACTTCTAATCCTCCTTCAATAATCTCAAAATATTCAAATAATTTAATAAAATAACAGTATAAAAATAACTTTTATTTAAAATACCTTCCCAGGTTCTGTGAACAAATTTTTAATACAGTGCAAATAAGGTGTCGTTGCGAACAAAGTGAAGCAATCCATTACTGCAAGTTAGCGTAGAATTGATCTGGATTGTTTTGCTAACATTCGAAATGATGTTTTTTTGTGCGCTAATTAAATTTTGTTTACGGAACCTAATAACCTCTGTTAAACAGTGTTATTGGTGGTATCAGTCCAGAGCAAAATTTGGCACTAGGTGCTTGGTCCACTAAGTGCAGCGCCAGTTAAAAATACTGTAGGCGTTGACTCAGATCTGCTTTTATTTGTAATGGGGCAGGTTTGGAAAAAATATTGCATGTAGGGTTTCTCTTGGGCTGGTTTTTTTACTTCTTTTAACAGATCGGGGATGAGCTTATCTAGATCGGAAATTGCGTTATAAATAGCTTTTACTCTATCGGGGTTCTGACATTTTTTTATAGCTAACAGAAGGGGATTGTATTCTTTATTACTAATGATGATTTTTTTGCATAATATGTCCGCCTGGGTGGTTGGTGGCAGTAAAGAGATGATTGGCAAAAGAAGAGGTATTGCTTCTTGACAATGTATTGCTGCCAAATGCATCACGTTATATCCACTTTTATTTGTGCTTGCAAATAATCGGGCAAAAAGAGCAAATTGCTCTGTCTCTGGCAGGGAAAGTAATTCTTTTAGCAGGATTTCTAGTGTATTCGGACTGTGCTGGATGGCTATCATGAAAATATGTTCACCTTGATTGTTTTCCTGAACTAACCAGGGCACGAGACTGGATGGTTGAGTGTTTTTGGCTAGTGATAACAATGGCACTATTGCTTCCAGATGATTATTCTCGACCGCGAGCATCAAGGCATTCATCTCAGTTTGGGTATTTTGTAACAGTATGGAGCGTAATTCTCCTTGCATCGAAACAGGAATTAATTGCAAAAGTTTGAGCACCCAAGGAAAAGCAGGGTTCGGCGACTGTTGGTGTGATAAGGATTCCGTCAGTGCGTTTAAACCTGAAAAATTGGTCCGTTTCAGCAGTTTTAAAAGCGTATCGGTGTCGAGGATGGTGTGCTCTGCATCCAGATAAATGACTTTGAAGATAAAATTAAATAACGCTGTTAACTGTTTGGGTTTAATTTCATTTAATGCCAACAGTAATGCAGTGTCACCCCAATGCTCAGGTATATCTTTTTGGGAAATAGATTGCACCCATCCAACATTGGAATGCAGCAATACAGACACTTGTTTTTCACGCGGCATTTGGTCAACATAGGCCAGATACCATTCAAGGGACTTTATATCCCAGCTGACAGCTCGCATGAGCATGTTGATTTCTGTGACATCAACCTGATCTAAAATTTTAGTTATTATTTCTGGGGGTAATGAATCAATTTCTGCCCTAATTCTGGCCATGTGTATACTGTCAGCTGCCCCTGCCTCTATCAATACATTTCTGGGTGACATTTTAGGAACATGAGAAAATATTCTCGCTTTTACTTGAGTGGGTAGATCTGCTTGTGCATCCAGTACCATTTTGACCAAGTCAGGGTCATATTTATAAATAATCACCTTTTCCAATAAGGTGTACCCAGTATGATGACTGATCTTCCTTACCAGGAACGGTTCTTTATATTCAGGGGGAAGATCTTTGATTAAGTTCATAATGTCAGAAAAAAATTTACAATCATTAACTATTAATTGAAATAAGTTTGAATTATTTTTTTCAGCTTGGTGCAATAATACTCGAGTCCAGACCAGTGGTGACAAAAACGGTTGTAGTGCCATAAAACGCACCACGGCATGATCGATATTAATATCGTGGAGAGGAGTTTGTGTTGATAATGTTTTTAAATCGAAATTATAAACTCTCTCAATGTACGAGCCCATGACTGCGCAATGAACCAGCAGAATTTGTTCCTCTAAATCCAGGCGGCTCATGGTGTGTAATAATTCTTCGATAGAGTCGGGAGCATGTTGAAGCGCGTAGCCTAAGACACTTTGAATACTAAATGTATTTGTCCAACGAGCTCTGGATGTGACTTTGTTATTCCAAAAGAGGAGTGATAAATCAGAGCCCAGAAACTCACACAGACGCAATAGAGATGGAGGAATCTGCTTAAGTTGAACTATTGAGTGAATTAATAAATTATCATCAGTTAGAGCTGGTAACTTTCTTAGCCTTAATGTGTTGCTGTTGGTTAGCAGACGATAGAGCAGGATTTGATGAGCAGTTTGAACCTGAGAATTGTCTATTGACTGTGTTACCTCAAGCAGATTGCACATAAATGCCAGTAATTTTTCAAAATGAGTAATGAGTTGTTCTTTCTTTGAAAGGGGGAACTCAGATTCTTGAGCAGTTGCTATTGCAATCAGTAACGATTTTCTAAAATAGTATAAACCAGTTGCATTAAATAGCTGGATTTGATCAATAGGATGCAAGGTATTGATTCTGTCGAGCAGTTCATCTGTGTAATGAGGTTCTGTATATAATTCGAGCACATCGAAGCCAGATTTTCTGGCATCAAACAGCATCTTTTTGTGCATCTCTTTAATTTGTTCAATTAGACCAGGCAGTAGATCGTCGAAATGAAAAATAATTGGGACTTCATCTGTGATTAAAAGATCTAAATCACGAACCAAATCGGAGAATTTTGAATAACTATGGCTTCTAATTTTTTCAATGATTTGTGTTACTGCATCGTAGCGAGGATTACGTAATAAAACTGAGTTCATCAGGCTTCGATATTCATCAAGCATGGCTGCTGTCTGAATGTAAAGATCCATGGATAATACAGGATAAAAATTGGGCATGTTACGAAGTCCTTTTGATGTGTTGCACCGATTCTTACTTAAAATGAAAAAATGTCAATATAATATCTGGCGTTAAATGGAATCAGTTGACCTTTCATCTATTTACCCTGCTTCCGGGGCTTTGTGCACGAGATTTATAGGTTATTACTGGAATGAATCTGCTTTTATTGAGACCATTTCCAGATTCCGCGATTAAAGAGCGGAACCTGGACGCAACGGGAGCTATGGTCAACAGGCCCGGGTATTTTTCAATGATGTATCACCTGATGAGAGAATGTGTTGAACTCCTTGAGAGTCGCGTAAAATTAATTGACCCATTGAGTCGATCCCGCAAGCGATTCCTGAAAAAGAATGGAGGGATTGCGTTACGTTGATGTGTTTTCCTGCGAGATAATCGTATTGATTCCATTCATCCATAAAACTATTGAGGTCACTGGTTAAAAACTGATTTATCTTACTGTGTAAATAGTATATTAGGCTGGCTATAAGTTCATTGCGGTTGAAGTGTTGATTAGCCATTGTGTACAATGAACCCCAGGGTTTATCTGGAAGGGGATGTTTTTGGGTATCGGTATTCACATTCAGACCAATACCAATAATGACCTGGGCATTTCCATTTGATTCAGCAATAATTTCAATTAAAACCCCGCAAATTTTTTTATCACCCCAGAGTATGTCATTGGGCCATTTGATTTTAATGTGTTCGGTTGGTACAAATTCTTTTAATGAATGGAGTATTGCTAAACTGCTTACCAGACTTAATCCGGAAAGACGGCTGAGATCACAACTCAGGTTCCAGCGACTGGAACAGTAAATATTTTCACCAAACGGTGAATGCCAGGATCTGCCAAAACGTCCTCTCCCTTGGGTTTGTATTTCAGCACAGCAAATATCCAGAACGGAACTCGTTGGTAGTTCTTTCAGAAAACGATTCGTGGAATCAATTGATGTAAATAAATGCAGTTTGAAAGGTTGTGTAAACATTCGTTGTTTCAGATGACTTGAAATTTCCAATTCTTCTAATAATTGGATTGGTGTTGTTAATTGGTAGCCTTGGTGGGGTATCCGGGTAATTGGGATTCCCAATTCAATCAGCTGATTGATGTGCTTCCAGATAGCAGAGCGAGTGATGCCCAGAGCATAACCCAGCTCATTGCCACTATGACAGGAGCCATCGCCAAGTATTTGAAGCAGAGTGCGCTGCGTAGGATTAAACTGGATCATAGGCTTAAAATTGCAAACTGACGTTTTGATGAAGCTGGATCAAACCATGGCGGATTTCCCTGATCGTTGGATGGTGGCATAGAGCGCCACTGCAGGCCACTTGAGGCATAAACGTACGTAAGTGCCAGGTCAGGTTATGCAGGGGGTCATCTACTAGTTGCTTCGTTGGCATGGTCGTGGGGACGTGAAATTCTTTAGTCGGGTATGAAAGTCCAAGACCACTGGCCTTTATAAATGCTTCCTTTTGTGCCCAGACATGGAAAAACAATGCCGGTTTCATTGAGTCTGGAGCCTTTCTAAATTCAATATATTCCTGTTCAGAAAATAAATTTTTAGCAATGCCCTGATAGGGGCGTGCTGAATATTTTTCAATATCTACGCCCATAGCATAACCTTTGCCCACAGCAAGCAAGGCCAGATCACCTGTGTGACTGATATTGAATTGAAGTTTTTGGGAATTAACAACGGCTGGCTTCCCATGTGGGCCATAAGTAAATTCGAGCCGCTCCGGAGCTGTATTGAGATAACGGGAAAGAATGATTCTTAAGGTGGCTCGGGCTGTTGAAAAGCGTCTTTTGTGCCGGCTAAAGTAGAAACGGTCGGCTCTGGCTCGCTCATCTGCATTCAATAATTGATCGGCGACATGCAGCTCGTGCTCCAGGGAGAACTGCCAAAGGTCGATACGCGACTCATTTAAGATGCAATTTTGCGTATTTAATGGGGTAAATCCTGTAATTATCATATCACGTGTTTTGAATCTGGCGTCAATTAGCGGTTAAGAGTATCATATACCATGATATTTAATTCAACAAAGAGTAATCAATGAGCCGACAATTTTTGGATTTTGAGCAACCAATTGAAGAGTTGAATCAAAAAATTGAAGCACTCCGCATGGTTGGTAGTGATAATGAAGTTAATTTAAGTGAAGAAATTGCCCGTCTTGAAGCGAAATGCTCTGAGTTAACGGCAAATGTTTTTTCCAATCTGGAGCCTTGGCAAGTCGCACAAATGGCGCGACATCCGTTAAGACCTCAGACTACAGATTATATTGAGCATATATTTACGGATTTTCAGGAATTGCACGGTGACCGCAGCTATTCTTCTGCTCCTGCCATTATCGGCGGAGTAGCTCGATTGAATGATGAACCTGTAATGGTATTGGGTCATCAAAAAGGCAAGCGAACCAAAGAAAAGGTTTATCGAAATTTTGGTATGGCTCGGCCTGAGGAATACAGAAAAGCTTTGCGTCTGATGAATATGGCTGAAAAATTTAAAATGCCAATCTTTACTTTCATTGATACAGCTGGAGCATATCCGGGAATAGGTGCTGAGGAACGAAATCAGTCTGAGGCAATCGCCCGTAATCTGTTCGCCATGGCCCGTCTGAAAACACCAATTATTTGTACTGTAACAGGCGAAGCTGGATCCGGTGGTGCTTTGGCTATAGGTGTGGGAGATAGGGTATTAATGCTTCAATTTGGGATTTATTCTGTAATTTCTCCAGAGGGGTGTGCGTCCATTTTATGGAAAGACGCAGCTAAGGCAAGTGAGGCTGCTCGAGCTATGGGGATTACTGCGGAACGAATATATGAAAATAAATTGGTTGATATGGTGATACCTGAACCCTTAGGCGGCGCTCATCGTAATGTTGAAGACATGACCCAAAGATTAAAAAAGATACTCATCAGCGAACTCCAGAAATTGAAGGGTATTCCCTTGGAACAACTGATTGAAATGAGGTATCAAAAGTTTATGGCTATGGGGGCTTGTGACTAAAGCTTTATTCAACTCCAGGTGGGTTTCCCATCTGGAGCAGTATAAGAAATTAATTGTAGGGTTTAGTGGTGGACTGGACTCTACAGTGTTATTGCATGCGCTTTATTCTCAATCTTCATTACGTAATAAATTACTGGCCGTCCATATTAACCATGGCATAAGTCCAAATGCCTTATTCTGGCAAAGCCACTGCGAGGCCTTTTGTGCTCATTCCGGTATTTCATTTAAATCTGAATCAGTTGAATTCGATCGCTCTGCCAATATTGAAGAGGGAGCAAGAAATGCCCGCTATGCAGTATTTAATTCCCTGTTAACCAATCAGGATTGTTTGCTTCTGGGTCACCACATGGATGATCAGGCCGAGACAGTCCTTTTACAGTTGTTTCGAGGGGCAGGAGTAGACGGATTGGCCGCGATGATGGAATCAGGAAATTTCGGTTCCGGGCGATTGGCAAGGCCATTATTAACCTGCACTCGTCAACAACTGGAGCATTATGCCGATCAGCATGATTTAACATGGATAGAAGATGAAAGCAATCAGGACGTACATTTTTCTCGTAATTACATTAGACAAGAGATAATGCCCGCATTAATTGCCAAATGGCCAGGCGTAGTGGGTAATATTGCCAGAGCAGCTAATCATTGCCAACAGGCACGAACTAACCTTGATGAGCTTGCGTTCATGGATAGTCCCCAATTATTATCCCAATCATCAGTCTTGTGTGTTGAGTCATTAAAATCTTTAAGCATTGAACGGATTTCTAATGTGTTACGTGTTTGGCTGAAACAAAATCAAGTGCAATTGCCTTCTGCTGCTACTTTTCAGCGGTTAATCCATGAAGCAGTGTTTGCAAGTGCAGATGCTATGCCATTGATTCGCTGGGATGAAGTACAGATCCGTCGTTATAATGACTCTCTTTATATTGTGCCAGTCAATGAAATTAAATTAGCTCAACGCATTGAGTGGAGTCAATTTCCTCAACCTGTACAGTTGGGGGAAACAGGCTCCTTTCTGGTTGCTCAAAAAACAGAGGAAGGTATACGAGTTTCCAAAGGTGAAAAAATCCATATTCAATTCAGAACAGGCGGGGAGCTGTTCGTTTGGCATGATCAGACGAAACGATTGAAAAAATTATTCCAGGATTGGGGTATTCCCCCCTGGTTAAGACAGAATGTTCCATTGCTTTATATAAATGATCAACTCGCTGCAGTTATAGGCTATGCGGTAAGTGATTTATTTTTTACAAACAATCCAGAAGAGGCCTGGTCGATATCGATGAATCGATAATTTAATATGCGGTGCACTCATGTTGTTTTGCTTGTAACAACCACTGATATGCAAGACCAACACTGTTGAACAAAATAGAATCAATGGCCTTGGGGCTGTCAAAAATTTCGTTTATTACACATTCAGCAACATACCTTGTTCGGGTTTAATTAAATTCACACCCAGGTCATTTTCCTGTGATAATTCATGCAGGATCTGATGTGCTGTATCTTCCTTGGAAGGTGCAATGTCATCAGATTTGGGTTTAATGTGAGTCACTATGACTGACAGTCCACGTAATGAACTTCTAAAGTCTAAAGGATCAACCATTGATGCTAATTGGCGCAGTTCTGACATAAACAAGCTTGGTTTTAAATGACCAAATAATTTGTCATTGGGTTGTGAGTTTAAAAAAGAACACTCGAGCATGATGGCATGAAGCTGTTTTTTTCTAACGAGTGGTGCAATTTCTTTCCAGATATTCTTCATATTGGACGATTGTTCAATACTATCAGGGCCAGTATCGCCAAAATATAGGAGGTATTCGTTTTTATATCGTATTAAGAAAGCACTAGATGCCATTCCACTATGGCTTAAAGGGAACGTTTTTACCTGCAGATCAGTATTTGGAATCGAAATCCATTCAAGTAAGGGTATTGATTGGTATTGTTGATAATTTAAATGTGGAATCTCTCCTTTATCTCCAAAATTGCCCCAAACAGACCAATTAAAAATATGATTTTGCAGTGCTTGCATCGTTTCATTGCGCGCCATAATGGTTTGTTGCTCCCTTAATTCGGGTTGCGCCATAACAAGACCCATTAGATGATCAAGATGTGCATGAGAAATGAGGTACGTTGGAATATGTTTTTGCAGCAAATCCCCAACACTTTTGTTGTGTATGGATTGTTTTTCTATTGCAATTTTAAGCCCATTGACCAAAGTACCCCCATCAAGGGCTGTGTAGTGTTCGCTCTCGATGCTCTTTAATAAATAGGCTGATAAATTTCCATCGGTTAATCCACCATAGACTCCAAGAGGGATAATTTCAAAGACGGGTGCAGAAGATGCTGAAATGGTCATTGTAAAAATAACAAGGGCTATAAAAAACTGACACATGATTTTATCCTTAACATGAGTTGAGCATTTTTGCGCAATAATACACTATTCTGTTGAGCTGTAATCACCGTATTTAAAGGTAATCAAAGCCTAAGTACTAATACTTAAAGTCAGTTGATAACCGTCACCTGGTTTAGCCGAGCAGGGAAGTAACGGAGATCACCATTTCAGATGGCTGTTACCCGTGCTTCAACTTTATTTATGCACTTAAATTTATTTTTATCCTTCATAATTAACTAAAAGTTAATATATGTTAATCATTTATTATATTTATTAAATTATATTTAATTATTAAACTCTTTATTTAGAGGCATTACTATGCTTTTTCTGGAGAGATAAAATGGTTTATTTTCATATGGTCTGGTTATTAAGTTATATTTCAATCGCTTCCTTTTCTGCGACAATAATTACACCGGCACTGCCTGACATTCAGCAACAATTTGGCTTACAGCAAGGGCAGGTGGAATGGATGGTATCCGCTTTTTTGGTGGGCTATGTCATCGGTCAATTAATTTATGGTCCCTTGGCAAATCGCTTTGGACGCATTAGTGCATTACGCACCGGACTGGTAATTAATATTTTAGGTATTATTACCTGCCTTTTGGGTATAAATCATCATTCATTCCTATTATTGCTTATCGGTCGTTGGATTAGCGCATTGGGGGCGGCCAGCGGATTGTCTTGTACTTTTATGCTCATTAATGAATGGCTTCCTGCTGAACACAGAAAAACAGCAATGGCCTATACGATATTATCTTTTACTTTAGGCATCGGTTTAGCCGTGATTCTAGGCGGGATTATTACTGAATACAGTTATTGGAAATACTGTTTTTATCTGCTGCTCGGTCATGGAATAATCATGTTTTATGGGACCAGAGTGTTCAGCGAAACTTTGAAAACTCCACAACAATTAAACTGGAAATTGATCCTGAATGGGTACCTGGAATCGTTATCATCAATTACATTAGTCATCTACTCTATATCTGTGGGTCTTTGTTCTGCAATCGGATATTGTTTTTCTGCCCTGGGTCCGCAAATTGCTAATGATTTATTTCATTTGACCCCTGCTGAGTATGGTTACTGGAACCTGTTTAATATGGCTGGAATGCTTGCTGGTGGATTGATTGCTCGTTCCATGTTGCATCGGTTTACTGCTGGAACAGTAGTTCTGATTGGAATGGTAGGTACTGCTTTGGGATTGGCTCAACTATATTTGATCTCTTATGCTCCAAATCATTCAGTCGTCTGGTTTTTTACCAGCACGTTAACGATGTATTTATTCAGTGGATTGTTATTTGCTGGTGGTTCCCTGATCGCATCAAACTCGGTTATTGATAAAGCCAGTGGAGCGGCAATGATGAGTTTTCTGAATATGGTGACAGCGACGCTTTCAGTAATATGCTCGGGATGGATCAGTGATAATCCATTGATTGGTTTTATCTCAGTATTGGCTGGATTATGGATGATGGTGTTGTTTTTATTATTCGTCCGAAGTATTTGGAATAAGTGGCTTGTGTCCTGTTAATGACGTTAAGGATTATTGGTCATTAATTCGAATGATTTGAAAACGAGCGTATGAGAAGTGACAACACAGGCGGTTAAGTTCCTTTGTGTTGTCGCAGCATGTTGATGATATTTTCAATGAGTGGAGATTTAACACTCAGGCAGATTAACCGCTAATCCACCCATGGATGTTTCTTTGTAGATGCTTTGCATGTCCATGCCAGTTTGTTTCATGGTTTTAATCACTTTATCCAATGAAATCTGATGCTGACCGTCACCGATCAGGGCCATTCGTGTTGCATTTACGGCCTTAACTGAACCCATGGCATTACGTTCAATGCAAGGTATTTGAACCAGACCAAGCACGGGATCACAGGTCATCCCCAAATGATGTTCCATAGCAATTTCCGCTGCGTTTTCTACCTGGGCAACTGTACCGCCTAACACAGCAGTCAAGCCAGCAGCTGCCATTGATGAAGCCACACCGACCTCGCCCTGACATCCTACCTCTGCTCCAGAAATTGACGCGCCTTTTTTATAAAGTATGCCTATGGCTGCTGCGGTGAGGAAATATACGTACACATCTTCATTGCTCATCTTATCATGAGCTTGCTGACAATATTTCAAGACAGCTGGAATAATACCTGCGGCGCCATTGGTTGGCGCAGTGACTATGCGTCCCCCAGCGGCATTTTCTTCGTTAACGGCCATCGCATAGAGATTTAAGTGATTCATTATATCGGATTGTTCGAAAACGCTTTTGACCCCTTTTTGATCCATGAGCTTTTTATAGAGATCTGGCGCTCGTCTTTTTAAATTAAGACCTCCAGGTAAGATGCCATCATGATTACAGCCACTGGTAATGCAATCATCCATTACTTTGGCAATAGCTAAAATTCCCTGTTGGATTTCTTCTGTACTGCGCCAGGTTTTTTCATTAGCCATCATTAATTCAGCTATGGTCAGATTATTGGACTGACATAAATTTAATAGCTGTTCCGCTGTAGAAAAGGGATAGGGTGGTGGGTCGGTATCTTCGCTGGGTTGGTCAAATTCTTCTTCGGTAGTGATAAAGCCACCGCCAATAGAGTAATAAACCTGACTGAATAATTCAGTTCCCTGATCATCAAAAACTGAAAATCTCATTCCGTTGGTGTGTTTGGGCAGTAATTCTTTTTGTAAAAATAACAAGTCAGTAGCTTCGTTAAATGGGATATTTTTCTTTCCTGCAAGATTAAGAGTATGGGAGCTTAGTATTTCATGCATGCGAGGTATCATGGACTCGGGTTTAACCGTTTCCGGTGCTTTATTTTCCAGTCCGTTCAGAATGGCTTTATCAGTGCCATGACCTTTACCAGTTAGAGCCAGTGAGCCATATAATTCAACTTTGACTCTTTGCGTTTTATCAAAAAGGTCGCGTTCTTCCAGTAACAACAAAAAAGCATTGGCAGCAGACATCGGGCCAACCGTATGTGAACTTGAAGGGCCAATTCCAATCGAAAACAAATCGAATACGCTAATGTTCATATCGTTTCTATCTCTTGCTCTAATTAGTGCCAAGTTTAGAAGGATATTATCTGTTTGTCTATTTGTAATTAATTCATTGTTTATGACTGGTATTTTTATGGGAATTTAGGCAGAATGGATGAGCTATTTTACAATGTTCTATATCTTTCTAATTCAATTAGGGAAGATATGTACTTAAGAAAGACTAAAAGGGGATTGTTTATGAAGATGAAATTGGTCACTGCGGCCGTCTTGGGGCTGGCAATGTCTAGTGCAATGGCAACCGATGCCACATCCTTACCAACAGACAAAGATAAATTGTCTTACAGTATTGGTGCTGATTTAGGAAAGAATTTCAAAAATCAAGGTATTGATGTAAACCCAGAGGCATTAGCTAAAGGTATGCAAGACGGTATGAGTGGAGCTCAATTGATCTTGACCGAACAGCAAATGAAAGATGTTCTTAATAAATTCCAAAAAGATTTAATGGCAAAACGTACATCTGAATTTAATAAGAAAGCAGAAGAAAACAAATCAAAAGGCGAAGCGTTTTTAACTGAAAATAAAAGCAAAACTGGTGTTGTAGTATTGCCAAGTGGTTTGCAATACAAAATTATAGACGCTGGCACAGGTGCTAAACCCGGTAAAACAGATACTGTAACAGTAGAATATACCGGCCGATTGATTGACGGCACTGTTTTTGACAGTACTGAAAAAACCGGCAAACCAGCAACATTCCAGGTTTCACAAGTAATTCCTGGTTGGACTGAAGCCCTGCAATTAATGCCTGCTGGATCGACCTGGGAAATTTATGTTCCTGCATCGCTGGCTTATGGCCCACGTAGTGTTGGTGGACCAATTGGACCAAATGAAACTTTGATCTTTAAAATTCATTTGATTTCAGTTAAAAAATCCGCATCTTAATCAATAGTTAATTCACCCTGAATTCATTTGTTCAGGGTGAACTCTGTTCCTTATTTACTTCGCTTCGAGATATCTTAATAATGAACAAACGTCTTTTTATCGTTTTCATTTTAGGTTTTTCTTCAGGTCTTCCCTTGTCTTTAATCAGCAGTACCTTACAAGCCTGGTATGCTTACAGTGGGATGTCGGTATTGGTAACCGGTTCTTTAAGCCTGGTAAGTCTTCCTTATGCCTATCGAATTTTCTGGGGACCTATTTTAGATCGTTATTCTTTATTTAATCTGGGAAAAAGGCGCAGTTGGATTCTGACCATGCAGTTTTTATTGCTGGTTGGATTTAATCTTATGGCTTGGCTTACTCCTGAGCAGCATCCTAAATTTTTAGCGTTTCTTGCTTTGATATTAGCCTGTTTTTCTGCGACTCAGGATGTTGCGATTGATGCGCACCGAGCTGAGTACCTTCCTGAATCAGAACATGCACTGGGTGCTTCTCTCGCTGTTTTCGGATATCGTCTCGCTTTGTTACTTTCTGGTGGTTTGGCTTTAGTCATGGCCGGGCATTTTGGCTGGGCATTCACTTATCGATTTATGGGTTTTGTAATGATAGTCGGTATGGCTGCGACTCTAATTAGTCAGGAGCCTTCAGTTGAAATTCAGGAAAAATCCAATTTTGCGTTTTCTTTTGTTGCTCCGGTTAAGGAGCTTTTTGGTCGACCTAAAATCATATATCTTTTGATGTTTGTTTTTTGCTATAAATTAGGTGAAGCGTTTACCACTACAACCAGTGGAATTGTAATGCCATTTTTAATTCAGGGATTGGGTTTTTCTCTGGATACTATCGGTTATATAAATAAAATGATGGGAATAAGTTCCATTCTGCTTGGAGGATTAACAGCAGGGTTCATATTACTGCATTGTTCTCTGTATCGCTCTTTGTTATTTTTTGGACTACTGCAAGCAGTGACCAATGTTTTTTTTGTGGCGTTGGCCATGATTGGAAAAAATACAATTTTATTAGCTGTAGCTGTGGTTTCAGATAATTTTGCAGCAGGCATGGGCTCCACTGCTTTGGTTGCTTTATTCATGCGATTAGTGAATAAGCAATTCACCGGAACGCAATTTTCAATTCTGGTTGCTTTGTCGACTTTACCAAGGATTGTATCAGGTCCTGTAGCTGCAAGTATTCAGTTGAATATTGGTTGGGTTGGCCTGTATCAATTATCCATATTCTTTGCTTTAGCTTTTATACCATTCCTCATATTAATTAAAGATCAGACAAATGGTAATCAGCCACAGCAAGTCATTGTAAATGAGGAAGAGGGATTGAAGGTTGTAAGGGAATAATGAATTACAAACTATAGAATCATCTTGCCTCAATCAACTCTTTCTACCGCACAAGGAATTTGAATACAATGCCTGTTCGCGGGAAGAGGGTTGGGGACACTGCCATTAAGTTAAGAAAAATTCACTTTAAAATGTAGGTTGGGCCTTGGCCCATAGCCGTCAGGCTAAGGAATGAATAAGTTGTTTAACTTATTGATTTAATATTAAAAAAATCTAGAGTACCCTTTAAATTTTTTCCTGACGGGAAACAAAAAAGGGACTCTATGCTGTTGGCTACCATATCAAATATTCCGCAAAAAATCTTTAATTTTTTTACTTTAGAAGCAGAGCGTCTAGGGAAAGAAACTCAGTATAAGCAACGTCGCTCAAAGTTGGCACCTAGTACTTTTATTAGGGCCTTACTCACCGCGTGTCAGTCCGGACACTTTGGTGTAGAGGTATTTTGTTGCATAGCGCCCTTGAGAAGCTCTTTAAAGGGAGTGGAGGAGCCGCGTCATCTGCCGCTTTAAAAATACAATTGATGTTCGATTACTTAGAAGGTCAGATCAAGGAACTGACGCTTACTTCCGGCTGTGATAATGATCAGAGCTTTGATTATTATTTTAACTCAATACAAGAAGGAGCTCTTTATTTAATTGATTTAGGCTATTTTAAACTTAGTTCATTTAGCAAAATTATCGAAGGGCATGCTTTTTTTTTCAGCCGATTACTTAGCGGAACCAAATTATTTACAGTAGAGAAACAACCTTTAGATTTACTCACAACATTATCGGCGGCGGGGACAGCATCTGAAGGCAGAAAATCAGTCCATATTTGATCAGTTTTATGGACTTGCAGCCTAAACTCGTCCAGCGTTTCTTCATTCTGCATTTGAAAAAATTTTCGCAACAGAGCCAAACTGATCTATCTTCTTATATGTTGAAGGGTGACGTTACATTCTCCTCGAATTGATCAGAAGGTCTTAAATTAAGTTCAGTTACAAAATATTGATTCTCCCATCTAGGATGCAACGTATTGATGGGGATATTTTCTAATGGTTTGTCTAAGGCCAGAGTATAATTTTTTACAACAAAGGCAATTAACGTTTTAAAGGCCACATTAACGAAGATTCCTCCTGCAGGGCAAGAACGAGGTCCTGCTGCAAAGGGGAAAAAGTGAGGGCCGCTAAAACGCGGAGACGGAGTTGTTTCAAAACGTTCAGGTTTAAATTGTTCAGGGTTAGGCCAATACTCTTGATCAAAATGTTCACGTCTGATGGCACTGAACAAATAAGTGCCTTTTAAGATAGGAACACTGCGTTTTACTCCATCATTACCTGTTACTTTAGATAAAACAGCATCTTGCCCCACTCTACGAGCAATCACTGAAGTAGGTGAGACAAAGCGTAAAGTTTCAGCGTAGAGGGCATTTAAATAAGATAATTTATCTAATTGCTCAAAATCACTTATATCTACACAATTTAATTCGTGGATTAAACGTTCTCTAATGGATGTTGTTGCAAATATTTTTGCCAGAGCCATGGCGCAGAGAGCAGATAAGTTGCTTTCTACAATAAGTGCACCTCCGCCATGCGTTTCTTGTAGTATCTTCAAGCGATCGGCACTTGATTTATCGGTTAGATTCTGATCTGCAATTTGATCATAAAGATATAATTGGTCTTGAATTATTTTATCAGCGGAAGCATTAATAATTTGCTTTGATAAGGTTAATAAATCAGCACTTGCTTGCTCAAAATCAGCTTTTCCTGGTTTACTGTGTACTATCATCTCACTCATCGCTTTGAGTACTGGAATGGCTTCGAGTTTCACAGGATTTAGACCAAATATGGAGCGAGCAATAATATTGGTACATATCCAACTGATTTGTGTTTCAAAATCTACTGATAATTGCCACTTATCAAATTGATTTTTAGCAAACTTTAAAGTTTCAGCACTGACTCGGGCAGTCACACCCAAATGTTGTTTTATCTTCTGGCGCTCACTTAGAGCCTCCTCAGCAGATAAATTTACAATAGTTTCCTTTATAATCGCCGCTTTCATTACTAAAAAAGGTTCGCGGGCTTGAGTATCTACAGGATCTTCACCATAACTGGCAATCGCAGGAACTGGTCCCATTACTAAAGTGGTAATTTGAAAGCTTTTTATTGCATAAGGACCAATAACAAGCTGTCCTATGCCATTAGGAGTTGCTTTCATGCGCGGATAACATTCGTCTAATATCCAGTCTCTATTAAACGCATGTCAAGCCATTTCCGGAAGATCGCCAAAAATATAAGATCTGCCAAAATTAAATGATTTTGTTAAAGCTCCGCTTAAGATTCCTATAGTTCCATTATAAAGTTGTGTTAGAGGGGTTGTAATAAAGGAAAGGTATGCCATGGCAAGAACCCTTGTAGATGAAAATTACATTATGGTTGCTTTGAAAGTATTATTAAAGAGCTATTATTTATTTGTTACTATTTTTTTGAGATTTTCATGTGGTATCGTCAAGTTAACTTTTGAGTGGCTCTGTTGCGAAAATTTTTTCAAATGCAGGATGAAGAAACGCTGGACGAGTTTAGGCTGCGAGTCCATAAAACTGATTAAATATGGACTGATTTTCTGCCTTCAGATGCTGTCCTTTTCGGAGCATATGATGGAGCTCAATGCCAGCCGCCAGCGTAGCTTCAGCTGAATGAAAGGCTTTAAACCCTTTCATAGGTTTTATAATTTTCTTGATGAACCGATGGTCCTGTTCCACGATGTTATTGAGGTATTTGACCTGTCTCAAATGAATCTGAAAGAACAACCCACCCATTATAAAAAGCAGCGCCAGCTGCAGATTAATGGTATCAATACCTGCTTTATTGGCACCACTTTTATCCATGGTCACCTTCTCTGGAAGACTGTTCGAACCAATCGCCTTACTGAAAAAGGCCCGTGCTGCTGGTTCAGCACTCTTTTTTGACAGCATGAAACCAATGGCATTGCCTTCCTTATCAACTGCACGATACAGATACACCCACTGCCCCTTAACCTTTATATAGGTCTCGTCCATACGCCATAAAACACCAACAGGACACTTGCATCGTTTGCGAAAAACTTCTTCCAGCTGAGGAGCGTATTGGATTACCCAGCGATTGATTGTAGAATGATCCACACTTAGTCCGCGCTCCAGGGCAAGTTGGTATTTTAAATGAAAACAACCTAGTACCTACCGCTGCAATAACCCGAAAAGAGTCATAGGTTTGGGATGGATAAGATTTTTATATAGTCTTTTATATCCTGAATAAAATATCTCTTTTAAATATGTAGATTTGAGGTAGATAAGATTGATTTGAGTAATTATTATTCAATTATAGGTGTCTATTAAAATCCATAGATTGATGCAAAACCCGAATAATAGCGATGCCATAATCGGTAGTTTTAAAAAAAATAATATGAGAGCCAACATTAAATGCGCGTAAATCTGGACGAATATAATCACACTTTCGAGAAATTAATGGATCATCTGCAAGATGCTGAAAGCTTGATTCGAGCGCCAAAATATAGTCCTCTGTTCTTTTGATGCCAAACTCGTGTGTACTATATAAATAAATTGACTCAAGATCCTCTATTGCTTTTGGATAAAGGCGATATGTTTTATTTGGCATGGGATTTTTTCTTCATTCGCTTAAGAAAATCATGAGCATCCCATACGAGAGGATCGCCGCTAGTTTCACTTTCATCTATAAGATGGCGCAATTGCTCCAGCTTTGATTCAGCTTGTTTTTCACGAAGTAAACGCAACGATTCTCTCAATACTTCGCTATTACTTCTATAATTCCCTGATTCTACCAGTGATTCCACGTAATGACGAAGTTCATTACCCAAATCAACAGTCATTGTGCGAGTCATAGCAACCTCTATAATGTAAGAATATATCTTATATAAATTATATAAGACATTGTCTTACAATTCAAATGAAGTGAATATGATCTCTGAAATGGTTGAACATTTAATGTAGTTTGTTGTTAACTGCATCCATTTGCCCTATGCCTCCTAATCCTAATCCTAATCCTAATCCTAAGGCTGACATTTTAAGATTGGATAGTTCAGTGTGCGATTTTGCATGATGTAAGGTGACTCCAAACCAGGGTTAAATTAATATCGCTCAAGAAAATATTTTCCATCTTGACCTAAATAATAGATCTGTCTTTGTTTTAAATAGACACTCACATATACAATTCCAGCTCGAGCAATTTCCTTATGAAATTTTACAACCGATATTTTGTGGTGATCGAACTTATCCAAAGCATTTTTGAGTATGTCTAAGTCTAAAGATTCACCGAAGGTAAACGAATTTTTATCTATGGACTTATCGATTTCTGCTGCGGGCAAATGGTACAGCATAGAGTCTTTAGAATAAAAAGCAAGTTCATCATTAGTGACATCATAAGCTTGTCTAACAACACCTAATTTCATTAATTTATCTGTAAATTTAAGAAAGTCACCCGGCGCTCGATATCTATCAACGCAAAGCGCTTTTATTTGTTTTTGGACATTATCGCCACGAGCAAAAAGTGTGGTTGAAATGAGTAATAAAATTAAGAAACACCCTTTTAGAAGTTTAGTGAGCATCATGTGTTTTTTATTTGGACTAATAAATGTTAAGTGATGGTATCACAATCCATCTAAAGAGTGTGCGCAGAAAATAGGGCTGGCATTCCATTAAACGATACTTTTTAAACCAGCCTCAGAAAAGCCTCTCCTTCAACATGAACTGGATCATTTTAACTGTGTGGATTAACTAGGATGTCATGGTCACGATTGAGGCGTATTGCAAATGGAAAAATGAGCCTATCGATTTATTTTATGCGAATGCGGCAGCTCTTATTTTTACCAAAGATAAAGACTGGGTCGCTTATCAGCGTAGGTTGAAAAAATCCACTAAATCTCACCAATTGAAAGATGGTGAAAAGGGGTTCTGCTGATAATTTATAAAAAATTTACCATAGATAGTTTGTTTTGTGAGCAAAATGACTTATAATGTTCTCATTTTTTTAAATTGAATATTAGAGAAAATATATGATATTTCAAATGTTGAGAGCTGCGATTGAAGGTGTTTCTGAAAACAATATTGGTCGAGCTAGAACAATTAATAAAATATTATCAATGATAATTGCAGAGGAGAGATTGGGAAACTGCTCTTTAGAAGATAAAGAACTTATATTTGATGGGGTAAAGTTTTTAGTCTTACTAAATGAAAACGAGAGCGATGAATTCACTAGAACTAATGCATTACAGATGCTATCAAAACTCAGTCTTGAATTTCAAAATTATTCTCTAATAAATTCCATTATTCTTAAATTAAAATTCAGTCATAATCACTCTCTTATAGTTAAGGAGGATTCAGTTGATGGTCATATAATGAATCACCTAAAAATATGGTTTCCTAAAAAGGGCACTCATCCTTTAGGCGGTATTGTAAATGAATTAAGACTTATACGGCAAAGCAGATTGTATCTCAAGAGAAATGAACATATTACTTTACTAACTAATTTTAATACTAAAGATGATGAAAACTACGTTCATTCATTTTGTAAAAAACATGGGATTTGTTTTGTTACACCGAGTGATATTCAAATAGAATTAAAAAATCAAGGATGGGAAGATAAAGCTGTTCAATTAAAATTGTTTGATATTGCTATGGCAGAATTAACTCATCCTGCAGGTCATCCAGTTATTGCTTCGGACATATTCAGATTATTATCGCCTGTATTGAAGCTTGGAGCTTATTCAGATATTGACCGTTTGGTGAAACACATTGATACATCAATATCTCCAAATGAGTTGCCAGCTTTAGTACTCAATTTCCAATTTGAAATAACAGGCTTATCTATGCTAACAGTTAAATCTTTGAATACAGATTTTATGTGGGCAAAAAATACGGAGCACCCACTATTAGTAAAACATCGAAGAAATATTTACTCAAACTATTGTAGCCCTAGTTTTATTTATAACATAAATATGAACTATAAGGTTACACAGTTTGGCGAACCTCTTGATTTTGACCAGGCTGCTATTGATCAATATAAACAATTTTGTCTGGAATATTCTTTTACTAATTCACCGGAGAGTATTTTAAAATTTAGAGAAGAATTAAGAGAACGGTTTCCTCAGCAAATAGAAGCTTATTTTTATTATTATGTTATGTCTCTCACAGGTCCTATGTCTTTAGCAGGCACTTTATTTTACAACCCCAGTATTTCTCAAGCGTCATTAGATGAAATTTCAAAATACAGGGTTAGTGAAATTCCAATCCAATTAGTTAATGAGGATTCTAATAAATCCAGTGATCTTTCTTGGTTAAATGTAGGTGTTACTAAACTGATGAATGAAGAGAAACGAATTATTGAAAGTGCTCGAATAATTCAACGATTTTGGCGCAATGCTGAAACACGCCTCCCTGCAGCGGAGGTTGATTCTGAGCAATTTCGTTTCTGCAATATAATTTAATTGTCAGGATCTCTCTTTATTCAGATCCCTAGAATCAGCCAGTAATATAGCTGGTCTCATTACCATCAAGAAGGTCAGGTCTTGCTTTTTGCTCCGAAGCAATATATCAAGCAAAAAGTAAGGCTTGCCCCTGATGAATCCCGGTTACCTCTATAGAGTCACAGATTCCAAACTGACTGTTTCCATGGTAGAAATTATTGCTGGCTTTAATTGTTTAAAAAAGAATAGGCGTGGGTTGCCATCATATTTTACAATCGGCTCATACTCTATATTTTTCAATGTTCTTTGCAAAATAGCACGCGAGGCTATATTGTCAGGGTGAGCCGTAGCTACAATTTCCTTTGGTAAAGGACTTCCATGCTCAGCAGCAATAACTCCAACAGCATGTTTAATATATTTTTTTGCAGCAATCGCGATTTCAGTGCCATAACCTTTACCCCAAAAAGCTTTATCTATGAAAAATCCAATTTCTATAACATTCGCATGACCGGCACCAGTTGTATGATAGGTTTCCAACTCATTTTTGATTGAAACCGAACCAATAAATTGGTCTGTGTCGTTTTCATAAATTGAAAACAGACTGAATGGATCGCCGTTATTCCAAGCAGAAGTTTTCTGATCAATTACAGTTTGAACCTGCTCAAGAGACCAAGTTTTCCCATCATTAAGCAATTTAACAATTTCTGAATCACCAAGTAACTTTGCATAACTGTATACCAAGTCTGCTCGCGAATCTTGATTCAATGATTTGAATGTGAGTCGATTTGTATGTATTGAGGTAATATATGTATCAGATTTAATTGATAAATCACCAATTTTTTTTGAATTGTAATTATATGTTGTCATCAGCAATCCTTATTAATTCCAATTGATGTGAGTCGTTTCAAAGTCTTATCGGTATGTCTAGTGCCATTCGAGGCTTTGTAGTTGACAAAGTAACGCCTGTTTTGATAACAATAGATTTTTGCGCTCATCAATAAGATACCTCATGTGTCCGAGCTTCTAAAATAAGAGAAACAAGTTTGCCAAATTGCTCACTGGTAACTTTTCGGTTAGGAATATCTGTGTTTACGCGATGAACAATTACAAGATCCCATGATGGTACGATAAGAATGAAATGTCCTCCTGCGCCGCGTGCGGAGAATGAGCTTTCTGGCAAAATCACGCCAGGTAAATGCTGGCCGTTCACGGTCACCCACCAAAGATAACCGTAACCTCCTGCATTGTAAGTATCGTCAATAGACTAGGGGATTGTACTTTCCTTTACCCAGTCGGAAGGCATTAGCCTGACTGTGAATCAAAGCACCTTTCTTAAAAGTAAATTGGTATAATTTGTATATTCGTCACAGCTTACGCCTGCACTGGAGACAACCTCTTTTGTCTATAAAAGGATGTATTTGAATTGTTGTAAATAAGTGATTAAATTTTATTCTTTTACGTTAACAAAAAAATTTTGTTTCAGTGATATTATGTGAACATATTTAAGGATAGATAAAAAAAATTGATCATGAATATCCGAGCAACTGAAGAATCAGATTGGCTAATATTAAAAGAAACTCGATTGGCAGCACTACGTGATACCCCGACCGCATTTGGTGTAAGTTACCAAACAGCTATCACTGATAGTGACGAACAGTGGAAAGAAAGAGCATCAGCAAAAACTCACCCAAAATTTTGGTTGGCATTTAAAGGTGATCAAACGATAGGAATGATTGGCGCTGGAGTGGATCAAAGCGATCGATATAATTTGATTGCAATGTGGGTTGAACCAAAGTCGCGTGGATTGGGTGTTGCAGAATACTTAGTAAATACAGTGAAGTTTGATTCAATTAAAAAAGGATTTAAACAAATTTTTCTAGATGTCTCACTTAAAAATTTAAGGGCTTATAGATTTTATGAGAAACATGGCTTCGTTTTTAATGGGGAAGAAAAGCCACTTGCGAGCCATCCAGAAATTATGGTTCAGACCATGGAGTGGCAGTCAAAAAAGTAAGATATTTTTAGTCATCTCTAAAATGGGATATCTAGATATTTCATTTATTTTCAATTTGCTTTTCCACAAAATGATAGATTTGCGTAAAAGCAAATGGAACTATATAGTGGAGCAACAATTAATCTGTAATGTCACGAGTTCTAAATTTATCCCCAAGGATTAATTTATTATTCAAAAGCAAACCCTAACAGAATTGTATATTTTTAGTAAAGGATAATTAGCTTAGACTGTGCAAGTCAATTAGACCACGTCATAATTACCCTACTGAACCCTATTAAAAACAGGTATAAAATGTACATTACTCCACCCCGCTTTCTTCCTGGTGATGAAATTAGAATTATCGCCCCTTCTCAAAGCATGGCAATAGTTTCAAGTGATTGTCAGCAACGCGCAACACATCGTCTTGAACAAATCGGACTCACCGTAAGTTTTGGAAAAAACTGCGCATCCATAAATGATTTTAATTCAAGTTCTATCCAAGAACGTATAGCGGATCTGCATGACGCTTTTGAAGATAAAAAGATTAAAGGAGTGCTTACTGTGTTGGGCGGATATAACTCCAATCAACTGCTAGACAACATTGATTATTCACTAATTCAAGCGAATCCTAAAATATTTTGTGGGTATTCTGACATTACTGCTTTACAGAATGCTTTTTTAAGCAAAACAGGATTAGTTACCTATTCAGGACCACATTATTCTACATTTGGTTGTAAACTAGCTGTTGATTGGATAATAACGCAGTTTCAGAAGGCTACCTTCCATAATCAACTTAGTGAAATCACACCCAGCCATCAATGGAGCGATGATCTGTGGTATTTAAACCAGGATAACCGGAAATTTATCAATAATGAAGGTATTTGGGTTATTTCAGAAGGTGATGCAGAAGGAACTATTGTCGGTGGTAATCTTTCTACGTTATGCCTGCTATGTGGTACAGAGTACTTTCCTAATATGGATAAAACCATATTATTTTTAGAAGACGACTTTGAAAGCCATGTGAACCTTTTCGACAGACAACTCCAACAATTAACTATGCAGCCAAATTTTGATAAAGTTCGGGCATTGGTCATAGGACGCTTTCAAAATGCATCAAAAATTACACGCACTCTTTTAGAGCAACTAATTAAAAGCAAAGATATATTAAAAAATATTCCAATCATTGCTAATGTTGATTTTGGGCATACCATGCCCTTTTTTACCTACCCTATTGGAGGAGCGGCCAGGGTGTCTGCAAATAAAAAAGGAGCTCATCTATTTATATAGTACCTTAATCAACTTGTAATGACTTGACGTGGTTTAATTAGCGATTGGGATTTATTGTCTTACCCCCTCTTATTCGAGAAAAATCACTTAAAAACTCATTTGAAAATCAAAACTAATTTTGGTAGCGTCTACTTTTCTTCAGGGTACAAAAAAATTCGTCCTTTTCCATTAAATGACGTCTTAATATAACTTATTCAAGATTATTTCCCGATTTTGATGGCTGTGCTAAAGAAGCGGGTTAGAAAACGCAATAGCTGAGGTAACTAACAAACGCACTGACAAAGTCAACACTGTTATCTATTCAGATGATTTCATTATTACTGGAGCCACAAAAGAAATTTTGGAGGAAAAAGTAAAACCAGTTATAGAGGAGTTCCTTTCAAAGCGGGGCTTGAAACTATCAAAAGAGAAAACCACTATTACCCATATTGACCAAGGTTTCGATTTCTTGGGATACAATATCCGTAAATATAAGGAAAAACTCTTAATCAAACCGTCGAAGAACAATATTAAGACATTTCTGGCTAACATCAGAGACATCATAAAACGCGCTAAAGCTACAAGGACCGAGGATTTGATCAACATCTTAAATCCCAAAATAAGAGGCTGGACAAATTACTATCGGCATGTGGTTTCTAAAGCGGTCTTCAGCAAAGTAGATAATGATATTTTTCTTGCCCTTTGGACTTGGGCAAAGCGACGGCATAGAAATAAAGGTCGGCTCTGGATAGCTAAGAAATATTTTTGTGCTGTGAACGGGGACAACAGGGTGTTTTACGTTGGTTTAGTGACTCATCAAGGACAATGCAAATCACTAAAGTTGCTAAACGCCAACGCTACTCCCATAAAACGTCATATCAAAATCCGGGCAGAGGCCACACCCTATGACCCAAAGTACAAATAGTACTTTGCAGAAAGGGAAAGGCTTCAGCGCTGGGCGAAATCGACAAAAGTACGAACAGCTGGGTCAGAGAGACTGGCTTAATAAAGGCTTGAGCCCACTACACGGAAACGGGTACGGTGGGTTCTTAGAGGAGCTGGAGGTTGAGAGGCCTCTAGCTTACTTGACTATGCTAGTTACCAATACCGCAATTTATTAAAGAGCAAGGGATATATTGGTAGCATGAGCAGAAAAGACGACTGCTGGGATAACAGCGTCGTTGAAAGCTTCTTTGGCAGCTTAAAACAAGAGCGAGTTCAATGGCGAAATTATCAAACCCGATGGGAAGCTCAACAGGACATTTTGAATTACATCACCATGTTCTATAACAGCCACAGATTACATTCATATTTGGGATATTTAAGCCCAAATCAATTTGAAAAACAGAGCGATTTATTAATGAAAGTTGCTTAACTGGGGTGTAACATTTTGGCTGACCACGTCAGTTCAAGTGTGGCCTCTTTTTTGGATAAATAAATTAAATACTCGCGTTCGAGCGCATGAAATAATTTTTTATTCATGGAGTATTCCTTTGCAGCCAGCCCTCAATATAGGTGATGGTTTCTTCTATAGTACTTACTGCCTGATGATAGAGGGGTTTAAATAATTCGCGTTGGCCAGACTTCCAATAGCGCTCAACATACTGACAGGCGTATTTCATACGGATGGTTCCTACATAAACCGCTCCACCTTTTATTTTATGAGCTGTTTTTTCAACTAAAGGATAATCATGAGCTGTGAACGCTTTTTTCATGTCGTCCAAATCAGTAGGAAGCTCCTGGGTCATTAAGGTTAACAATTCTTTTAACATCTCTTGAGTCGCACAGTTCTTCAATGCTTCGTCACTGTTTAAGATAGGGAACTGGTTTAATTGAAACATCTCATCATCACTGTCAGGCAAGTCTTTTCTTGCTTTGGAGAGATCAACAGCTGGCGTTTCATGCCGCTCTGGGATGAACGATTTAAGAATATCTGTGGCATGATCCTGAGTTAGTGGCTTGGTTAAAACCGCATCCATACCTGCCTCAATGCAGCGCTGTTTACTTTCATCACCACCGTGCGCGGTGAGTGCTATGATGGGAATGTGTTTGGTTGGACTGGTTTTAGATCGGATAAAATGCGTGACTTCATAGCCATCCATGCCCTCACCTAAGCCGATGTCCATAAAGATTAAGTCATAATCGGTTTGCTCATAAAGAGCCAGTGCATCAACTCCACTGGATGCGACATCAACGTGACAGTCCATTCCTGATAAGAGTGTTTTGGCTACAGTTTGGGCAATGAAATTATCCTCGACAACCAAGATTTTGCTTGATGCTTTGGTGTTCGATTGTGGTGCATGTTTTTGCTGATTTAATGGAATCATCAAGGTAGTTGGACTTTTTAGTTTATCCAGCGTATCAACACCTACATCATTATCAAGTAAGGGGATTTGAAGGGGAATAAGACAAGTAAATACCGTTCCTTTATGAGGTTCACTATCGACATAAATTTCACCACCTAACTCATTAATAAATTGCTTTATAACATAAAGTCCTAATCCAGCCCCTTTGTAAATTCCTTGATAGGATGGAGTGAGTCTTTTGAACTGCACGTAAATATCTTGTTGCTTGTCTTTAGGTATTCCCATACCCGTATCAGTCACAGTCAGTTGAAGAATCAGAGATTGCTGTTCTTTTTTAGCGTGACTTGCATGAATGGTAACGTGGCCTGAATCCGTAAAATTGAGCGCATTACCTACCAATTCAAGAACAATCCGGTGAATGCGGACTCGATCTCCTATTACAAAATGAGGAAGTTCTGGATCATAACTAAAAGATAAGGCCAATTTTTTTTCCGCAGCTTTTGAAGAATAGAGTTTGATCACGTGTTCCAATGTTTCGGCTAAACTAAATTTCTTTTTTAACAGAGGAATTTCACCAGAACTAACTTTGATGGCATCTAACACCTCATCCATTAAATCCAGCAACGCATGACTTGATGCAATTAAATTGTCCGCATATTCTTTAATTCGCAGGTCGGTTGCTTCGGATTTTAAAATTTCACTAAACCCTACTATACCCGACAATGGGGTTCGGATGTCATGACGCATGTTGGCAAGAAATTCTGTTTTTGCCTGGTTGGCTAATTCCGCGCGCTCTTTGGCCTGTTTTAAATCTATGAGTAATTGTTTTTGTTCTGTGATATCAACGGATATACCCACTACTCCTATAACTTCTTTGCGCTCGTCATCAAATAGTGGTACACGACTTGATGAATAGTAGGTTAGTGTTCCATCTGGATTGATAATAGGGGGATCTTCACTATTGAGTTTCGGTGTTTTGGAAGCCATAACCTCTTGGTCATCATGCTTGTATAACTGGGCGTGTCCTTGAGTCCATCCAGCAATTTTACCCATCTGTTCATAAGTGATTCCTATAAACTCTTCTGGTTTTTCCAATCCTACAAACTTAAGAACGTTGGCATTGCATCCTTGAGTGATGCAATTCTTATCAAGCCAAAAGACATTATTAGGCATGCAACTGATGATTTTTTGATAATAGTCATGTACTTCTTTAATGGTTTTCATTTGAGCAATAGCCGAAGGAAGTGAATTGTGATCGGTTGTCGTGTCTGGCACGTTGTCCTTGGTTTTCTTGCTCACTAAAATATCCTTTTTAAGTCATTCATTTAAAATTATATATTAATTTTCGTCAGATGCTCATGCAACATGCGGGACAAAGTGTCTACATGAGGTTCTTGAAACATGGTTTCATGATTACCTGGTGCAATAAACCGACTAATTTCATTATTGGAAAATTGTTCCCAATGATTAAGTGGTGCATCAATTTCTGCAAAAGCAGGTAGTAGATCTTGTGATTTAAATAAAGCGATAGGGGACTCGATGAGCTGCATTTTAAATTTCCACAATAGATTAAGACGAAACCATTGAATATCTAATAAGATTTCAGGTTTTGGTAAACCATATTTTTTAAAATCACTAATAAGTTCTGCGTGTTGTCGTGCCATTGAGGTTTTAAAATAGTGATCATCAAGTAACGTATTGGGATATACGCCCCATCCATCGAGCACAATAAGTGATGCTACCTCTTCATTTTGAAGTTTTAACTCATGTGCTATGTGCGCTGCAACACTGGCGCCGAAAGAAGCACCTCCAATCAAATAGGGTCCATTGGGTTGAATTGCTTTGATGTGTTTTAAATAAAAAGAAGCCATTTCTTCTATAGAATTTAAAACAGGTTGTTCCATATCAATACCTGGGTCTTGAATTCCGTATATAGGTCTTTGTTTCTCTAAGGCGCGAGCCAGTTTAGTAAACCAAAAAACAGTACCACCGATTGGATGAATCAAAAATAAAGGAGTTTTATGCCCATTAGGTTGTAAACAAATAACTGGGTTTGGAATATCGCTTTGAGTTTTAATCGGTGTGACGGTGGTTTGTTGTCTTAGTTTGATTAAATTCATTTGTTCTTTAAGTGTTGCATGAGTATACAAATCACGAATTCGAAGCGTTACCTTGAACTGGTCTTGAATCAGAGAAATGAGTTTAAGCGCTAAAAGGGATGCGCCACCTGCATCAAAAAAATTATCGTTAACACTGATTTGATTGGTTTCCAATACTTTTTGCCATAACAGCATCAGCTCATGTGTTTCTTCGCTGGTATTCGGTGCTTCTAGTACTGTTTGAGTGAAATCAGGTTCTGGTAGGGCATTGACATCGACCTTCCCATTCAAGGTTAGAGGAATGGTGTCAATAATGATAAACACCCGAGGCAGCATAAATGCAGGAAACTTTGCTTTTAAATCTTTTTTTATAGTCGCCAGATTAATGTGAACTTGCTTAGGCTTTAAGTAGCATGCCAGGTAGTCGTGTCCATGCGTGTCTATTTTCTTTACCACAAGACAATCTGAAACGTCTGAGTGGTGAAGTACGGTTAATATCAATTCTTTAGGTTCAATGCGAACCCCATTAATTTTGACCTGGTCGTTGTTTCTGCCTAAATACTCCAGAATTCCTGGTGCGAGCCATCGTACCCAATCCCCTGTTTTATAAATAAGTTTAAAACGATGGGGTTCAAAAGGATTTGGAATGAAATGTTCTTGAGTCAAGAGTGCTCGGTGATGATATCCTATAGCCAAACTCAAACTGCCAATGTAGAGTTCACCTTCTTCACCTAGTGTGGCGAGGTTTCCGTGGCTATTTACGACATACAAACTGGTATTGTGAATAGGGCCGCCGATAATGTTCGTGTGCAAATCCTTATCGGAGGTAGAAACCTCGTAGGCAGTAATATCAATAGTGGCTTCCGTGGGTCCGTATAAATTAATGAGTTGGCATCTCAATTGCTCAAAGAATAACGTTTTAATTTCAGGGCGTAGTGATTCACCACCAACAAAAACATAACGTAATGAGGAACAGGTGCGTATCCGTTTGTTTTGCAGCATTTTTTTCAAAATGGAGGGAACCAGTTGCAGGGTGGTGACTTGGTAGTGATTAATTAAGTCAATAAGCAATTCGGGATCTACATGAGTACCTTGTTGCGCTATGACTATCTGTGCACCTGTAAAAAAAGGTAAAAATAGTTCCCAGACTGACGGATCAAACGACAGTGGCGTTTTTTGAAGAATGATGTCTTTTTGCGTCAAATCAAACCGTTGGCTTATCCATAACATATGATTCAACAGAGCGAGATGCGTTATTTCAACTCCTTTAGGCACACCCGTACTGCCAGAGGTATACATCATATAAACCAGATTTGATGATTTGGCGCGAGCAGTAAACAAAGGAGATAAACCTGCCAGCTCATGGGTTATTGTATCCAATACAATCAGGGCTAAATCTAAAGAACCAACCTGGTCTTTCAAAAGAGTCTCGGTAATGAGTAGCGTTGCTTCACTGTCTTTCACCATAAATGCGATTCGTTCTATAGGGTAATGCACATCAAGAGGTACATAGCAACAGCCCGTTTTAATGATGGCAATAATGGCAATGAAGGTATGAATCCCAGGTTCTAAATACACCGCAATTTTATCTTTAGGGTGAACACCACATCCTAAAAGGTAGTGTGCCAATCGATTGCTTTGTTCGTTAACCTCTTTAAAGGTTATTTGGGATTCTTTAAAATGAAGCGCTATGGCATCGGGTGTTTTTTGGGTTTGTTTTTCAATAAAGGTACATAGGGTATCCTGGTGATTAAACCATGAGCTATCACCATGACCTATGTATTGGCCATTCTGTTTGACAAAATTTAAGGTGGTCATGGATTATTATCCGATTTCCAGGGAAAATAAACCGTAGTGCTGCTCCCATTGTTTCAGATAACTGGAATATCCTGTTCCTTTAATCATCATGATGGTATCCTCTTGTGGCGCTCTAACCGCATGAAACGCATTCATGCAATGAATTCCATGTGGATTCGAGCTAGGTACATCAATAAATACAGGAGCACTTTGTGCCAATACAAGCAGCTCTGCAATTAAAGTCTGGGCAATTTCTGGTGTGTCTGCAATCAATGCGCCAATGCGAAACCCACGAACACAAGGGCGTATAAAACCAAACCCTTTGATGACGTTATCGTCCATAAAGACAAAACCATTAGTTTTTGGTTTTAGTATCAATTCTTTAAGTAATAACTCTCGGTTAGTAACATAATGATTTTGGTAATATTGGCTTATGGAAGGAATTAGCTTATTCGTTATTGAGGTGCACTGGTCGCTCATAGAGGGGGAAATTAATTGGCTAGAGTCAATATACCAGCGTTGAATACTAAGAACAGGTATAAAATCTGCTTTTTTATAGCGATCAACTTGTTCCGAGACGGCACATAATGCAATGTGTGCGTCAGGATATTCTCTAATTATTCGGGTCATACCCACATTCCATAGGGCTTCTCCAACTCCTTGTCCGCGATATGACTTATGTACAATAAATGGTCCCAAAGTAAAAAAAGCAGGGCTATGTTTGATTAAAGAAAGGGAAGCTACACTCTTGTTTGTTTTTGCAATATAGTGGTGAATAGGGTCTATTTTATAATAGATCTCACTGTCGTGGATGCCTATATTCCATCCTTCATCAATACACCATTGATTAATTTCCTTAAAATCGGTGGGCTGCATCAAGGTTACTGTTATCGTTTTTCCAAATAGTTCAATTATGGAATGATTCATATTCTGATCCGAGTTAAAAATTCTTATTTGAATTTAAAAAATTAATCCATCATAGTGATGTATTTTATTTAGTCAAATGTATTCTAAGATTCGGCTCATTTAATTTTAGAGAGATTTTTTTGTTACCTTAAGTGTCACTTTTAGTCGCGTGGATTGGGTGTTGCAGAATACTTAGTAAATACAGTGAAGTTTGATTCAATTAAAAAAGGATTTAAACAAATTTTTCTAGATGTCTCACTTAAAAATTTAAGGGCTTATAGATTTTATGAGAAACATGGCTTCGTTTTTAATGGTGAAGAAAAGCCACTTGCGAGCCATCCAGAAATTATGGTTCAGACCATGGAGTTGCAGTCGAAAAAGTAAGACTTTTTTAGTCATCTCTAAAATAGGATATCTAGATCTCTCATTTATTTTACTGCTGTAATGACAGAGTAGTATCCAAATGTTTTTTTCATCTTTGGATCTTTGAAACCAATAGTTTTTAATAGGTCAAATAATTCATTTTTTGTGAATTGCTGCGATTTGTGATTTATAAACATTAATAAGTCAAAGCATGCTGTAGTTAGTGGCGATACTTTATCATCATCTAATAACATTTCGTGTATGTAAATTTTTGCACCTGGCAGCATTGACGTGGTCAACCAAAATGTTACACCCCAGTTAAGCAACTTTCATTAATAAATCGCTCTGTTTTTCAAATTGATTTGGGCTTAAATATCCCAAATATGAATGTAATCTGTGGCTGTTATAGAACATGG
>NZ_RZGU01000019.1:0-83876 GCF_003990085.1 Legionella sp. km535 | reverse complement strand
CGTTTGGCATGACGTTCAAGAGCCGCAAGGATGGGGATGAAATGACAGGGGATGGATTGCAATCCTGTCTTGCTGCAATACCCGTTGATTTTTTGCATCATCTGCTCATCCGGCGCCATCCTTATTGTTCGAAAACGCTCCAGCACGAAGTCCCGTGCCGCGTCTGAGCCACCGGCTTTTTTTATGGCATTTCGAACAGTACCCGGCATGGTGCCGTATGCCCATGGCAAAAACAGGGATTGAAAATGCTCATTAAAGGTGGCGCGCTCCTCGCCCACCGGGTCTCGCCCGTCGGGAAGATTGATGTTCATCTGCTTTCCAAGCACTTCACGCACCATGAAATCGAACAGCCCCTGCATGAGGACATCCTCTGCATTCATGGGCAGGCGTTTGCCTTCATAGCCATCAAGCGCCATGAGCCAGGCATGGCGAATGCCTGTAGAGCAGATGCGTGGTGTGGCTTTCGCCAGCGCATTGTTGATGCGGTCAAATTCCTGAAGGCGCTGCAGCCGCTCTTTTTTGGCGGTACTGTGAGGCGGCACTGGCCATCGTTTTTCATCCAGGTCTATCAGTGCCGAG
This sequence comes from Legionella sp. km535, assembly GCF_003990085.1. Taxonomy (NCBI): domain Bacteria; kingdom Pseudomonadati; phylum Pseudomonadota; class Gammaproteobacteria; order Legionellales; family Legionellaceae; genus Legionella; species Legionella sp. km535. The sequence continues at coordinate 83,297 of NZ_RZGU01000019.1, read as the reverse complement.
AGAACAACGGCATAGACCTCAGGCAGCGGCAGGTACCATTCAGTAGAAACCTGTTGCCCATTGCGTTCCTCAACCAGGGTAACCCGGTCCAGTTCTTTGCTCAAGGTGCGTGAACTCAACGTTGCTGCCAGCCAGGCTTTGGTGGGTGCCTCCAGAAAAGATGATTTGACTCGTCCTTCATACCTCGTTCTGACACGACTCATCCGCTCTTGTGCTTTGGTATTACCGGTCATTTCAATAGTCATCTCGGAGGCGGGTACAACAACCGATGAAGAGGCTGAGGATGAAGAAGACGTGGCAGCAGTAGATGAAGCAGGTTGAGCAGGCGCGTCGTTGTCCGTCTTTCGCACCAGATACCGAGAAGCCAGCCGGATGGCAAGCATGGCTGCTGCGTTCGAGGTTATTTTGTTGTGCGTGCTCTGTGCGTCCTGGGCGCTTTCAACGATTGCCTGTGTGAAATTGTCTGGCATGGGAGACTCTCATCAATGAATTCATTGGTTCTTATTATATCATTGTGGTTTCAGTTTAGTCAAAAAGCAGGTTATTTATCCTAAATTAATGCCTGCTGAGGTATCAATGATTTATAGAGTAAAGGTGTCGCTGCGCGACCTTGTTTTTAACCCCCACCTGCACCCTCTCCCCCACGCTACGCGCGGAGGCGAGGGGAGCTTGTTCTTTTTTAACCCCTTCGCTTTGACCTCTATCACCTGCTGCGCGCGGAGGCGAGGGGAGCTGGTTTTTTTAGCCCTCTTACCCTTACCCTTATCCCCCGCTATGTGGGGATGCGAGGGGGCTGGTTCTTTCGCCTGACGATTTTAAACGAGGTGGCCGACCTTGTTGTTCTCAGCGCAAACCTCATCTCTTTAATGTGCTTTGTTCTCCCGGACTGTCTGGAACTTGGAGTCTTGGCGAATTTTGGCTAAACAATGAATGAGAGACAAGGGGGGTAGAAGAACTGGTTTCTGATGAAGGTGCTGAGGATGATGGTGCCGAGCTTGTGTCACAGTCGGGTATGGCTGAATCCTCGCTCAATTGAGGGGTTGTTTGTTTTTGTGCTTGTTCCAGTACCGCTTCAAGCAAGAGCTTTGATTGGTCGTAGTACAGGTAATCAGCTTGATCCAGAACAGACTCACCTTTGATGTTCTTTGCCAGGATGACGCGAACCCTTGCTGCCTCGGGCAGGCTACTTAGAATTTGTTCCAGGGATTGAGGGTTACTTAAAGCTTCTTGCAACACGTTTTTTCCTGTATGGTTACATTTAATTACAGCGTCAGCCCTTGTTGCCTCGGGCAAGCAGTCCATAAGCAGTTTAAGGCTTGCAGGGTTTTTTGCAGCCCAATGCAGCATGTCTTTCCCCGCATGATCACAGAACATCACAGCGTCAGCCTTTGCTGTTTCGGGTAGGCAGTCCAGAAGCAGTTTCAGTGATGCGTCATGCTGACAGGCAAGGTGCAGCGAGGTTATTCTGGAGCTGCTGCATGCCATTACGGCTTTTTCTTTTTCGTGTTCAGGTATACAGTCCATAAGCAGTTTTAGAGACTCAGTGCGGGATTTTGCTTCGAGTAGCAAGTTTCTGCCCTCATTGATTGATCGCATTACAGCTTGAGCTCTGTCCGTCTCGTGCAGGCAATCCAGGAGCAATTTCAATGATTGGGGTTCGTTGGCGGCCAAGTGTATCGCGGAAGCTCCATAATTGGTTTTTTTTATTACGGCCTGAGCCTTTTCACTTTCGGACATACAGTCGAGAAGCACTTTTAGTGATTCCCTATTAATTGCGGCCTTATGCAACAAATTATATCCCTCCTTGTTACATATCATGATGGCGTTAGCTCTTTCCTCTTCGGGTAGAGTATCCAGTAGTAGCTTCAAGGATTCAGGGTTATCTGAGGCTAGATGCAGCACGTTATTTCCATCCAAGTTACATTCCATCACCGCGTGAGCCCTTTGTTCTTCGGGCAGGTAGTCCACGAACAATTTTAGGATCTCGTTGTAGGGTGCAGCGGCATGCAGCAAGTTATTGTTATGATTGTTAGCTATCATCACGGCTTTTTCTTTATCTGACTCGGGTATGAAATTCAGCAGTTGTTCCAGGATTTCAGGGCATTGGGTTATGGCATAATGCAGCGGGCTATTGCCATTCTCGTAACGTGCTATTATTGCTTCAGCCCTGTCTGCCTCAGGCAGGCAGTCCAGAATTTCTTTCAGGAATTTAAGCTGATAGACAGCGATAATGCCTAGGGCGGTATAGTCAGCATTGCTTTTAATCTTGATAACATCGGCCCTTTCCGCTTCTGGCAGACAGTTTAAAATCTCTTTAAGATGCATGGGGTTATACCTTGCGATCCAGTGTAATGCCGTTTCGCCATATTGATTCTTTGCCATTGTGGCATTCACCCTTTCTGTCTCTGGTAGGCAAACCAAAAGTAGTTTCAGTAGTTCAGGGCTTTTTCTTGTGGCAAGGTGCAGCACAGTATCTTTGTCACTGTCGAATGTCATTACAGCATGCCCCCTTATTGTCTCAGGAAGTAAATCCAGGATCAGTTTCAGGAGTCCGGGATGTACTTTCGCGATCAGGTGCAGCAAGGTAATTTTTTTGTCGTTTTTTTCCATTAGAACGCCAAACCGTTCTTGCTTAGGTATTGACTGGAAAAACCATAGTACAAAAGAAAAATAGCAATTATCTATGGCCGCTTGAAGTGGGTGGAATTTGCCTCTGAACTTCACCTCACAATCTACGCCTTTGCCCATCAGGGCACTAGCAAAATTTATATTTCCGTACTCTGCAGCAAGATAAAAAGGAGTTAACTCGTCTCTATTAGTAGCGTGGGGATTAAAACCTGGAAGTTCAACGATTTGACGCACTATGGCTTCGGGCATATCCTTAGACGCTGCCAGCAATCGTGCGATATCAAGGCTGGATTCGGGCGTGATAGTTCCGGGTGTGAGCAGCACAGGAACGGAAGGTTCTCCTGCCGAGTCAGGTGCAGCAATACGTTCAACCTGAGCAAGCAACGCTTCGGGCCAGGAATCTCGTGAAAGTGCATCGCCTGCGGTGTTCTGCTCCTGATTGCATCGGTTGCGGATGAATGAAAGCAGTTTGGGAAGGCACTGTTGAAACAGGAGCGACCAGGTGTCAGCAAGATAGCACAGAGCATGAAGCAGAATGCGGTTTATTTGATAGGGCGTTACTTCCAAAACACCGTCTTCCCCTGCTTTGGCTATCCACTCGTCAAGCATCGCATCCGGCACCCTGATGGCCGGAATGCTGTTGCTTCCTTCGGTGTTTTCCCGAAAGTACAGGTCACAAAGTCGGGCAAAAAGACTGGCACGAGCGGCTATTCCTTCATTACCGCTTGCGGCAAACCAGTTTGCTGCATAATTACTGATGAAGTCATGATAGGCACCGTTTCGCCACATAGCGAAACCACGCTCAAAGGCGCGCAGGCGTTCTTCTAACCTAACGGTATCTTCAAGCAGGGACGTAAGAGAAAGGTCAGGGTTCTGGAGGCACTGACTATAAACATGAAGCGCTTCCACCCAGGCGTCCTTGTTGTCCTCGGGCATGTCGCAGACGTCGAGCAGATTTTTATAGTCTTTATACTGATAAAGGGAATCGTGAAGCCTTAACACAAGGTACAGGATGCTCAAGGGGGCTTTTTCGTGTGCAGGGTTCGCAAGGGATTCCGGACTGAAGTCTACTCCCTGAAGCCAGACAAGTGTGTCCTCAGCAAGCGGTCGCAGACCGGTTGCGGTGATGCTGCCCGAACTTAGGGCCAGAGTGTGGCGTTTGGCATGACGTTCAAGGGCCGCAAGGATGGGAATGAAATTACAGGGGATGGATTGCAATCCTGTCTTGCTGCAATACCCGTTGATTTTTTGCATCATCTGCTCATCCGGTGCTATCCCTATGGTGCGAAAGCGCTCCAACACGAAGTCCCGTGCCGCGTCTGAGCCTCCGGCTTTTTTTATGGCATTTCGAACAGCACCCGGCATGGTGCCATATGCCCATGGCAAAAACAGGGACTGAAAATGTTCATGAAAGGTGGCGCGTTCCGCGCCCACCGGGTCTCTCCCGTCGGGAAGATTGATGTTCATCTGCTTTCCAAGCACTTCACGCACCATGAAATCGAACAGCCCCTGCATGAGGACATCCTCTGCATTCAAAGGCAGGCGTTTGCCTTCATAGCCATCAAGTGCCATGAGCCAGGCATGGCGAATGCCTGTAGAGCAGATGCGCGGTGTGGCTTTCGCCAGCGCATTGTTGATGCGGTCAAATTCCTGAAGGCGCTGCAGCCGCTCATTTTTGGCGGTACTGTGAGGCGGAACCGGCCATCGTTTTTCATCCAGGTCTATCAGTGCCGAGAGAACCACTGCATAGACCTCAGGCAGCGGCAGGTACCATTCAGTAGAAACCGGCTGCCCGTTGTGCTCCTCAACCAGAGTAACCCGGTCCAGTTCTTTGCTCAAGGTGCGTGAACCCAGCGTTGCTGCCAGCCAGGCTTTGGTGGGCGCCTCCAGCAAAGAAGATTTGACTCGTCCTTCATACCTCATTCTGACACGACTCATCCACTCTTGTGCTTTGGAATGACCAGTCATTTCAATAGTCATCTCGCAGGCGGGTACAACAACCGATGAAGAGGCTGCGGATGAAGAAGACGTGGCAGCCGCAGATGAAGTGGATTGAGCAGGCGTTTCTGTATCAGTCTTTTGCAACAGATATCGTGAAGCCAGGCGGATGGCAAGCATGGCTGCTGCATTCGAGGTCACTTTGTTGTGCGTGCTCTGTGCGTCCTGAGCGCTTTCAATGATTGCCTGTGTGAAGTTGTCTGGCATGGGAGATATTCCTAAGGTTGGATTTTTGTAGCGAATTATATCATTGTGATAATAATTAAGTCAAAAAGGGTTGGTTGCTTGATTTAAATGCTTGCTGTGATGATATTGGGCGATTGAGCGTATTGATGTTTCCCTGGTTAATTTTTTTACTAAGCCAATGTTGTATTTTGATAGCCCTGAATGATCAGGTATCTAGTGAAATTGAAAATATAATGAATACTCTATTTCTCAATAGGCAATAAAACCAGTATACTATCGGTCTTTAATTCGTGCGATTGAACTGATTAATGAAACTGTTGCGTGGTGTTCAACATTTTGCTGAAATTGAAAAGGGCGTGGTAGCTACGATCGGTAATTTTGATGGCATACATTTAGGTCATCAAAATCTGATTAAAACCCTAAGAGATAGAGCAAATAGCATGAAGCTGCCTTTGGTTCTGATTTTATTTGAACCTCAGCCAAGAGAATATTTTCAAAAAGAAGCCGCGCCAGCTCGACTTTCCAGTTTAAGAGAAAAACTGGAAATGCTGAGGTCTTGTCGGGTAGATTATGTCTACTGTATAAAGTTTGATCAAATTATGGCTGAAACCACGGCCGTTGATTTTGCGACTCAAAATCTTTTTCGGGCATTAAAAGTTAAATACCTGCTGGTAGGTGAAGATTTTCGATTTGGTAAGAACAGAACTGGCGATCTTCAATTGTTGAAGACTCTGGGGGCACCATTTTCATGCCAGATTGATACCTGTCCCGATTTTCTTATTGAAAATGAAAAAGTCAGCTCAACTAAAATCAGAAATGCATTGCAGCATGGCGATTTAAATCTGGCTGCTCGGTTTTTAGGAAGGACCTATAGTTTATGTGGACGAGTGATCCGAGGCGATGGTCGCGGGCGACAGTGGGGAATACCAACTGCCAACCTGAATCTAAATCGATTAGCGCTCCCTTTAGTGGGTGTTTATGTCGTACATGTTCGCATCGGTTCCAGAGATGTTGAAGGTGTTGCCAATATTGGTAAGCGACCAACCGTTGATGGGACTAAAAATATATTGGAAATACATTTATTGAACTTTAATGATTCAATTTACGGGGAGTTGGTGCAAGTGTTTTTCTTGCACAGATTGCGTGATGAGGTTAAATTCACATCAGTGGATGCTTTGATTGCGCAGATTCATAATGATATTGCGGCGGCAAAAGCATTTTTAAATTTGAATGTGCAGTAGTATTTTGAACTGCAGATTATATCCGTCAAAACTTAACGATTTCGCAGAGTAGACATCAATGGCAGAATATAAAGATACATTAAACCTTCCTAATACTTCTTTTCCAATGAAGGCAAGTCTTGCAACACGAGAGCCGCAGATGCTGGCTGATTGGAAGGCGAAAGGAGTGTATGAACAAATTCGTAAGAACCGAAAAGGAAGTAAAAAATTTATTCTGCATGATGGTCCTCCCTATGCCAATGGACACCTTCATTGTGGCCATGCACTAAATAAAATTCTTAAAGATATTATTATAAAATCAAAGTCATTCAGCGGCTATGACGCTCCTTTTGTACCTGGATGGGATTGTCATGGATTGCCTATTGAGCTGAATGTAGAAAAGAAAGTGGGTAAAGCTGGGGTAAAAATTTCACCCAGAGAGTTTCGAGTCAAATGTCGTGAATACGCTGCAAGTCAAATTGATATTCAACGTGATGAATTTCAACGTCTTGGAGTATTTGGTGATTGGTATAATCCCTACGTGACTATGGATTTTCGCTATGAGGCCAATATTGTCAGGGCATTGGGATTAATGATTAAAAATGGTCATTTGCAACAAGGCTTCAAGCCAGTGCATTGGTGTATTGATTGTGGTTCCGCGCTTGCTGAAGCAGAAGTAGAGTATGAAGACAAAACCTCTCCATCTATCGATGTAGCTTTTGTTGCAGTTAATTCGGCTGATTTTATTAATAAATATAACATTAAAGCTGAAAATAAACCTTTAATTCTCCCTATCTGGACAACTACACCATGGACTTTGCCAGCCAATGAAGCAGTTTGTTTGCATCCCGAGATTGATTATTCATTAATTGACGCAGTAACGAGTTATTACATAGTGGCTACTGATCTGGTTGAGTCAGTCATGACGCGATATGGCGTCAGCGACTATACGATCTGTGGCTCAGCTAAAGGTTCAGTTTTTGAATTGCTGCAATTAAAACATCCGTTTAATGATCGACAGGTCCCCGTAGTTCTTGGCGAGCATGTGACGACCGATTCTGGAACCGGCTGTGTACATACCGCACCAGCGCATGGTCCTGATGATTATATGGTCGGCCAATCTTATAATTTGCCTTTAATCAATCCGGTTAAGTCAAATGGTTGCTTTGCTGATGATGTAGAATTTTTTGCAGGAATTTCTGTATTAAAAGCAAATGAAGTAGTTTTGGATAAATTATCCGACAACGGAGTTCTTTTAGCCAAAGAAAACATTAGACACAGTTATCCTCATTGCTGGCGGCATAAATCTCCTATGATATTCCTGGCAACTCCACAGTGGTTTATTTCCATGGATAAATCCAACTTAAGACAGGCCATCCTTAGCGAAATTGATAAAGTAAGCTGGGTTCCTGATTGGGGTAAAGCGCGTATCAGTAACATGGTTGAGAATAGGCCAGACTGGTGTATTTCACGGCAAAGAGCATGGGGTACACCCATGCCTTTATTTGTTCATAATACCACTCGGGAACTTCATCCCAATACTTTGGAACTTTTAGAACAAGTTGCTTTAATGATTGAACAATCGGGAATTGATGTCTGGTTTGAGTTAGATGCCTCCGAGCTGCTGGGTGATGACGCTAAGGATTATGATAAAGTTAGCGATACTATGGATGTCTGGCTGGATTCTGGTGTATCTCATTTTAGTGTTTTGAAGCAAAATAGCGATTTGGATTTTCCTGCAGACGTTTATTTTGAGGGGTCTGATCAGCATCGGGGCTGGTTTAATTCTTCATTGACTACTTCAGTAGCTATGAATGGAGTTGCGCCTTATAAAACGGTATTAACTCATGGTTATACAGTAGATGCAGAAGGTAAAAAACTATCAAAATCGAAAGGCAATTATGTCGCTCTGGATAAATTGGTTAATCAGCATGGTGCAGACATATTACGCTTGTGGGTAGCTTCCACTGATTATCGAAATGAGGTAAGTATTTCTGATGAAATAATCAAGCGTAATGCGGATGCATATCGAAGAATTCGTAATACTGGACGTTTTTTACTGGCTAATCTATTTGATTTCGATCCGGCCAAGGATTGTGTTAAACCTGAAGATTTATTGGAATTGGACAAGTGGGCATTAAAGCGTTGTCAGCTTCTTCAAGATGAAATTGTAGCGGCTTATGAGGCGTATCAGTTCCATGTTATTTATCAAAAAATTCATAATTTTTGTGCCGTTGATATGGGTAGTTTTTATCTGGATCTGATTAAAGATCGGCAATACACTACAGCAAAAGAGAGCAAAGCGAGGCGTTCCTGTCAAACTGCTATGTACCACATAGTTAAAGCATTTACTCTTTGGCTTGCCCCTATATTATCCTTTACTTCAGAAGAGATCTGGCAATCCATTCCCGGTTACCAGGGTGAGTCCATCTTTATCGAGCGTTGGTATGATGCCTGGCCGGTTATCGATGGGGTGAATATGGATGATTGGGAACAACTGCATCAGATTCGTGATGAAGTGAATAAGTCTTTGGAAGAAACCCGACAAAAAGGTGAAATAGGCTCTGCTCTGGCAGCTGAAGTTACTTTGTATGCAAAGCCCGAGGTAGTGCCAAAATTGACCCGTTTGGGAGAAGAGTTGCGTTTTTTGTTAATGACATCAGGTGCGACAATTATGCCGATGACTGATGTTCCTTCAGGTATACATTCTACAGAATACGGAATAGCGATTGATGTTACTGCCAGTATTCATGAAAAATGCGCGCGATGTTGGCATAGAAGACCTGATATAGGACAAAATAAAGAACATCCAGAACTGTGTTTGCGTTGCGTGGGTAATATCAGCGGTCAAGATGAGGTGAGGCTTTTCATATGAAAAAATGGCATTGGTTTTTACTCAGTATTTTTGTAATTATCTGCGACCAAACTAGTAAATACTGGATTGGTGTTTTGCTGACCCCTTATAAACCAATGCCTGTAATTCCGATGTTAAACCTTACCTTGGCTTATAATACTGGGGCTGCGTTTAGTTTTTTAAGTGGAGCGGGAGATTGGCACAGATGGTTCTTTGCTGGTTTCAGCTCTCTTGTCAGCACTATTTTAGTGATATGGTTGTGGCGGACTCCAGACTCTGCACGCCTGCAATCTGCAGGGATCAGCCTTATATTAGGTGGAGCGTTGGGTAATCTTATTGACCGTGGACTCCATGGCTATGTTATTGATTTTATTGATGTCTATTATAAATATCACCATTTTGCCACTTTTAATATTGCGGACAGCGCGATATGTGTTGGGGCTGCAATTTTAGTTCTGGATTTATTAATTCATAGAGAATAGAACGTATTCTTTAATTGAGCATAGAGTGTGGTTTTGTTTGTTGTTCACTTGTAATTCCCACAATTCAACTCAGTTTCCCCTCGCCCCTGCGCGCAGCGTGGGGGAGAGGGATCGAGGGTGAGGGGTTAAAAATTGTCGCGAAGCGACTTCATTTTACACGAAAATACCCGAGGATAGGGCGTTTAATTGCTTTGTGTCAGGGTTATGAATACCTACCGCAGCAACTGCTGGCAAATTAAGAAAATGCTCTGCTTCTTCCCATTCTATTTCCGCTGGAAATAAATGCAGATTAGGCAAGCATTTATTCAACAGAGTGCAAAAAGCCAAACTTGCAGGAAATGGACGTACCTGTTGAAAACCCAGGTTCAATGCTGCCATTGCTTCGGAAATAGTGGATACACCCGGCAGGTAATTCATGGAGTAGACATTGGCTGTTTGTGCGATTGCAGGTAAAAAGCCAGGACTTGAAGCAAAATGGACGCCGGCGCTATAACATTGTTCCAATTGTTGAGTGTTAATTATGCCGCAAGAACCAATTTTTATAGTTGGGAATTGCTTAATAATCTGAGTCAATAAATGTGGATCGGTGGAATTAATTTCTATCGTTGTAAGACCGGCTTCTTTTATTTGTTCTACTCGCTCAAATAATAAATTATCAACGTCCAGTGATACAATAACAGGTTGGTTAACCATTAATTTCTCGATGATCATGTTTAGTTCCGCATGCGCTGCACTGTTTTTCAATGTTAGAAGACTTGGTATAGGTTGGCAAGCAAATTGAGCATAAAAATTCTGTGAACATTATTTTTTAATTAAGAGAGGGGCTGAACTGTTTTAAGTCGCTTGAGGTTATTAGAATTAAAACCTCTTAATAAATGAACAAATCCGCGCACTAATCTCATGAATTTAGTGCGGGAATTGATGTCAATATTACTTAAATGGAGAGGGAGTGGTGCTGAACGGAGTCAGAGTTGAAGGTTTTGGCTCTTCAGGCTTAGCGTCCATCGCGCTAGAAGGACTCAGATCGTTCTTTGCTATATTTTGCTGTTTTAATTCCAAAGGACTTTTAATGCTGGTTACAGGTCCTTTTGTTGCATCGACCCCAAACCGCTCCATATTTTTCAGCATGGACTGCATGGTTTGTAATGGAATATTTCCTGTACGCGGCATATTAACAAACATCATTTGCAAGTATGCATTGGCTGCAATTTTGTTATTTCCAGGAGCTTGACTTGCCAGGTTAAATAAATCATCACGGGTGAGTTGTTTTGCTTCTTTCAATTCCGCCAAACGGTTTTTGTATAGATCTACAGGGGTTGCCTGACTTGCTTTAAGTGTTGCAGCAGTTCCACCTGCTTTTGGGGCAGGAGTAGGCGTAGGCATTGGTGAAAGGGTAGGTTGGCCCAGAGTTACATTGGATTGATTCGTTTGCTTCGCTTGGTTTAACAGGTTGCCGCGAAGCGCAGTAAGTTGAGACACTTCATTATTAATCAAAGTCTTTTGAGCCTGGTTTTCTTCTTTTAGGGAACTGACTTCCTGTACTTGTTTGCTGTGCAGGTCGTTTTCAAGTACTTTATTATGCTGAATGACTTTTTTAACTGACATTGCCTGCGGATCTTGCTTTAAAGCCTGGTAGCCTTTGAGGGCTTCGGCTTTCGCATTCGGATCAGCTTTGATTTGTTCCCAATCATCAGTTGCTTTAATCAGGTACATTTGACCGTCAGCATCTTTAATCAGTTTTTGACTGGCGTTTAAGGTTAGCTCAGCATCTTTTATTGAACTAACGGGTTCTCCGTCTGCATTAACAAAGTATTTTTCGTTTCGATGTACGGCAAGCATGTCGAGGTAGCCTGCAGCCTGAGCGTTTAGTCCCGTCAGAACATGTAACAAAGCACGTGCTTCATCGTCTTTACCTATAGTGAGTAATTCATTCACTTCATCTGCATGGGTATCCATCTGAGCAGCAAGAGCGTCAATACGTTCCTGAATTTCTTCAGGAGTTAACTCGGGATTATCATCAAGGAATTGTTCAAAGAGAAGAATATTGGTCTCGTAAATTTCATATTTGACTTCAATATGCGCTTCTTCAGTTTTTAATTGCTCCATTTTTTTGTCAAGAGCTTGCTCTTTAGCTTCAATTGCCTTCAATGCTGAAGCATAACTGGACAAAGTCATCTCTACGTTCTTAATTGACTCAGATATGGCGTTGCTGTGTGTTTGAGGCTCAGGAGTTTTTGCTCGTTCAATAGCCAGTTCATTTTGCTGTATGACCAGTTCTTTAATTTTATCTTTAGCGTGGGCTTTCTTCTCCAGATACCAGAGAAACAGCATAGCCTGCAATCTGCTCATTAAGAGTCTTTTTTCTTGCTGTTCCAAGCGACGTTCGTCTTCAATAGCCTTTTCCAACGCCAGTTCAGCTCCAATTTCTCCGATAATCGCTTCTCCAGCAGGAGAATGAAGAAATTTCTTGACGTCTTCAGGAGTTTTTAATCCAAAGCGACTCAAATTGATTGTCGGTCTGTAATCTTCTTGTGATTTGTCACCCGTTCTTTTGCTTTCTTCTTGTGCATCTTCTGCAAAAATAGAGTCAACCCAAGCATCTAATGATTGAGGTATTGAGCTGAGTTGCGTTTCTGATAGCGTGCTGGATTCACTTCTTGGATTAACATTTAAACCAGTTGAGTTAATTGGTTCTGCGGTTTTTTTACCAATTTCAAATGAGTTTGTTTGATTGTCATTAGCCATATATATGATCCTGTTTACGCCCAGTTAAATTAATTATACACAAATATGATCAAATAAGCATCAATTTTTTCAAGGGATATGCTTATTGTCAAAGTACTAGCAACCATTTTTTCCTTGTTGGTGGAACCTATGGATAGGGCAATGTTCATCTGATTTCTTAGTGCCTCCTAATCTTAGGTATAACTTTCTGATTTTGCAAATGAATGTTCTTGATGGTTATATAATACAGAGTGCAATTGAGTATCGATTGGATTTCTGGATTCTTGTTGAGGGAATAATTCCGTGTAATGGGTTTGATGATCGGGTGTTTCAATTGGAGTGATTTGTGCCTCATTGCCGAGCAGATTACGCATTAAACAGTGACTTTTAGAATGAGGAACTAATTCTGAGCGCCTTGGTTCACTGCAGTAATAATGTTGATCATCCAAAATGGTATGTAAACGCATATCTTCTTCACGGAAAGCCCAACGGTATAGTTCACTGCGACTTATTTCAACCTGGGATAGAACATACTGCTTTGTTTCTCCGGCTGCGTTATCCAGACAATCGCACAGCCCAGTCATTACCGACGCGCTGATTCTAAAGAGCATGCCCATTGAGTTATCCCAATAGGGTCCAATTTCATTCAGCCCAGTGCCTGTTAAATAGAAGACTATTCGACTAACTGGATTGATAATGGTTAAAGAGATGCGTAATCCCAATGATAATGCATCAATTAATGGCAAAATCAGTGCATTCTTGATGAGCTGAAGTGGAGGAATAAAAAGTACTCGCACTGTATTGATGACTATGTTGAGGAAAGGAGAATCGGAACAATGCTGTATTGGGGTACTAAATCCATAAAGCGTTGAAAATTGAAATTCAGCAATAAAATTGTTCAAGGAGGGTCTTTCTGCAATTTCAATTAGTAGTTGCCCTATAACACCAATATTTCCCAGTATTGCCAGAAATTTGCGAAGAATGTTCGTTATTCCTCTAAAGGGAACATGAATGAATAAGGCAGATCCTTCAATTAGAGGTACTGTAAGAATTGCAAGGCAAAAATCAAACGCAGCGGCAATGAATTGTTTCCCTGTTTTGATTATTTGCGTGCCGCTTTTTTTCAGACCATTAATAAATCCATCATGATAGCCATAAAAATACCATTCTACAAAGGGTGCCAAGCCTATTTTTGCAACAGTAATGCACGTCTTGCAAATCCATTTACACGTACCCAATAACCAATCATCCCCGGGATGCATAATCGTATCATACAGTGCAGCTCCACCCTTACCACCCAGAGCGGCATAATTGGTATAAGGAAAATCGCCCATTTCCTGTTGTAATACCGGGATTGCTTTAGTGAGGCCATAACCCAGGCTAAGTGCCAAGGCTGCAATGATGGCGATTTCAGCCGGGTCTTCTTTCAGTATTGAAACTGCCTCAACAAAAAATTTATCCAGATTACCAACAGCAATCATTCCTTGCCATAAAGTGACTGAAGCAGAAATCGCTTCTGAAATGGTGCCATGGTTCATCAAGCGTGCCAGTTTCTGTGTCGGTTCAATTCCTGATATGAGGCCGCTCAAGTAGAGCTTGTTTAAGACTGATTCCAGAGCTTTGGGCGCCAATATGGCGCCTGCACCGTATAAATAAGCAGCCATCGCCAGGGTGCCTACCATGGGATTACGCTCACTGGTATCAATGAAAAAAGTACCCAGATGCCGCAATACTCCTAAAAATCGATGAAGAGGATTGTCATAAGGATGCGGGCTGGGTGGATGATTGGCTCGAGCTATCACATAGGGAGAATTGGTAATGTGTTCTTTAATAAATTCTTCCAGAGTTTGACCATTAGCTAATAACCCTTTTTTTTTCAGGGCATCATGAAGTGAACGGCGTTTTGGATTTGTCGCTCCAGATTGATTTTGCTCGATTATGGGTTCGGGCTTTTTAGTATGAGTTGCATGGACATGACCAATAAAATCTTTATGTAAGTCATGAATAATGAAATGGCTCATCCGCTCATAAAAATTTTGAAAAAATGTTGGAATACGAGAGATAAAAGCGTTGATTCTCAGGCTGATACGTTCAGGTAAATAGAGATGACGTTTGCTCACCTGACTCAGAGTATAGAGATCCTGACCTTCTGGAAGAGGGTAGAACTGTGCGTCTTGTATGAAATAATTGAGTGCTACCAGTTTGTTGTCCAGGCGCATGATGATTTGGTTATTTGCGGCGACAATGGCCCAATTTCCATCGGACAGTGCTCCAAGATCTTTTTTTGCTTGTTTGATGGATTGTGCATGAATGGGTTCAATGGCGCTGTTTGTTACATTGAATACTAATTCATTTAAACTCGGATACCCTTTCTGGGGCAGTCCTTTAAGGACATAATAGGGTTTAATTTTAGTTATTGAAACGCCATCAGATCTTTGTTTTATTTTAGTTTTGTGGGTTGGTTTTTCGTTTATGGATAAATAATTTAGCCAATCCTGACCGTCATTCCATAAGGATCGAATAAAGGTTTCAAATTTTGAAAATCGGTTCGCGGGAACTTCATTAAGATGAGGTGCGGATATTAAATCATAATGAGTGCAAATGACTCTCAAAGCATCATCAAGATCGTGCGCATCGTGCCCAATGTGCAGTTCGCTATCCCAAATAAAGCACAGAGGTTTCTGTCTTGGGTCCAGTGTTTTGTGGATTTTAGAAAAATCCATTTGATCCTGGCGGGAGACTGAAAAAGCTCGGTTGAACTGATAGTGTTGTGCTGCTTTGTGGGCGTCATACAGAACATTGCCTAAAGCGCCTTCAGAAAGTACTGGATTATTGGCAAGTCTTCGGTTGCCATCCCTGCATGTCTCGATAATGGCCAGAACGTTTCTTCTTAATCGCTCTTGTCCAGCAAAATCGTCTGATTTTATATGGCGCTCCTCTTTGAGCAGAGCATTCAAAGAATTAATGCACGCTTTAGCCAACTCCATTTTGCGCTGTTGTTCTGGACTGAGCGGTTGCTTATAGCTTTCAGAACGAACTCGGTAACGATGAACACTACTGATGATATCGGCAACCAGAGATGAAGGGCGGTTACCGGGAAGCAGTTTTATCAAGTCCGAATTATGAGTAAACAGCATTAATTGCACTGTTTTTTTATTATGATTGGCTATGAGTCGGAGTCTGTCGCCACCTTGAAGCAGATACTCCATAGTGTAATTTCCATAAAGAACTGTACCCGCTTCATGACTGAACGCATTGCCAGTTATGGTTGGCATTTCTTTATGTTTGTAAGGTTTTATACGTAATGGAACAATTACTTGTGTATGACCATCCGTCGTCAGGAACTGAGGCATAAAATCCGTATTTTGCACATATAGTATGCAGATTAATGGGTTTTTAGGGAAAATAGCAAGTAGAAACGATACAATTTTTATTCCCACCTTATATACTTGGATCTCTGACGTGAAAAGCTGGATGTTTTACATCCTGACTGCTAAAATGACTTAAAAATAAACAGGAATCAATTTGAATGGTTAGTTATTGCGGATATATCGCTTTGGTCGGAATACCTAATGTTGGCAAATCAACCTTGCTGAATCGTATTTTGCAACAAAAATTAAGTATTACCTCTAAAAAGCCACAAACAACACGCCATAGCATTTTGGGAATACGTTCCGAGGGGGAGTACCAATTTGTTTATGTCGATACGCCTGGTATACATCAGGGCAATAAAAAGGCGATGAATCGCCTGATGAATAAAACAGCCATCAGTGTTTTACGCGATGTTGATGTCATTGCGTTCCTGGTGGATGGTACTCATTGGGAAGAAGAAGATGAGTATGTGCTGGGTTTGATAAAGCAGGCAAATGTTCCTTGTATTCTGGTCATTAATAAAGTAGATAAAATTAGCGAAAAAGATCAGCTGTTGCCCTGGATTGAGCACATGAGCCAACGCCATGACTTTGCCGCAATCATTCCTCTATCAGCTAAAACAGGAGTTCAGGTTGAGGAATTGGAGAATCGTTTAATTCCATTTTTACCCGAAGGCCCGCATTTATTTCCCGATGATCAATTTACAGATCGATCCATTAAGTTCTTATGCGCTGAATTGCTACGGGAAAAAATATTCCGTTTCTGTGGACAGGAGATACCGTACTCGGTTTCTGTAGAAATTGAGTCTTATAAGGATGAGGGCAACCTGGTTCGTATTCATGCGTTAATATGGGTTGAAAAGGACAATCACAAACGTATGGTGATTGGCGATAAAGGCCAAAAATTAAAGGAAATGGCGACCAGCGCTCGTTTGGATATGGAAAAAATGCTTGGGAAAAAAGTATTTTTACAATGCTGGTGTAAAGTGAAGTCCGGTTGGGCTGATGATGAGCGTATGCTAAAACAACTGGGCTATGACAGCTAAATCACTGCAGGCATGGGTTATTCATAAACAATGGTCTGGGGATACCAGTGCCAGAGTCACTTTTTTTTCCCGTGAATTAGGGCTGGTTAACTGTCTGTGTAAAGGGGGTAGAACCCCTAAAAAACAATCGTTGTTGCAGCCATTCACTCCTTTATGGGTTAGTGTTGATGAACGCCATGAACGGCATTATACCCGAACCATGGAAAGTATCTCTCCCATGTTACCTCTTGAAGGTCATTCCCTTTTTTCCGGTTTATATATCAATGAATTGCTGTATCACGCCCTGCGTCCGATCTACCCAGATACCGAGTTATTTGAAGCTTATTTAATGACATTAAATGGACTGGCTACGACCGATAATCGGCTGACGATCGAATCCATTTTACGCCGCTTTGAATGGGCTTTGCTTCACTCTTGTGGTCATTCTTTTTCATGGACTGAAGAGGCACGAACTGGGGGACTGGTTTGCACCGAACACAATTATCAGTTTATTGCGGGGGAAGGATTTGTGGTCTCTGATAAAGGCATTCCAGGTGAGCATCTTCTGGCCTTGGCAGAAGATAACCTGGATGAAGCATCCTGTCTCAAATCAGCAAAGCGCATTATGCGCCAGGCAATAGATCATCTTTTAGGCGGGCGTGAAATTAAGGCCAGGGCTTTATACAGCAGCAGTTAATTGACATTCGGAATAGTGCGTTAGGGCATTTGGGATATGAAGTACATCAATAGCAGTTTGACAGGAAGTCTATTATACTTTCCATTTTAAGATTTTGTGGTGAAAAATGAATAAAGAGTTATTGTTAGGCGTTAATATCGATCATATTGCCACGTTACGTCAGGCGCGTGGAACTCGCTATCCGGATCCTGTTCAGGCTGCCATGGATGCCGAAGAGGCGGGTGCTGATGGCATTACCCTGCACATGCGTGAAGATTTGCGACACATTCAGGCACGTGATGTTCGTTTGATTAAACAGGTATTGCAAACCCGGATGAATCTTGAATTGGCAGTTACAGATGCCATGCTGGATTTTGCGGAAGAAATTGCACCAGAGCATACGTGTTTAGTTCCAGAAAAACGTGAAGAGCTAACTACAGAGGGTGGTTTGGATGTATTAACTCATCAAAAAGCTGTAGAGCATGCTGTTCGACGTCTGGAGCGCATGGGAAGTGAAGTCTCCTTGTTTATCGATCCGGACAGGGATCAGATAAAAGCAGCTGCTGATATTGGTGCACCTGTTATTGAATTGCATACCGGTTGTTATGCTGATGCGACAAATGCAGAACAGCAAAGTTATGAACTGGAGCGAATCAAACGTGCAGCAGAATATGCGTCCAGTTTAAACCTGATTGTCAATGCGGGGCATGGACTTCATTATCATAATGTGAAACCCATCGCTGCAATAAAAGAATTACTTGAATTGAACATAGGCCATGCCATTGTTTCACGAGCTCTCTTTTGTGGATTAAAAGAAGCAGTTCGGCAAATGCGCCAATTAATGCAGGAAGCGAGACTTTATGCCAATGAATGACATGATTGTTATTCGAATGACAGGAGGCTCTGGTAACGGAGCCCCATTGGTGTGAGTACAACTGACTATTGAAGGCTCCAGGGATGAGTATGTTTAAATTGATACCCAAAATGCCGGGGGGAGTCATTCCTCTTTATTTTATTCAAGGTTTTTCTACGTTTTCATTTGCTGTCCTGTACTCATCACTTGCCCTTTATAGTACAAAACAACTTGGTTTATCTAATGTACTCACTAATAGCATTGTAGGATTATTTATCGCGTTTAATTATATTTTGCAATTAACTGGAGGCTTGATTGGTGGTCGGCTGCTAAGCAATCGATGCTTATTTTTTATTACTATCATAATCCAAAGCATGGGATTAATTGTTCTTGCTTTGGCTCAATCGTCAATGCTTTATTTAGGGTTAAGTTTGTTTCTGGTTGGTTGTGGATTAAATACTACCAGTTTGAATAGTATGTTAACGCAGCGGTTTGAGCAAAGTGATGATCGCAGGGAAACCGCTTTTTTTATTAACTATTCGGCTATGAATTTAGGATTTTGTGCTGGATATTTTGCTAGTGGATTTTTTGATTACTCCAATCAATATCAGGGTATATTTTACGCCTGCATCATGACAAACGGAGTTACACTTTATTTAATAACAAAATTCTGGTCTGCTCTTGGCGATAAAAATACACCTTTGATGCAGATGCCCACTTCCCAATCTCGCCGACAAAAGAAAATCGCAGGAATATTCTCCGTTTCAATTTTGGTACCGGCAATGTTTCTGTGCTTTCATTCAACAAACTGGAGTAATGGAATAATCGCAACTTTGAGTGTTCTGATGTTCGGTATGGTTCTGATGATTAAGAATAAACAAACATCATCTATTGATAAGCGCAAAATAATGGTTTATCTCATTTTGGCTGCGAGTACTTTGTTTTTTTGGATGATTTATCTGACTGGTCCTATGGGGGTAACGCTATTCATAAAAAATAATGTAGATAAAAACATGTTGGGTATTGAGTTGGCAACCCAATGGATTCGTAATATCAATCCGATAGTCATCATCATTGGTGCACCTCTAATGGCCATGTTTCTTAATCAATTAAACGCAAAGGGGTACACTGTGTCTGTGCCCATGCAATTTGTATTTGCATTTATATTTCTTGCCGGATCCTTCTTTTTTCTGTCTTGCGGTATTTATTATGCCAATCCTTTGGGACATAGCCATTTATTTTGGGTGTTCGGTTATATTATTTTGCAGGGTTTGGCTGAATTACTTATTGCCCCAGCAGGTTATGCCCTAGTTGGACGTTTAGCTCCACCTCAGTATCAGGGTATCCTTATGGGAACCTGGATGATGGTTTCAGGAGTAGCCGCCTCAATATCTCAGTATTTCTCAAATGCTATGGTGAAAACTGAAGCCGTTAATCCATTAATTACTAATAATGATTTTCATCAGGTATTTAAACAATTGACGGGGTGGTCACTAACAGGCGCATTGTGTTTGTATTTTATTTCTCTGTATATGAAAAAAAACCATCAGTCTATAGGGTATGCTTAAATCATTATCTGATTGAGGATTGATTGGTTAGTCGCAGTCGCGAAATGTTTGGGGTGCGTTTTTTAATGAGACACAGACTTTTTATTTGGCGCCTGAGATTGAAAAGACCTGTGCGGCTAGAAAATTCACCAATGCTATTGCCTCGGGCGAGTTGTTTGTTGGCATACAAAAATCATTGACTTCTCAATGGTTGGGGAAATTGAGATTGGCAGCTGCCACTTTTGGCAATGCCAAACTGCAGGGTGGGATATGGGATGATGCCGACCCTCAATTTGATAATTACAGCTACCTTTACAAAGTTCGAAACTCTCGCGTAGCAGTAAAAGGCAAGTTGTTGCTTGATAAAGGCTATTGGTCATGCCCTGGGTGAATGCAAGTCTTGACATAGGCTTTAACCGTGCCCATGATATTTACGAATACGCCTTTGATTTTTGAGGCGCTGGCTAATAACAACTTTGAAGACCACACGAAAACAGCCTTCACATACACGCTAGGTGCTGGCGTGCAAAAACCCATCAGCGAACATTGGCAAATGGGAGTGGGTTATTAGTTCGCCGATTGGGGCAAAAGTGGGCTTAATCGTGCTTCCGGTCAGACCCTAAACACCGGATTAGCCCTCAATCACCTCTACACCAAGGGGGGGTTATTTAATTTGACATACATTGCATAAGGACAGCAGATGAACAGCAGAACGTTTATTAACAAAATAATGATAGGCCTATGGCTTACATGTGTCATGGCTTTGGTGCATGCAGGAACCCCTTTATGGACCTTTACCCCATTAACACAAACAATCATCACGGTCGCGGCGAACGACACCGCTACAGTGAGCTATCAAGTCACCAATCAATCCAGAAAGACACAGACATTAGCGATGAAAGCCATTCCTGGCGTAACGCAGATAACTACGTCAGGGAATTGCCCAAACCCCTTTGTTTTGGGCTACCAGCAATCGTGTATTTTGAATTTATCCATTAATGGCAGTGCCTTAAATAGGAATGTTGTCGGTGGGCCTGTTGTATGTAACCAAGGCAATCCAAACCAATGCTATCAACCAAGCGCTACGAATAGCTTGCACATTACCAAAGGACCTGCGGTGGATTATACAGTAGGGGGCTCTCTATTTGGTCTTTCAGGTACTTTGGTGCTGGAGAACAATGGTGGTGATGCATTAACCCTTAATGCAGACGGAGCATTTACTTTTTCCAACGCCCTGCCTCCAGGGAGTACTTATTTGGTCACAGTACAGAGTCAACCCGCAACCCAAACCTGTACCGTAACCAATGGCAGTGGCACCATCACCAATACCAACATCACGAATGTAACGGGGAGCTGCTCCACCAACACCCGAACTGTAGGGGGTAGTGTTTCAGGGCTTGCAGCATCAGAATCCGTTGTGCTGCAAAATAACGGCAGCGATAATTTGATGCTCAACAGTAATGGTTCCTTTACTTTTTCAACACCCGTTGCTCAAGGTGCCACCTATAGTGTGACGATACTCACTCAACCCAGCACCCAAACCTGTACCGTGACCAAT
The DNA here is from genome assembly GCF_003990085.1 of Legionella sp. km535. NCBI lineage: Bacteria > Pseudomonadati > Pseudomonadota > Gammaproteobacteria > Legionellales > Legionellaceae > Legionella > Legionella sp. km535. The sequence continues at coordinate 62,175 of NZ_RZGU01000019.1, read as the reverse complement.
GGCAGCGGCACAGCTGGCGCCTCGAACATCACCAATGTGCAAGTAACCTGTGCAACCAATTCCTATACGGTAGGGGGTACCGTCTCTGGTTTATCTGGGACCGTCGTGTTGCAAGACAATGGTGGCGATAATTTGATGATTAATAGCAATGGCTCGTTTACCTTTGCCACGCCCGTAGCTCAAGGTGCGCCTTACAGCGTCACTGTACTCACCCAGCCGACAGGACAAACATGCAGCGTAACTAATGGCAGCGGCACCATGGGTGGGGCGAACGTCACCAATGTTGGCGTTAACTGTGTCACGAATACGACCACGCTGAGCACAAGCACAAGTCAATTGGCTTTAAGTGTCACAGGACTTACAGAATACGGAGTCAGTGGAACTCCTTCTTCTGGACTTGCTCGTGTGATTACCATTACCAACACAGGAAGTAATACTGCTGTTAATTTAGCAGTAACCCCACCGACTTGGCCCACAGGGACCTCAAGCGCCACAACCTGTGGCAGTACGCTAGCGGCATCGAGCAGCTGCACGATTACAATAACACCTGGCGCTACAGCCACCTCGGATGGCACCAATCCCTGTTCGAGTGGAACAGCTCCTGTTCCCGGAGCAGTTCAAGTCGGTGCGGACAACGCGACTACCGTGTCGAGCGATGTCGTCGTATTGGGCTATGGCTGTGTTTATCAAGGTGGCTATGTATATGCTTTTGATGACACAACACCCAATACCGGCAGCGTAGGAGGGAAAGTTGTCACGACATCCGACCGGGCAGCCGCATACCCCAATGGCATTGTTTGGAGCTCAAATGGAGGCTCTGGTGGTGGAAGTGGGGGTACTGACCCTGTTGATACAAGCTACGATACCCTTTCCGGAATTGATGAGACATCCACGTCCGCATCAGGCTCGCCCACGTACGCCACATTTGCTTCATTTTTTTCAAGCACCTACACCAATCCAAATCCTTTTACCTCCACATCCTTTGCCCTATGTAATGGCGCATTAGATGGCTCTTGCAATACAGGGAATATTCTAACGTTTTATAATCAATTCATTACCAATAATACGGATGCAACCGGAGGTACCGCCACCTTTACAGCATCTTCCGGACCAACCAACATCACTTATTATGCAGCAGGATTATGCACGCAAACGATTGCCAGTTATTCCGATTGGTACTTGCCTGCGATTTGTGAGATGGGCTATGGAAGCAGTGTTTGTGGCACTTCAGGTACGCCGACGCTGCAAAACATACAATCCAGCTTGATAGATAATAGTGGTCTTAGCGCTCCTAGAGGCATCTACTGGAGTTCTACCGAGGGCTCGTTCAATCCGCAGTACGGCGCGTGGGACCAGTTCTTTGCCTCTGGTGGTGGCAGCGTTCAGGGCATCGGCAATAAGATCAATCAGTTTGGCGTTAGGTGTTCTCGAGCTTTAACCCTTTAACCCTTTTCTTTTGACCTTGCTTTGCAAGACCTGCGAAGCGGGTCATTAATTTCCAGGTTTTGTTATGGCGCTGTATACAGAATTACCTGTTTATCGAGATACGTACCAATTGATTTTAAGAGTTTTCGAAATTACCAAGGAGTTTAGCAAAGAATATAAATACACACTGGGACAGGATATGAAGCGTGATGCATTGCAGCTTATTCGCAGTATTTACCGCGCCAACAAGCACTGTAATCGCGCAGAACACCTGGAGGTATTTCTTGATGAGCTGGAAATCCGTCTTTGCGTGGATATGAAATTAATGCCAATGAGAAAGCAAGCGGTATTAAGTGAGCTTTTAGATCGCATTGGTAAGCAGGTTACCGGCTAGCGTAATGCGGCCAGGTAAAGCCACAATCAAAGCTGTTACGGTGGCTTTGAGTGAGCAGGTTTTATTTTAAAGCGCACTGGGACTGCCTCGATATGGGGTAGTTGAATCACATCCTGGCAAGAGGCCTTGCCTGGATTAAAACACCAGTGAATTGCAGGCAACTACTGGAGTTCTACCGAGAACTCGAGCAATCCACAGAACAACACGTGGAACTAGTTCTTTGATGTAGTGAATAATATTGCAGCAAACAATGCAAATATTATTGGAAAAATGAGCATGCAATTGGCGTGATTGAGATGGATGGGTTCACTCTGATTTTAGCCAGGCGTTAATGTGTTAAATTAAGAATTATAGATTATTTTGTGAGCGAATCATTTCGCGACAGCGACTGGTCGAGTTGCCTCAAAAGAAATGTTACCGAAGATAGGAAATTTTAGATTCGTTGCCTCATAACTAATGTTACCGAAGAAGAAAAACAAAAAGGGACAATTTTTATGGGGAAGTTATCAATGGAGCTTTACTTAAAAAATTTGTCGAAACGTTATAAGGCGGCAAGCAAGCGCGAAAAAGGAAGTATATTGCAGGAGCTATGTGAAGCGAGTGGTTATCATAAGAAGCATGCTATACGGTTATTAAATACAGCACCCAAACGACCAAAACGTAAAATGAAAACTGGACGACCCAACGTATATCCTGAAGAACAATACCAGGAACCATTAAAACGCATATGGCTTTTAAGCGACCAGCCCTGCGGTAAACGATTAAAAATGATTTTGCCACTCTGGCTACCCTTCTATGAAGAAGCCTATGAGGCTATAGAACATTCTGTTTATGAGGGATTATTATCCATGAGTGCTGCAACCATCGATCGGCTACTTACGCCATTGAGAGTAAAATACAAACGCTCTTATGGAGGTACAAAGCCAGGTAGTATCCTAAAAAAACACATCCCAGTTAAAACAAATCAATGGGATGAACATAAACCAGGATATTTAGAAGCAGACACTGTTGCCCACTGTGGTTCATCCTTGAGTGGTAATTTCGTGTGGAGCTTAACAATGACCGATATCTGCTCTGGATGGACTGAACTACGAGCTGTTTGGAACAAAGGAGCTACTGGTGTTGTATCACAGATAGAGGATATTGAGCATTGTCTACCATTCCTTATTTTAGGGTTTGATTGTGATAATGGTTCGGAGTTTTTAAACTGGCACTTGATGCACTATTTTTCGAATGAAGAAGGCGCTCATCGTATTCATTTTACACGTTCCAGGCCTTATCACAGTGATGATAATGCCCATGTAGAGCAGAAAAATTGGACTCATGTAAGACAGCTATTCGGATATGCTCGCTTCGATAATCAAGCATTGGTTGCATTGATGAATGACCTTTATAAAAATGAAGTATCCCAGATGAATAATTTTTTCCTTCCTAACTTCAAACTGATTGAAAAGCAAAGAGTACAGGCCAAGATTATAAAGAAACACAGCAAGCCAGAAACCCCTTATCAACGCCTGATGAAGTCTGAATTTATCACTGTAGAAAAGAAAGCTGAACTTACTGAAACCTACAATCAGTTAAACCCTTTCAAGCTACAGAAAGCAATACAGAAGAAATTAAAACGAATATTTGCGATCGTGAATATCAAAACCGACTCAAAAATGAACTATATTTAAACATGCAGTACAGCCGGGGACGGCAATGACTGTGAGGGTATTAACGAAGGGGCCTCATTGCCGGCCCCTTCACCCCGCTAGGATATTTTTAGAGGATATTTTATGTTAATTATGTCCCTGTTCGGTAACATGCGTTTTGAGGCAACGATAAGATGCTTCGGTAACATTCACTTATGAGGCAACTGGCTGGTTATCCACATTTTCTGTGGATATCTCTGTGTATAGGCTCTTGGTTTATGGATTATCAGGGGTTGTTGCCAATTGCTCAGGTCCTACACGCCACGTCAGCAAGCGTTTGCGAAAAAGAAATAAGTCGATGGTCAATAGAGCCTGAGTATTAAGCAAAAAAAATCCCGGCATAAAACCGGGACTCAGGTAGAGGAGACTTTATTAGTCACGGCCTGAAAATGCACCAAGCAAGTTAAGCAGGCTGACGAACAGGTTGTAAATTGATACAAAAAGACCAACTGTTGCGGATATGTAGTTTGTTTCGCCACTATGAATGATCGCGCTGGTTTGCAAAAGTATCAACCCTGATGAAATTAAAATGAAAGCAGCTGAGATTGCTAATTGAAGGGCAGGGATCTGGATGAATATTCCAGCGACCATTGCCAGTAATGCAACCATAACACCTACAAAAAGAAATCCGCCCAGGAAGCTGAAGTCTTTTCTGGTTGTTAATGCATAGCCTGACAGAGCAAAGAAGATCATGCCAGTACCACCTAAAGCTGTGGCTATAAGTTGTGGACCATTAGAAAATCCAGTCATGTAGTAATTCAGCAGTGGGCCGAGGGTGTATCCCAGGAAGCCGGTAAAGGCAAAAACGCTGACGAGACCCCAGACACTGTTTCTCAAGGCTTGAGTTAAGAACATTAAACCATAGACACCAACTATCATAAGCAGTGGATTCATTGGACCAGCACCACTTGCATAGGACATGTAGGCAGTAAAGGCACTGAATATAAATGTTAAGCTAAGTAAAAGGTAGGTATTACGCAATACCTTATTGGTAGCAAGTACAGACTCACTACGTTGGGTAAGGATTGTAACATCGTTTCGGTTCATCTTTAGAACTCCAGTTATTTATATTTAGTTTAGCATACCTATGGCCAAGTTTCCTGTTTTCAAGGGTTTTACTTGAAATTTTCAGGATAAACTTCATATTTAGATAAAAGCTGCCACGTTATTATTAAGTTGAAAGCAGTATCCTGTCAATTTTGTTTTTTAATCCCTGGTGCCACATAGGATCTATAGTGCTGTATACTCAAGATATAGTAAGATGAAATTAATAAAAAATATAATTCGGGGAATACTATGAATCGGGTTGCTCTGGTACAAATGGTTTCTTCATCCAGGGTGGATGAGAATTTGCGGCACGTTGAACAGTTGATGTTGCAGGCACGGAGCGAAGGCGCCGAATTGATAGTATTACCAGAAAATTTTGCATTTATGGGGCTTAAAGAAACAGATAAACTGGCTATTGCAGAATCCTATGGTGAAGGGCCAATACAGGATAAAATAAGCCAACTAGCTAAAAAAACAGGTTTATGGGTTGTTGCTGGCACCATTCCTGTTAAAGGAAGCGGTACAAAAGTCAGAGCAAGTTCTATTGTTTTTGATGATCAAGGGAAGCATGTTGCACGCTATGATAAAATACATTTATTTGATGTGCGTGTTTCTGAACAGGAAGCTCATCAGGAATCGTCTACAATAGAACGTGGCCATAGTGTGGTCGTGGTGGATACGCCTGTTGGAACCATTGGTCTGACTGTGTGCTATGATTTGCGTTTTCCGGAATTGTATCAACAATTGCAGCTTAAGGGAGCACAAATTTTTACGGTTCCATCCGCTTTTACTGCAGTAACCGGTCTCGCTCATTGGGAAGTTTTGCTCAGAGCCAGAGCTATAGAAAATTTATGCTATGTTTTGGCTCCCAACCAGGGGGGGCAGCATGAAAATGGTCGCCAAACTTATGGCCATAGCATGGTGATAGAACCTTGGGGGAAAATTTTGTCGCAAAAACAGGTTGGTGCTGGCATGATTACAGCCGATATCGATTTGCAACGGTTAGAACAATTAAGACGGCATTTTCCCTGTGTGGATCATCATGTTTTAGCGTTATCCTGAATAATTAATAGATAGGTATAGAAATGACACAAGCTCTTGCGATAGCGAAAAAATTGTTACTGGCCCCTGCTGCTCTGGATGAGTCAGGTATCGAAAAGCTATTTAAAACAATGATGAATCGTCATATTGATGACGCTGATTTGTATTTTCAAAGCTGCAGCTATGAATCCTGGTATCTGGAAGATTCGGAGGTTAAAAGCGGCAGTTATTCTTTGGATAAAGGTGTGGGAATACGGGCAGTTAGTGGTGAAAAAACAGGTTTTGCTTATTGCGATGATATACTGCTACCCTCCATGCTGCGCGCAGCAGATGCTGCACGCTCCATCGCACTGACTGGTTCAAAAGCTGTTCAACCTGTTCATATCAGTAGTGCGCCAGTCAGTCGATATCAAGGCCTGAATCCTATCGAAGGAATGAGCAAACAGGAAAAAATTGCTTTATTGGAAGCCATTGATAAAGAGGCTCGAAGCATTGATCCCAGAGTGATTCAGGTGAATGCTTCGTTAAGTGGCTGTTATGAAGTCGTTATGGTCGCTGGCATGAACGGTCAGATGATCGCTGATGTCAGACCGTTGGTCAGCGTCAATGTGAGTGTTATTGTTGAGGACAAACAAGGCAGGCGTGAGTCAGCACGAACCGGGGGTGGGGGGAGAGTCGCCTATTCGTATTTTACCGAAAAAGAAAATGCATTAAGTTATGCCAGGGAAGCCGTTCGTGAAGCCCTGGTAAATCTGGAAGCAAAACCGGCTCCCGCAGGAACCATGCCTGTTGTATTAGGCCCGGGATGGCCAGGTGTGCTATTGCATGAAGCAGTAGGGCATGGATTGGAAGGTGATTTTAATCGCAAGGGTCTTTCAGCATTTTCAGGTCGTTTAGGTCAGCAAGTTGCTGCACCTGGAGTGACTGTAGTCGATGACGGTACTCTGGCTGACAGGCGTGGCTCATTGACTATAGATGATGAAGGAACACCATCTCAGTGTACCACGTTGATTGATAATGGAATCCTGGTGAATTACATGCAGGATAAATTAAATGCCAAATTGATGGGGATGCAATCAACAGGTAATTGCCGCCGCGAATCCTATGCTCATATTCCTATGCCCAGAATGACAAATACCTACATGCTGGCTGGACATCATGATCCGGAGGAAATTATTCGCTCCGTTCACTATGGTTTGTATGCGGTTAATTTTGGCGGTGGACAAGTGGATATTACTTCTGGTCAATTTGTATTTTCTGCAAGTGAAGCCTATCTAATTGAAGAGGGTAAAATTACTCAACCTGTGAAAGGTGCGACACTGATTGGAAATGGTCCGGATGTGATGAAAAAAATCAGTATGATAGGCAATGATTTGGCACTTGATCGTGGAATTGGTGTTTGTGGCAAGGATGGGCAATCAGTGCCTGTTGGCGTGGGGCAACCTACACTTAAAATTGATGCCCTGACAGTTGGTGGCACCAATTAACTGATTTGGATTTCCGTGGCCTGGATTGCGGAACCAGTATGGCAGTGTTAAAACATTGGATCCCGCGGTCACTGCCGCGGGAATTCGCTAGATATGAGAGTACATGCTGCATTCCGGATTTCCGCGGCTTGGATCGCGGAATAACACATGAAACCTGTTTGCTTGCAAACAGGATCGCCTAACTCTAACTTATCAAGATCGAAGCCTCTTTTAGAATGGTAAATTCCTGGTTGCGAGCAACTGATTCTTAAACACATCTTCACAAACCAGTACGGTTTTACTTTATGGATCCCGCGGTCTTCGCCGCGGGATTTCGAAATGAAGCATGCACTCTCATATCTAGCGAATTCCCGCGGCTGTGACCGCGGGATCCCGTGTTTTAGCTCAGCCATCCTGGTTCTGCGATCAAATCCGCTGGTCGTGGGCAAGATGTGATCAAGAGACAGTTGCGAGCAACCAGGCGTGTTACTGCATTTCGAATTTTCGCGGCTGTGACCGCGGGATCCCGTGTTTTAGCTCAGCCATCCTGGTTCTGCGATCAAATCCGTTGGTCGTGGGCAAGATGTGATCAAGAGACAGTTGCGAGCAACCAGGCGTGTTACTGCATTTCGAATTTCCGCGGCTGCGACAGCGGGATCCCGTGTTTTAGCACAGCCATCCTGGTTCTGCGATCAAATCCACTAGTCGTGGGCAAGATGTGATCAAGAGACAGTTGCGAGCAACCAGGCTACGTGTTACTGCATTTCGAATTTCCGCGGCTGTGACCGCGGAATCCAGTGAGTAGAGCTTTACGGATTTTTTGACGTTATAAATTTATTTAAATGAGTTCGATTGATGTTCAGAAGGCAACATGATGTTATTGTCTTTTAGTAATGCCTTAAATTCAACAACACTATGCGGTACCGCCCAGAAATGTAAGGAGTTGCGTTTTATTTTGCACACATCCATTATCTCCTTGACATAATCACCTTGAATTTTATCAGACTCTTCACTGTTGGTGAGTCTATTTAGAATCGATTTTAAATCAGTTACTTTTTTATGCTGTGTACTTGAAGTATAACGTCCTCCAGATCCCTCACTGATATTTTTGATTAGGATTGCAACGATATTTATTAGTTTTGTTTTAGTATCTTCTAATATTGGGGTTTCAGGAGTTTCTTCTAAAGCTTCTTCCGATGCCATTGCAAGAGGTGTATCACATTGCTCGGTTATTTCATTGTCGTTGTTTGGTTCTTCATTCAGATGTTGTTGATCCAGTTCTAGAGTTTGTGGGCTTTGCATCTGGTTTTGGGTTTGGATTTCAGTAGTGAGTTCTTGAACCATCTCTTCAGCACTTTCAATTTCCCTTAACCTGTCGTGTGCGCTTTGCTCAATTATTTTCTTCTTCTTTTTGATGGTTTTTTGTATTAAGCCACTATTCGTGTTCATTCCGTCAATTTCTGCTAATAATTGTGTCTTATGGGCTTCAACTTCCTCTTTAGTCTGTTTATTTTCAAAGTTGACATCAATTGCTGCTATGGCCAGAGCAACCGGACGTTGTTTTAATATAGAATCCCATCGCTCTTTTTGGGATGGTGTCATAAAAGGTATCAATTGTTCGAATTCTTTAAAGGGGGTGAATTCAATTTGTTCGGTAATGGCTTCTTGCCAACGTGCTTTTCCTTCTTCAGATAATTCCATCATAACTGCGGTCAGACTTGATGTATCAGGAAATTTCTTATCTATGTGCCATTTAAAAATCATTAACAATGTGGGTATAAAAACGAATGTGAGATAAGAGACTTTTTTATTGGTTAATTCTAGAAGGAATTCTTTATTATCAATCACATCTTGTGCTGTAAGTACAGTGCTTTTAGGTAATCGTTTTTCTGTTCTCAGAGTCTTCAATAAATCTTTAAGATCACCTGAATTATTTATGTCTTCAACCGTATGATATTTTCGGAGATCTTCGATACAGTCTGGCATTAAAAAACCATAGGTTGTAGCCAAATAAGATACTTTACGGTCAATTGGTCTCATTCCCATATAAAGATGGAATATATGAGAAGACCATGCAGCATCTAATGTCACCGTTTTGTTCTGTTCCAAAGCTTCTTTAACGGTCTCACGCATTACTGCAGTGCCAAAACCACTACCCTTAACATAGCTGTGCACCTTCTCAATTTGTAATGCATCCTCTCTTGCTCTACGAAGGGTATAATAACCTCTTTTTAATAGCTCTCTATGGGCTGATTCATCATGTTTACTTTGAGTCATAGTGATCCTTAGTTCAAATATTGAATATCAAGTTGCATCTCCAGGATAAAAAAAATATGAACCGAATAATTCGAACAGCCCGGAAGATTGTTTTTAGCCTAACTGTAATTTTGTAGGGCAATTATAGCGGTTTTAAATTAAGGAAACATTAAAACAGCTCTATGTTCCAGGCGCAGAATTGTTCGTGCTTTGATTTAACGTGACCGTATAGTAACCTCTTCCTCGAGTCTATTAATCTCTTCTTCAAGGTGATCCAGGATTTTTGACGAAGCGGTTTGATGAACAAAAAAGAAGCTTCGATTAGACGCTAAATTAACGATGCCTTTAACCATCAGGCCAACGCCACCCAAAAGAGCCAGGCTCAGATTAACTAAAAACTCAGACCATCCTCTGTGCTTGTCCAGGGTCTTATGAGCTGTATTGATCAGCTCTTTCGTTTCATTTTTATATGCATCAAAATTATGATGAATTAAATAACTCTCAGTTGCCTCTGTTAAACGGGTGTGAAGTGTTGTGGCGGTTTGATATGCCTCATTGAGTGATTCAATTTCCCTGGTGTGATGTACTGCTTTTGCTTGTTGAAGGCGCAGAGCAAGGTTGTTTATTTTATCTTCAAGCCGCTTCATATTTAATGCGATGTTATGGTTGTTTTTTTGCTCTTGATCAGCGGATTGAGCACTCTTGATTACATCTGGCTTTTTAGCTTTAGAATGATGATTCTGAAGGAGAAGAGAGATCTCATTCAGTCTTCTCTGAGTTTCAGGATCATTTGAAGTCGGCAGAAGTTGAGTCGCTTTTATTCCATCGTTCCTTTGCAAATTCAGATCAGCCCCAGCTATGAGCAAGGCATTGATGATCATGCGGTTGTCATATTTATCGCTGTGTTGAACAGCAATCATTAGAGGCGTGGTACCATCAGCCATTTGCAGATTAACGGATGCATTTTTAGAAAGAAGCAGTTGTACTGCATCGTAATCATTCGCGAGAACTGCTTTCATTAAAAATGTGTTTCTGACGTAGCCCTTGCGTTCATCAAATTGATTTATATCAAGTCCAGCTTTTATATAACGATCAAGTTGTTGTTCATTAATCGATATTTTATATGATGTTGTATCTTCTTTCTGTAATGAAAATGGAACTATTGGTTGTGGTTTATCGAAAAATAGATTAATTGTACTTAAATCCGGTTGAACTCCTTTTTGGAGTAATACTTGAAAACATTCATCACTGACGGAGTTATTATTCCATAATGCACACCACAATAAATTATTTAGAATTTCCATATCCGTTATGGGGCTGATGTATTGTATCGCGGCATCATTATCGTGTTCTTTTATCGCTTGTTCATACAGCACTTTTAATTTGGCATGGTTTAATAGATGATAGGATTGTGGGTTATTATTTTTTAATAAATTATCCATTGCTTCTAGGGTTGATGCATCATGCCATGGCACATTGCTGGCGTACGTTATCAATTCATTCAAAATGCTGAAATTATCATCGTTTTTCGCTGTTTTTGCTGCCAGGAGTATTATTTGCTCTGGTGAGGTAAGTTTCCAGCGATATTCCTTAATAAGAAATAATGCAATTTCTTTCTGTTTGAGTTTAATAGCAGTAGTTAATGCGATGTTAACTGCTTCCGTGGAGTGGCGATTTCCATGCAATAGTAATGCGATATGTTCAAGAGACATCCTTTTTTCGATTGCATGCACTATTTCCTCAATCGAAATTGGCTTGGCGCCTTTTTTAATGAGTAAGTCTACCAACTGTTTGTTCAGTAAATAATATATCGCTACTTGAAGAGGAGTTTGGCCTTCGCTGCTTATTTCTTCCAGATCGGCCCCATTGCTGATTAGTCTGTCTAAAATATTGTGGCTGTAAATACGATTACTGTTTAGATAATCAAATAAATTTGGCTTTACAAGGGTGGGGTATTGAGTTGTTTTGAATTCAAGCTCATGCACATGGATGTGATCCTTTACTTGTTCAAGCAGGCTGCTTTCTGGCGCAAGAGTTCCATCAATAGCTGATGATACCAATTTTTTTATACCCTTCAAATGATTAATAAATTCAATTTCTTTTGGGTTCTGAGGTCGGTGGTGGAGGACGATTGTTGCACAATAAAAGGATGAAAATAAAAAAGGGAGTATGTGATCTGCATCCACTGAATAGCGCCCAACAGATAAATTGATTAGACCTATGACCCCATTTGGCATCTTTTCAAATAAGAGGATTGCAGCACTGCCTTTCCCTCCTGGGCATACTGCTAATAGATTTCTATTTTGATTAAACAGAACGCCATAAAACTCTCTGCCAAGGCCATTGGGTGAAATCACAGTGCCTAATTTTCCTTCCGGTACAACACGGTGCTCAGCAGTCAATAGTGTCAGATAGTCTTGAAGCAAACTTAGGGTGCTGTCTGGATAGTCACAAAATGGTTTCTCGTATCCTTTTGTTGCTGATTGGAGCGCATCTTTATAAGGATTATTTTTGTTGAGACTTAGCTCAAGTAATTGTGACTTAAATTGCTCCGTACTGAGCATCTCCCACGACGCATCCGTAAGCGAAAATCGTCTTGTATTTGATTGCTCGACAGGATTACTGGTAGCTGCACTGCTCTTATTTGCTTCTTTCTCATTTTGAACAACAATCGATGTATCGTGTCTCATAGCTAACTCCTAAAGTAATTAATTGTCGGTTGCATCGGTATGGAATAAGTTTGTCATGTGAAGATTAATGGAATATGAATTTTGCTGTGTGTTTGTTGATAGAGGCTATGAAGAATTTAAATGCTCTATTTGATAGACGTGCAATAACTCAAAATTCGAGCATTTTTGCATGTTCTATATTTATACTATTATATTAAGGTATCTATTGAAAAAGTGACTTTTTAATGACTCAACGACTTAAAGTTGGCTTGGCACTGGGGAGCGGATCCGCTAGAGGCTGGGCGCATATTGGTGTGATCAAGGCATTAGTCCAATTGGGTGTTCGTATTGATTGTGTTGCCGGTTGTTCCATTGGCTCGCTAATCGGAGCGCTCTATGCACGTGGCACACTCGATGCATTTGAGCGTTGGGTGTTGCAACTTGACAGAAGAAAAATGAGTAAACTGATTGATTTGAATGTAATTGGGGGCGGGTTGATTTCGGGAAGTAAGTTAATGAATTTTTTTAAAGAATTTGGTCTGGATGGCACTATAGAGGAACTTAAAATTCCATTTAGCGCAGTAGCAACAGATCTTAATACTGGTCGTGAAGTTTGGTTGAATAAGGGTTCATTGATGCCTGCGATTCGATCTTCAATATCGTTACCCGGTTTATTTACTCCTTTACGTCACGAACATCGTTGGTTGGTAGATGGCGGCTTGGTAAATCCTGTCCCTATCTCTTTATGTCGTGCAATGGGAGCAGATCTGGTCATTGCGGTCAATCTTAATCACGAATTGTTACGCCCGGATCGTAGCGTAACTGATCAGTCTGGAATGTTCTCAATTCTTAGTCTTCGCTTGGAACAGTTGTTAAAACGGATTTTGGGATACAATGAAGGCCCGGGTTATTATGATGTGTTAACCAAAAGTATTAAAATAATGCAAGATCGAATTACTCGCGCCAGGGCTGCCGGTGATCCTGCTGATTTAACTCTAATTCCGCATTTGTCTGGTATTGCTTTACATGATTTTCATCAAGCTGAAGATGCGATTACAGAAGGTATGTCTTGTGTATCAAGAGAAAAAATGAATATTTTACAGCTAGTTGGTCTAGACTAATAGTAAAGTAATTAATGAAACTCGATTGCTTAAGGATACGCTATGCAAAATGAAACTACTTCTAATACCTTGTTCCAGCTGCTTTTAAAAAATGAAAAAGAATTAGCTGATCGGATCTATCTTAGACAGCCTAAAGATGGGGTATGGCATGAATACACATGGGCAGAAGTGATGCTTCAGGCTCGAAAAGTAGCTGGATTTTTACATCAATTAAAACTTAAACGAGGCAGTCATATTTCCATTATTTCTAAAAACTGCGCTGAATGGTTTATTACCGATTTTGGTATTCAACTTGCCGGGATGGTTAATGTTCCACTTTTCGCAAATCAGAATGCAGACAGTGCTCGTTATGTTTTGGAACATGGGGATGTGAAGCTGGTCTTTATAGGCAAGCTGGATGATCATCAACATGTCCGCCAATTCATTCCGGATACTTATATTACCGCCGATTTTAACTATCATCGCGATTTAAAAGTGAATTACACCTGGGCTGATGTAATGGCAAGCAATCCTTTAGTGGATTTGATTGAACCAGGTCCTGAAGATTTATATACCATCATTTATTCCTCTGGTACCACAGGCTCACCTAAGGGTGCTATGTACACAAACAAAGCAATAGCGAATTATGTGACCTTGTTCCCTAAAGACATTCTTAGAATCAGGGATTTGGAGCATTATAAGCTAATTTCATATCTTCCTCTCGCTCATGTTTACGAACGTTCTGCCATCGAGTTAGCCAGTGTAACGATTCCTTGTGATGTATCATTTGTCGAAAGTCTGGATAAATTCGCTGAGAATTTAAAGGAAATTCAACCTACATTTTTTACAGCCGTTCCCCGAATTTGGGGTGTATTCAAACAAAAAATTGAGCAAAAGGTACCGCCGGCGAAATTAAATTTTTTATTAAAGATTCCCTTTATTTCATCACTGGTTAAAAAGAAAATCATTCATGGCCTGGGCTTGAACGATTGCGTCAATTCCTTTTCTGGCGCGTCGCATTTACCCATTCCTATAATTGAGTTTTTCGAGAAAATAGGCATTAATATACAAGAAGGTTATGGTCAAACTGAAAATCTGGCGTATGCGACCTTTTCTCTATTAAACGAAAGAAGAAAGGGATATGTGGGGACTCCCAGGTTAGATGTAGCAATTAAAATAGGGGAGGACTCCGAATTGTTGATCAACTCACCCTGTCTCATGTCCGGATATTACAAAGACAAACAAGCTACGAAGAATGCATTTACTTCTGACGGTTGGTTACGTACAGGTGATGTCGTAGAAATTGACTCCGCTGAGCGAGTTAAAATCCTGGGAAGACTGTCTGAAAACTTTAAAAATCAGACGGGTGAATTTGTGGCTCCCTCTCCAATAGAAAAACGCTTTGCCGCGAATAACAAGATTGAGCAATTATGTCTGATTGGACGAGGATTGCCAACCAATGTGCTCCTGGTTACCTTAAGTGAAGGGGCTCGTTTGAGCAAAAATAAGGAAGAAATCAGTCTATCCTTACAAGAGAGCTTACATAAGGTTAATGCCAAGTTGATGAAATATGAAAAAATCAGTCATATCATCGTTGTAAAAGACGCATGGACTACCAATAATGACATGCTAACTCCAACTCTTAAGGTAAAACGTAAAGTAGTCGAACAAAATTACGAGAGCTTGATTCAGGATGTCATATCGAAACATCAAGCTGTGGTTTGGGAGTAATAGCTCTTAAAATAAAACGCCTAATGTATACCAAAAGGGGATGGATGCCAGGATTACGAATAACTTTAAAAAGGTAAACCAGGCATTTAACTTTAACAGGGGCTTTAGCAGAAAATTATTATTGCGTTTAAGCAGTTCTTCAAAACATAGAAAGTAACTGGATTGATAAGGAAATATCCAGGCTTCTGTTGCTAATAGAATGACAAAAGCGACAATCCAGTTGCAAACGGGGCTTTGTAGTGCAAAGGGGATAATTGCAGTAAATAAAATGGCTGGTGCAATCATGGTGCCGAGAACCAAACCGCCAATCCAGCTAATCGCATAAATCAGCGTAATGAAACAAGCAACATTACTTTGAGCAAGATGGGTTAACCATTGGAAATGATTAATCAACCAGACATCAACCCCAAGGCTTTGAATGGTACGCATAACCCCAATAATGGCGCCAAAATAAAATAAGAACCCCCAGTTAATTTTATTTTGCAGTTCTTTTGAAGTTAAAGCACCAGTGATAAAAAGGATGATAAAAATAGACAGACAAGTCCATAATCCTGATATATTAAAGCAGGTTGATATTATGGTTCCTGCAAAAAAAACGACGAAGCTTAGGATCGCTATATGTTCAATTAAGGTGGGTTTTCCCATAGAACACAGTTCTTTTTTAAGCTTATATTGATTGATGTTCAGGTTGTTATTGGGTTTGAACAGAATAGATTGCAAAATAAAAAATAAGGTGATGAGCATTAATCCGGGGAACGATGCCAGTTCAAGCCAACTAAGCCAATTTCCTTGCCATTGATGTTGTTCAGACAGTAATCCATAGATAATAAAATTACTTGATTTACCGGTAAGAAAAATTGTAGAGAGCAATATGCAACCGTTAAATGCAGAATTAGCCAGTGCATTTGCCGAACTGCTTCGTGGCCTTATTCGACTGCTTTCCATAATATCATTTAATAATGGAGCGATTAATGCCACTCTGGAGCTTTGGACGCTCATCATGGGGGTCATTAACGCGCCAAGAAAAAACAAGCATTTTTGCAATAATGATTGTTTTAAAGGCAGTTTAATTAATAGGATCAATGACACCCGATAAAAGAGCCTGGATTTGGTTAATAAAGCACCAACAGCAAACACACTGACTGCAAAATAAAAACTGTCCGAATTAAATCCGGAGAGTATTAACGTGCTAGGGGCTACATGAAGCAGCATGGCCGCAATTAATATAATTAGCGAGGGAATGTATTCGGGTACAAGCCTGAAGATCCACATAACCACTGCAGCGACCAGAGTGATGGTGAATTTGGAATAGCTAAAACTGACGGTATAGCTTTCTGTGATGTCAAAGACAATCAGGGAACATAAAATAGTAATTAACCATCCTAAAACAGCGACGTTGTTTTTAGAAATCGTGATCAGGGTCTTATTCAGAAGAGGACGAATTTGATGAAACAGCGCACTCGATCCTTGCAAAATAAAATTAAAAATGGCCATCAGTAAGTAGAACCGTAATAGGTGATTACTCAGTAAGGATAAGCTATCAGCAAGCTAATTTACTTAACAAAGAACTTATTTCAAAGATGCGCTCTTCGGGAGCTGTGCTATCTAAAGTGAAGCGCAGGCGCTGTGGACCTTCCATTTGATAACGTTTTGCATGTACTTGAATCAGGCTAATTAATACGCCTGGGTCTATTGATGGTTTTTCGTTAAAATCTAATTTTCCCTGTTGTCCACTGGCACTGATTTTTTGGATGCCAAGCTCTGCAGCCTTTAATTTCAGTTCAGTAATCAGTAGTAAATGTTTAACAGGTTGAGGTAATAAACCGAACCTGTCGATTAATTCAATTTGTAAATCATGAATCTGTTGTTTGTTTTTAGCATTGGAAATACGTTTGTACATGATCAAACGATTATGGATGTCTGCAATGTACTCTTCAGGAATAATCGCACTGATACGTAAATCAATTTCAGGGCCTTGGTGCATTGGCGCTGATAATTCCGGAATTTTTCCAGCTTTCAAATCATGCACGGCTTTATCCAGCATTTCCATAAACAAATTAAAGCCTATGGCATGCATGTTGCCACTTTGATCTTCTCCAAGTAATTCCCCCGCCCCTCTAATTTCCAGATCATGGGTTGCCAGGGTAAAACCTGCCCCTAAATCTTCAAGGGACACGATGGCCTCAAGGCGTTTTACTGCATCTGTTGTTAACGATTTTTCGTCAGGCGTTAACAAATAAGCATAAGCCTGATGGTGTGAGCGTCCCACACGGCCACGGAGCTGGTGTAACTGCGCCAACCCAAATTTGTCTGCTCTATCAATGATGATGGTATTCGCGGTTGGTATGTCTATCCCTGTTTCTATTATCGTTGTACAGACCAGAACATTAAAGCGATGATGGTAAAAATCAGACATCACCCGTTCCAGTTCGCGTTCACGCATTTGCCCATGAGCACTGCGAATTTTTGCTTCGGGTACCAGGGTTTGCAGATCCTGGCATACTCTGTCGATGGTTTGTACGTTATTGTGGAGGAAAAATACTTGTCCACCTCTTAATATTTCCCGTAGCAAGGCCTCTCTGACCACGATGTCTTTCTTTTCTTGCCAGAAGGTTTTAATTGCCAGCCGTTTTGCAGGCGGGGTTGCTATTAACGAAATGTCCCGGATTCCTGCCATCGCCATGTTGAGCGTTCTGGGGATAGGCGTTGCGGTCATGGATAAAATGTCGACATGAGTTCGCAATGATTTCATGTGTTCTTTTTGTTTTACGCCAAATCGATGTTCTTCATCAATAATTAATAGCCCGAGATTTTTAAAATTAATGGTACTTTGGAATAATTTATGAGTTCCAATGACGATATCCACTTTACCTGAGGTGAGCGATTGGAGTACGGACTCTGATTCTTTAGCGCTGCGAAAGCGTGATAAGAGTTCAATGTTGATTGGAAAATCCGCGAAGCGATCTCTGAATGACTCAAAATGCTGGCCAGCCAAAAGGGTGGTGGGCACTAAAACACAGACCTGCTTTCCATTTTGTACGGCCACAAATGCTGCACGCATGGCTACTTCCGTTTTCCCGAAGCCGACATCACCACAAATCAATCTATCCATGGGTCTTGGGGATTGCATGTCTTTAATGATCTGGTCTATGGCCTGAAGCTGATCGGTTGTTTCAGTAAATGGAAAGGCACTGGCAAATTTAATGTATTCGCTATGATTAAACTCATACTGATGCCCTGGTTGCGCCTCCCTCTTGGCATAGAGATCCAGCAATTCAATAGCCACATCATGAATTTTTTCAGCCGCCTTTTTCTTTTCTTTTTGCCATTGATCCGTACCGAGTTTATGCAGCGGTGCATGTTCGCTGTCGACGCCAGTATAGCGGCTGATTAAATGGAGCGAAGTAACGGGTACGTATATTTTATCATCACCTGCATAAGCAAGAACGAGGAATTCGCTGGAAGTATCATTTGTGGTGATGTATTGCAAGCCTTGGTATCGCCCTACACCAAATTGCAAGTGGACTACCGGAGCGCCGAGTCTTAATTCAGCCATATCGCGAATGATTAAATCAGGATCGACTGATTTTTGCGCCGCTCTGCGCTGTGGAGTACTTTGTTCACCGAACAGCTGAGATTCTACGATTAAGATAATATTTTTATTCGTTAATTCACAGCCGTAAATCAGTGGTCCTGTGGTAATGTTGATCGGAGAATTATCATTAATAAAATCTACCCAGGAATTGTGTACCGTAGGGAAAATTCCACTCGTTTTAAGAAGATCCAGCAATACTTCACGTCGCCCTGCGCTTTCAACAACGATTAAGTATCGGAACGAGGGTATCGAACAATACTGACGTAATTGGAGCAAAGGCTCCTGATTTTTTCGGTCTATCGGTAATTGAGGTGCTTTTGAAATATCAAAATTGATTACTGCGCCTTTTTTCTCTGAGGGTTTATGGAAGAGGCGTAATTGTTCATAAGTATTTGCATAGGTAAGCAATTCAGTTGGATTAATGAAGCATGCGTCTGGAGTTAGAATAGGGCGGCTTACGTCATAACGTCTTTGCTCGTATCGTTCATTTAGTTCCTGCCAGAATTGCTCAGCATTTTCCTGAATGTCTTCAATCAGGCACACTCGCGACTCTTCAGGGAGGTAATCAAAAAAGGTAACTGTTTTGTCAAAAAACAGGGGGAGATAATATTCTATCCCTGCGGGAAACTGACCGTTAGAAATGGATTCATAGATGGGGCATTGGCTGGGGTTACCTGGGAAAAGCTCTCTGAACGATCTTCTGAAGAGGGTTTGGCTCTGTTCATTTAAAGGAAATTCCCGTGCTGGTAACACATTGATTTCTTTGATTTTTTCTATGGTTCGTTGCGTTTCTGTATCGAATTCTCTTAAGCTTTCGATTTCGTCGTCAAACAATTCAATTCGAAAAGGTAGTCCGCTTCCCATGGGGTACACATCGATTATGGAACCGCGTAAGGCATATTCCCCATGTTCCAATACTTTATTGACGCAGTGATAACCTGCTTGCTGTAACTGATTCCTGAACGTATTGAGGTCAAGTTTTTGACCTTCTTTCAGCATTAATGCATAGTGGTTTAAAAATTCAGGCGGGCAAAGTCGGTGCATCAACGTGCTGGCTGAAGTAATCACGACAGCATCCTTCACCTGTTGCATACGACTTAGGGTATAAAGTCGTTCTGAAATAATGTCCTGGTGAGGAGAGAATTGATCATAGGGTAAAGTTTCCCAATCAGGGAAAAATAACAGTTCTTGTTGTTTTTTTTGAGGGTTCAGGAAAAATTGCAATTCGTCCTGTAACTGACTGGCGCTGAGATTATCTTGCGCGATAAGTAATTTAATTCCTGGTGTTTCCTGGCAATATTCTGCCAAAGCAAGCGCCAGACTGCTACCGTATAGTTGCCCCCAAATTTGTTTGTTTTTTGTTGGATGGTAAAGGAGTGTATCTGTAACCATGGGATTATAAAGCAGTCAAAACCAAAAAGAGAGTCATTATACCTGTATATTTTCTATTCTGCATCTTAAAAGACATTCATCAGGGTAAACGTAGCCAAATTTAGAACCTTGTTGTCATTAAGCTTAGGATTATTCATTGTAGATTGGCTATTTTCCTAACCCGAATTAGCAAAGCGTAATACGGGCTTCGAAGGATTAGCTTAATGATAGTGAGGGGCGAGTGAAGCGACTTAAGCCGACATGGACTCCAGTTCAAAGGTTATTTCTTTATGCTCTTCAATTTTGTAACCTGTTGAGCTGTACCTGACAAAAAAACTGTCTTGCCCGCGCAGGCGGGCAACCATCCACCAAAATAATCCGAAACTCAAATCAAACCACTGGGGATTGTATTGCTCGATATAGACTAACAGCAGGCCAGCCCTGTTTATTGGTTTTTTCTCGTTCTGCCATTCGCCAGTACGATGAGCCCATTTAAATGGAACGGCCAAGAGTGCAACCATTTTTTTATATGAATTTTTTATGCGTGAGATGCGTGTCTCCAAAGTTAAATCCACGTACCTTAAAACAGCCGAACAGGCATTTAATTTCCCAGCGAGCTATCTTAATTTACTTTAGTGCCAAACTAGAAATGGTTGCCCGTCTGCGTGGACATGACAGGCTTTTGGTTTTCTACAGAGCTGTTTGCGTGCAAACAGGATTGTACTCTCCCAAATTCGGTTGTAATAAGGTGCTGATTAGAAACAAACGAGCTTACCTGCTAAGTCGGTATGGTTTCCAGGTTAAAGTCTACTTCTTTATGTCCCTCAATATCTAAAACGATCTGAGACAGATGAAGAACGATGATGCTTAAAGGAAGAAGACACACTAGATCCACCGGAAATTTAAGTACACCAATTCCTCCAAAAGAGCCAAGGTAAGAAATCAAAAGCAAGGAAAACATATAAAATATAAACCAGTACAAGGGGTAATTATGAAGGATGAAGCTTTTTCTATGATAAGCGACACAGACTAAAAGGCCTATCAATAGCGCGACATCCAGTTTCCATAAAATAGTAAATCCACACCAATACAGCATTAAATTACAAAAATAAAACGCCAGATGAGAGCACACCAGGCTGCCTGCCAGTTTAAATGGTCTGTGGGTATTAGGTTGTAATTGACGCATTGCCAGAAGGCAGATAGGGCCTATGCTGTAAGAAAGAATGCTTGCGGAGGATAGGAATGCCACCAGTTTTTGCCATCCGGGAAAGGGTAAAAAGGATAAAATGCCAACCAGGAAATTGGCGTAAAGAGTGATATAGGGAATGTTGTGGCGATTTACTTTTAAAAATAATTTGGGTAAATGGTTATTCAAAGCCATGCCGTAGACAATTCGTGACGTTGCAGCGGTATAGACAAGGGTAGTACCAAAAGGTGAAAAAGCAGCGTCTATCATTAACAGAGTAGCGACGATCCCCAGTCCCAACAATAAAGCCAACCCAACCAAAGGGCCACTATCACCAGGATAATTTAAAGCGCCCCAGCCTTGCGTCAGATATTTTTGAGGCATGGCTGCAATAAAACTGAACTGCAACATAAAATAAAGAAGAAAGCCAACCAGAACAGCGCCCAATATGGCAATTGGAATATTGCGTTGCGGATTTTTTACTTCTCCCGCCAGAATCAGTCCATTTTGAAAACCGGTAAATGCAAAAATAACCCCACCAGCGGAAAGTGCGGAAAAAATATTGACCCAGCTGCTTTTATCTCCCAGGCTCAGACTGATGTTTCCAAGGTCTGGCGCACTGTGAAGAAGTGCAATAATAGCCACACTGGGCAGGGCAAATTTGATGAGGCTGGCGTATTTATTACATTCTGCCAGTAATTTGATCCCGTATGAATTGATCAATACGACAAATAACATAATGCCGATGGCTACAATATAGCCTGTTCCTGACAACTTAAGCGTAGCAGGATCGTCAATAATCAGTGTTGGAAAAAAATGGCTGGAGTACTGCAGGATTGCCTGTATTTCTATGGGCGTCATCACGACGTATGAGAGCCAGGAAGTCCAGGCAAATAAAAAACCCACTTCTTGTCCATGAGTGTAGGTTGGATAATTGGACATGCCTCCCGAGACAGGGAACATAGTACCCAGTTCACATAAGGGCAGGGCAATAAACAACATGAACAGAGCAGCAATGATCCAGCTTATCAACGCATTGCTTCCAGCCATTTGGGCACTGATGTAAGGGCTGAACAGCCAACCCGAACCAATCATTCCACCAGCAGCAGCGACTAATATATTCACTGTCGAGATATCACGTTTTAGCAAGGATAACTCCTTTTGGTTATGCTGTTTCGATTAATTCTACTTGAGCTAATTCCGTTTCATCCAATTCAATATCTACTGCTTCAATTTTTTGGAAACGCGAGGTGATTTTTTTTGCCGAAGTATTGACTTCATTGACGTCCTGATGAGCTAAATCAATATGCCTGGACAGTTTATCCATACGTTTTTCAAATCGTTGAAAATCATCTGCAAGAGCGTGTAAATGCTTTTGGATAATATGTACCTGCTTTCGAGTTGCGTCATCTTTAAGTACCGCTTTAGCCGTAGTTAATACAGCCATCAAGGTACTGGGCGAGACCAGCCATACTTTTAAGCGTTGCGATAAGGAGATCAGGTCGGGGTAATTCGCATGTATTTCGGCAAAAATGGATTCAGCCGGGATGAACATCATGGCACCATCTGTTGTCTCATTAGGAATGATGTATTTTTCTGCAATGTCTTTAATGTGTTTCTGGATGTCCTGTCGAAATTGCTGTTGAATGGATTTTCTTTCAACGGACATGGCATCTGTGTTGATTAGACGTTGGTAGGTTTCCAGGGGAAATTTGGCATCGATTACTACATTTCCTGTGGGTTCAGGTAAAAATAAAATACAATCTGCTCGTTTTTGGTTGCTCAAAGTATATTGCATTTGATAATGCGTGCTTGGGATCATATTGCTGATTAATGTTGCAAGTTGTACTTCACCAAAGGCTCCGCGCGCTTTTTTGTCTACCAGAACATCCTGTAAACTGACTACATGATTGGACAGCTCTGTAATTTTCTTTTGTGCTTCATCGATAATGGTAAGTCGTTTGACTACATCAATAAAAGTGGATGAGGTCTTTTCAAAACCTTCGGTCAGTTTGTGATTGACCTGTTGAGTCAGGCTGTGCAGATGAGTTCTTATTTCTTCAGTAAGAAGTTGTAAGTGAGAGGTAAGAGAACTGGCATGCTGTTGAAAGCTATGATTCATCTGTTCTCGTACATCCGTCATTTGCTTTTGTATGGTATCACTGATGATTTGTTGGGTAATCAGTTGTCCATGAGCTATTTTCTCATTAATGCTGTTTTGACTGCTTTGGTAGGATTGTGTCAGATCCAACTGCAACTGGTGCAGTTGGGCAGTAAGGGCTTGCTGGATTTTTTCGTTAATACTTTCGGTCAACGCTTTTTGCTGATGTTGTTTTTTGATAAACCAGAGTGTCAGGATAAGTTGGAGGGCAATAGCATATGCTAGGCCCTCAGTAAGGGTGAAGGATGAAAAAGATATCATGCATTATTCCACTAATTGGGTCAGCTTGATAGGTTGATTGTATTGGTAAACAGTTTTCAGCTGACCGTAATCTATCAAGCGTAAATAGCCTAAATAAAGATTATCGTCTGATAATTGATTGGAATTGTCAAAGGTAAATTGAATAATCTGCTTTCCTGGCTCAAGCCATTGTGCCTTTTGGGACGTTTCAACAGGTATGGCTTCACCCTTGCTATTTTTTCGGTATAAGACACTTTGCAAGGCATAGCGGCTTGCAGTAGCGACATCAAGGGTTGCGACAAAGGTTAATGGTTTTGATGATAATTTTTTAACGTTCAGCATGCTGGCAGAGGGTACTGAATAAGAAAATGCGGTGTGTCCGCTACGCCGTACCAGTTGATGTCCATGTTCAGAAAGGATGTTTACTTCAACATACCAGTTCTCACCATGGTCATTAGTTTCCGAGTTTAATAGAGCAGTAGCTTCAAATTGATTTTTTTTAATTTTGCTGATGTTCAGAGGGAAATATTGTCCTCCTGGTCCTATAAGCGTCGCATTAATATCAAAAACATCATAATCTGCATAATCATCAATCAGAGATATTTGTGCCGTTAATTTATCGCCATATTGATAATGAAGGGCATCCGTTTGGACTTCCAGATACGTTGGGGAAAATTTGTCATACACGTTAATCAGATAGGAATCTGCATCTTTTAATGAGACTTCATCGCTTTTAAGAATGAATGTTCCAAAACCCAATTCAGGCTTTATTTGCAGCATGGTTTGATGTTTGGTCGATAAGGTTTTATCTCCAAATGGCTCATCCTGACTGTATAAGGCAGATGCGTCCTGTAAACTCAATAATTGATTTTTAGGAGTTTTAATCGAAAGTTGTGGAACCAGTTTATTTTGCATGGGAGTAATACGAACAATCGCTCCCGGGGCTGTTGTCGTGATCTTTACTCCAGCACGAAGCTGTTCCATGCTGATGCGTTCTTTATAACCGTAACTTTTTTGGCTGTTATTTATTTTCTGATCCAATGGCTCATTGGATATGCTCCATTTATCTTGTAAATTTTCATGGGATAATTGGCTGCACACATCACATTCATAGGATTTTACAGGTTGTCTTGGCAAGGTCAGCGCATGTGCCTGGGTAAAACATAATGCAGAGATTAATACGAGTTGAGTTGTTTTCATTGTACAGCTCCTTCTGTAGATAAGGCACTTATCAAAACTTGATCAAAGCCAAAACAGGAGTGACGGCTTTGGTTATGGCTTAACGGCGCGTTATTTTCGGTTTTATCTCTATCGTAAAACCATAGTTCGCCAGCAGCCAATTGTGAGGTGCAATTTAAAAAGCCATCTGCACAAGTGTCCAGATACAATTTCGTTATTTTTAAACCGCTATTGAGCAAATAGCCATTACAATAACTTGCAGAAGATAAGGGGGAGGCATAAACATCGGTACCTACAATTACTTTGAATGGTGTTGACAGAGAGGGGCGACCTTTTCCACCTAATAATAATTCTTCATTATAAATGAGCATATCGCCTACACGCTGTTGTTTCACTGCATCAGAGAGATAACCCAGCAGCCAGGCAAGGCTGGTTTCAAAAACGCCACCGCCTAGTATTTCATCCGCCAATGGTGTTCCTAAACTGGAAGGCGCGATCGCAATCACCTGATTTATTTTGTGTTTCAGGGACAAATATCGGCCATCATAAGTCGGATTGGAGAGTATCCAGCGAATAATATTGGCGCCATCCGAGTGGGTATAGACAGTCATGGAGCTGATATTTTTTCCATTAATAAATTCAAGGAGCTGGTCTGCAACGCAGTTCGCGGCATCTTCATGCCACATATACTGGCTAAAATCGCAATGGACCACTAATAAATTTTCCGGCTTGGCCAATCCTTTTGACATACTGTCGATAAAGTCTGCTTTCCAATATCCGCCATAGGCATCTTCTCTATGATCACGGGTCCCATGAACTAAAGCCATACCTGGATTGGGGGTGTTTTCTGGAAGAGCCTGGATTAAGGTTGAGAATAAAAACAAGCAGAGAGCGATTATTTTGCGTTGAAGGTCCATTTCTTAAATACCTTATCAAAATCAGAAACGTATCTATATCATAATTATGATTCTGGATTCAAGCAGGACACGATGAAGTATAAAGTGTCCTTTTTTATTGTTCGAAAGTATGAATAAAAGTGATAAACTGGATTTTTTAAAATCGGGAATCTTTTCAATGAGTAACGATGAAATTCAAGAGCAAATTAAAACTCTCAGAGATTTAATTCAAACCTACGATCATCATTATTATGTTCTTGATGAACCCTTGGTTCCTGATATCGAATACGATAGAAAATTCAGGGAATTGCAACAGTTGGAAGCTGAGTTCCCTCAATTTTTAACACCTGATTCACCAACCCAGAGAGTCAGCGGAACACCTGCTGATGCATTCATGCCGGTTTCTCATAAACAACCGATGTTATCTCTCTCAAACGTTTTTTCTGATGACGAGTTGCAAGCATTTATAAAGAGAGCAACTGACAAGCTGGATGAGCCTAATCAACAATTACTATTTACCTGTGAGCCCAAGCTGGATGGGCTGGCGGTGAACATGACCTATGAGCATGGCGTTTTAACTCACGCAGCAACTCGGGGAGATGGCGCTACAGGAGAAAATATTACTGCTAATATCAAAACGATCAGTTCTGTTCCTTTAAAATTGAGAACTGACAATCCGCCTCGTTTGATTGAAATTCGAGGTGAGGTTTATATTCCTAAAGCAGGTTTTGAAGAATACAATAAAAAGGCTCGGGAAACCGGCGAAAAAACTTTTGTTAACCCACGAAACGCCGCCGCAGGCAGTTTAAGGCAATTGAATCCGGCAGTAACAGCTAGCCGGCCATTGGCAATTTATTGTTACGGTATCGGTGCATGTGAAGGTTACAAACTCCCTGACAGTCATTGGGAGCAGTTGCAGTTGCTTAAAGATTTTGGTTTTAGAGTATCTAATGAATCAAAACAAGAAATGGGAATCGAAGGATGTCTCGACTATTACCATCATATGCTAGAAAAAAGGCAATCATTACCTTTTGAAATTGATGGTGTTGTTTATAAAATCGATAGCATTCCCTTGCAGCAGCAATTGGGTTTTGTTTCAAGAGCCCCTCGGTTTGCCTGTGCTCACAAATTTCCCGCGTCTGAAGAAATGACCCAATTGCTGGCTGTCGATTTTCAAGTCGGTCGTACCGGCGCTTTAACTCCTGTGGCACGCCTGGTTCCTGTGAGTGTAGGTGGTGTTACAGTCAGTAATGCTACTTTGCATAATATGGATGAAATTATTCGAAAGGATATTCGTATTGGTGATACCGTTATTGTTCGTCGTGCTGGAGATGTCATCCCAGAAGTGGTTTCTGTAGTTTTAACCCAACGTCCTGCAATCACTGAAGCCATAAAACTTCCGGAGCATTGCCCTGTTTGTGGTTCAGATGTAGTTCGTGAGGAGGGCGAGGCCATAGCTCGCTGTATTGGTGGATTGTTTTGCAAAGCACAATTAAAAAGGATGATGTGGCATTTTGCTTCGCGTAAGGCCATGTATATTGAAGGCTTAGGTTCCGTATTAATTGAGCAATTGGTGGATGAAGGTTTGGTTCGTCACCTGGCTGATCTTTATGAACTTGATTTACCTACTTTAGCGAATTTACCCAGAATGGGGGAGAAATCGGCGCAAAATCTTTTGGCTGCTTTGGAACAAAGTAAAAATACAACGTTCAATAGATTTCTGTACGCTTTAGGAATTCGAGAAATAGGGGAGTCCAGTGCTCGGGTTTTAGCGGATCACTATTCGGATATTGGAATGCTTCAATCCGCTACCGTGGAGGATTTAATGAATCTTCGTGATATAGGTCCAGTGGGAGCTTCATACATCGTTCATTTTTTTGCCCAACCTCACAATATGGAAGTGATTAATCGTTTACTCGCACTTGGTGTTCATTGGCCAAAAGCTGAGAAAAAACAGATGAATCAGGATAATCCCTTTTTTGGAAAAACCGTCGTCTTGACTGGAACTCTGGAATCTATGGGTAGAGAAGAAGCGAAAGCTCAGTTGCTAGGCTTGGGAGCTAAGGTGAGCGGCAGTGTTTCTGCAAAAACAGATTATGTCATCGCTGGAAGCGAGGCTGGATCCAAATTGATCAAGGCTAATGAATTAGGCGTCACCGTTTTGGATGAAGAGAATTTTAGAGAAATGCTGTCATCGTAAAGAACATGACACTCGCTAATCAGTTTGAGATAAGGATATACTCTGATGAATAGTTTATTATTTTGGGCACAGGGAATTTAAGTGCGGCGATTTTCTTTTATCGTAATCTTGTTGGTTTTATTGCACTCCAGCTTTGGCTTGGCTGTTGCTGGCTCCTGGGTGTTAAATAATCCCTATCCAGAAAGCGAGTCAAATGAATCGATTTATTATTCGTCATTTAATGAGCAGCCTAAAACACTGGATCCGGCAAAATCCTATTCATCCAATGAGTATGTCTTCATAGCGCAGATTTATGAACCATTATTGGAGTATGATTATTATCTAAGACCCTATCAATTAATTCCGTTAACGGCCACGCAATTACCTCAAATCAGGTATCTGGATGAGCAACGCAATCCCATTCCTGCTGGTGAACAGATTAATCCCTCGTACAGTGTTTATACCATTCAAATCAAGAAAGGCATCTTCTATCAGCCTCATCCTGCCTTTGCCAAAAATAAAAAGGGTGATTATCTTTACCATCATTTATCAGAAGATTATCTTGATGACCATGACATCAATCAGTTGTCTGATTTTAAATATGCAGATACCAGGGAGTTGGTTATTGATGATTATATTTATCAAATAAAACGCATGGCGAATCCAGGTGTGAATTCGCCGATTTA
The DNA here is from genome assembly GCF_003990085.1 of Legionella sp. km535. Taxonomy (NCBI): domain Bacteria; kingdom Pseudomonadati; phylum Pseudomonadota; class Gammaproteobacteria; order Legionellales; family Legionellaceae; genus Legionella; species Legionella sp. km535. Next base: position 33,859 of record NZ_RZGU01000019.1, on the reverse strand, counting down.
TGGATTGATGAGTCATTATATAGAGGGTTTTAAGGAGTTTGGTGAAACGGTTCCCCAGGTATCTTTGTCCAATAATCACTTCATCGATTTGAGACAGTACCCCCTGCGAGGAATACAAAAAATTGATGACTATACCTTTGAACTGACTTTAAAAGGGCAGTACCCGCAATTTTTATTTTGGTTGGCTATGCCGTTTTTTTCTCCCGTACCCTGGGAAGCCGATCTGTTTTATTCTCAGAAGGGTATGGATGATAAAAATTTATCATTTGGATGGTATCCAGTGGGAACAGGTCCTTTTATGTTGACGCAAAACAATCCAAACAGACAAATGGTTTTAGAAAAAAATCCGAATTATCGTGAAGTCTATTTTCCTGTTGATGCTTCCGAGAGGGATAGACGAGAAGGATATACAACCAATATAGGCAAACGATTACCTCTTATTGCCAAGGCAGTATACACCCTTGAAAAAGAATCCATCCCTCGCTGGAATAAATTCATGCAAGGATACTATGATATTTCCGGCGTCAGTGCAGACAGTTTTGATCAGGCAATCCATATTAATCGTTTTGGAGAAGCCATTTTAAGTCAGGAAATGGTGGATAAAAAATTACATTTAACCCAAACCCAGGAACCTTATATCTATTATATGGGTTTTAATATGCTGGACAATGTGGTCGGCGGACGCAGCGAGCGAGCGCGTAAATTAAGACAAGCTATTTCTATTGCGGTTAATTACGATGAAAACATTGCCATATTTTTTAATGGTCGTGGTATTCCTGCGCAAGGCCCAATACCTCCGGGGATTTTTGGTTATAGAGAAGGGAAGCAGGGGATCAATCCCTATATCTACAAATGGAACAATAATATCCGTCAACGACGTTCCCTGGCTGATGCAAAACAATTGATGAGGCAGGCAGGATATCCAGATGGTATCGATCCCAAGACCGGAAAGGCGTTGATTTTGCATTATGATGTGACCACCAAAGGCGGCCCTGAAGATAAATCAATGCTGGATTGGATGCGAAAACAATTTGCCAGCATTGGTATAGATTTGAACATCCGAGCGACTTTGTATAATCGTTTTCAGGAGAAAATGCGCCTAGGCAATGCCCAGATATTTAGCTGGGGTTGGAATGCGGATTATCCTGATCCTGAAAATTTCCTGTTTCAACTGTACAGTAAAAATGGAAAAGTTCAATTTGGCGGTGAAAATGCGGCCAATTATAATAATCCTGAGTTTGATCGTTTGTTTGATTTAATGAAAAACCGAAGCAATGATGAGCTCAGACAGAAATATATCGATAAGATGGTGCAGTTGGTTCGCTATGATGCTCCATGGATCTGGGGTATGCATCCCGAGGACTTCATTTTATCTCAAAGTTGGGTTTCAAATGTGAAACCGAATGCCATTGCGCTTGGTACATTAAAATATGTTTCTATAAATACCAAAGAACGTAATAAATTACATGAGGCCTGGAATCAACCGGTATTTTGGCCATTGATTGTCATCGTGCTTTTGTTAGTGGCATTAACTCTTCCTTTGATTATTGCGTATCGAAAAAAAGAGAAACAACCAGCAACGAGGTCTAAATTATCATGCTGATTTATTTATTACGAAGAATTATTTATGCAATTCCCATTTTGTTTGTAATCAATTTGTTAACTTTCGTTCTTTTTTTTATGATCAATACACCTGATGATATTGCTCGCATGCATTTGGGGAATAAACACGTAGAGCAAACTGTGGTTGATGATTGGAAAGAAGCTCATGGTTATAATTTGCCTTTATTTTTTAACCAGAATAAACAAGGAATCAGTCGTTTTGTAGAGACTTTGTTTTATCAAAAATCGCTGACGCTGTTTACTTTTAATTTTGGTGTTTCTGATTCAGGAAGGGATATTAGTCATGATATTTCCTACAGAATGTGGCCAAGTCTGGCGATTGCCGTTCCTATCTTAATATTTGGAATTCTGATTAACATCTTTTTTGCCATGGGGATGGCTTTTTTTCGCACCTCTTATCTGGATCTGAGCGGAGTCGTTATCTGCATCATTTTAATGTCCATTTCCAGTCTTTTTTATATCATCGGCGGTCAGTATCTTTTTGGAAAAATCCTGCGTTTGTTTCCGATATCTGGTTACGATGGGGGATTTGAAGCACTTAAATTTATTATTCTTCCGGTGTTGGTTGCCGTGTTAAGTCAATTAGGTTCTGGAGCCAGATGGTATAGAACTTTGTTTTTGGAAGAAATACATAAGGATTACGTTAAAACAGCTAAAGCCAAAGGATTGTCGGATCAACGGGTTTTGTTCCAACATGTTTTGAAAAATGTCATGTTGCCCATTTTGACTGGAGTCGTTGTAATTATTCCCTCACTTTTTATGGGGAGTCTGGTGCTGGAATCCTTTTTTGGTGTGCCTGGTTTGGGGAGTTACATCATAGACGCGATTCAGCAGCAGGATTTTGCCATTGTTCGTGCTATGGTTTTTCTGGGGTCGATTCTTTATATTATTGGATTGGTTATGACGGATTTCTCTTATATGCTGGTTGATCCGCGTGTACGATTATCATGAGACAATTGGGGTTGATGAGCGGTGAATATAACTTGAGAGTTGAATCATGAGCTTTGAATTTCTATGGACAGACATCTGTTTTCTTTTCTTGCTGACGTTAGGGGTGATCATCACGCTGCTGAGCTTGCGAAAGCAACACATAAGATTATCGTTTTTCATTATCTTGCATAGGCCTATGGCATTAAGCGCTGCGATTGTATTATTGCTTTTTTTGACTATTGGAGTATTGGACTCCATCCATTTTAAAACAGGCGAAACAGGTTCTGATATTGCAGAATCACTTTTGGATAAAATTTTAGCTCCGCTGGGTACGGCTTATGAAAAGACCTATTCTGCACCTTTGGCCTTAAACATGTTTGTAACCGAAACCGAGTTGGTGGATGGTATTACAAAACAGGTCTATCCCCGTTTAAAGTATCCTCCTGACTTCATCAAGACTGACGCAGATAAAGCGAACATCATTAAATCAACCCTGCAAAGTGCCGTGCTTTATAGTTTAGGTATTACTTTTGGGTGTTGGGCATTGTCTTTTCTTATAAAATTAGCGACAAAATCGAAGCGACTGTATCAATTAAGCGCCAGAGGGTTTAGTGTTTTATCGACTGTTGGCTTGCTTACTTTTGCTGTTCTTTTGAGTTTTTGGTTATCACGCTCATTCCATGTCTTTGGAACCGGGCAGATTGGGCAGGATATCTTTTATTTTACTGTAAAAAGTATTCGCACGGGTTTAATTATAGGTTTGTTGACTACCTTGTTCATGCTGCCTTTGGCTTTGTTTTTAGGCATAGTTGCCGGATATTTTGGGGGCGTAGTAGATGATGTGATTCAGTTCATTTATACTACTTTAAGCTCGATTCCTGGTGTTTTATTAATCACGGCCTCTGTATTGTCGTTACAAACCTATATTGCCAGCCATCCCGAGCAATTCTCGACCTTAGCCAAAAGTGCGGATGCACGTTTATTGGCATTGTGCCTGATCCTTGGGGTAACCAGTTGGACTAGCTTATGCCGTTTGTTGCGCGCAGAAGCATTGAAATTACGAGAAGTGGATTATGTAATTGCTGCCAGAGCCTTGGGAAGTAGCTGGTTTACGATCATACAAAAGCACTTGCTGCCTAATGTGATGCATATTGTGGTAATTACCTTGGTATTGGATTTTAGTTTTTTAGTCATGGCGGAGGCGGTGTTGTCTTATGTTGGAGTGGGTGTTTCTCCAATGACCATCAGCTGGGGAAATATGATTAATGGTGCTCGATTGGAATTGGCCCGTGATCCTGTGGTTTGGTGGCCAATTTTTGCAGCATTTCTTTTCATGTTTATCCTGGTTCTGGCAATAAATTTGTTTGCTGATGCAGTTAGGGATGCCTTTGATCCCCACCAATCTTTAGGATAGGCAAAGCAAAGTCAGTTTTAAATTCAGGGAGTGGGATCTGGTTTAAAAAATCATGCAGTATAGAGAAAAATTGATACAGCTAGTGGATTCGATCCCGCTATTTAGGTTAAAGTTCCTTAATTAGTTTCAAAGAGTTTATCCTCCTATGCAACAACGTTTTGTTCATTTGCGTGTACACACTGAATTTTCTTTGGTTGATGGTTTGGTTCGGGTGAAACCTTTAATGAAAGCGTTACCGTCCCGGGGAATGTGTGCAGTCGCAGTGACTGATTATTGTAATTTATTCGCTGCCGTAAAGCATTTTAAAACTGGTGTTGATGCAGGAATCAAACCCATTATTGGAAGTGATCTTCCTTGTCATAACCCTGAAATACCTGATGTAACGTCTTCTCTTGTTCTATTATGTCTTAATGCGCAGGGTTATAAAAATTTAACCTGTCTTGTATCCAAAGCATACCAGGAAGGGCAATACCAAGGTCATCCCAGAGTACATTTTCAATGGATAGAAGAATATTCTGACGGATTAATTGCCCTGTCCGGAGCCAAAGCAGGCGATATTGGGCAGGCACTTTTGGCTAATGATGAAGGGCTTGCTACTCAAAGGGCATTGCATTGGATGAAGTTATTTCCAAATCGGTTTTATCTGGAGATTCAGCGCACTGGCAGAGCCGATGAAGATTTATACAATGAGAAAGTAATTGCTTTAGCCGATAGATTGCAATTACCCATAGTGGCAACCAATGATGTTCATTTTCTTGATCGTGATGATTTTGATGCCCATGAGGCCCGAGTGTGTATTCATGAAGGATATACCTTGGCCGATCCCCGTCGAGTTCAGCAATACAGTCCACAGCAATATTTACGCTCCGCAGAAGAGATGGAGGCTTTATTTGCCGATTTGCCCAGTGCTATTACCAACACAGTGGAAATCAGTAAACGATGCAATGTGAAATTGAATCTTGGCAATAATTACTTGCCCAATTTCCCTATCCCTGAAGGTTCTACAGTTGAAGAGTATTTGTCTCATTTATCGGAACAGGGCCTTGAGGAACGGTTAAAGCATTTGTTTCGCAATAAATCCGAAGATGAGTTAAATGCATCACGGGGTGAATATGAAAAGCGTCTGCAGATTGAATTAAAAGTTATTAATAACATGGGTTTTGCGGGCTACTTTTTAATCGTTGCTGATTTTATTCAATGGGCAAAGCAAAACGGTGTTCCTGTAGGCCCAGGGCGTGGATCGGGTGCTGGATCGCTGGTGGCTTATGCTTTAAAGATTACTGATCTTGATCCACTGGAATTTGAATTGCTTTTTGAGCGTTTTTTGAATCCTGAACGGGTTTCAATGCCTGACTTTGATATTGATTTTTGCATGGAGGGACGGGATCGGGTTATCGAATATGTTGCTGAAAAATACGGCAGACAAAGTGTGTCGCAGATTATTACTTTCGGCACCATGGCGGCAAAGGCGGTGGTACGCGATGTGGGTCGTGTCTTTGGTCATCCTTATGGATTTGTTGATAAGTTAGCCAAACTTATTCCTTTTGAAATTGGAATAACCCTAAGCAAAGCAATGGAGCAAGAACCTGAGCTTCAGCGTCGCTACGATGAAGAAGAAGACGTTAAAGAATTAATTGATCTTGCTTTAAAACTGGAAGGAATCACGCGAAATGCAGGCAAACATGCAGGGGGAGTAGTCATTGCTCCATCGCAACTTACTGACTTTACAGCCATTTATTGTGAGGAAGGATCGGCACAAATCGTCAGCCAATTTGATAAGGATGACGTTGAGGCAGCAGGATTGGTCAAATTCGACTTTTTAGGTTTGCGAACGCTTACCATCATCGATTGGGCTTTGGCGACAGTAAATAAACAACGTGAACAGGCTGGTTTGCCTCCAGTGGATATTAGCCATATACCCATTGATGATACCGCCACTTTTGATCTGCTGAAGGCCTGTAAGACAACGGCTGTGTTTCAGCTTGAATCACGTGGCATGAAGGAATTGATCAACCGATTACAACCCGATTGCTTTGAAGAAATCATCGCTTTGGTTGCTTTATTCCGACCCGGTCCCTTGCAGTCAGGGATGGTGGATGATTTTATCGATCGAAAACATGGTCGGGCTGCGGTGGATTACCCTCATCCTGATTTGGAGCCTATTCTAAAGCCTACTTATGGAGTTATTTTATATCAGGAACAAGTCATGCAGATTGCTCAGGTACTGGCAAATTATACCCTGGGTGCAGCAGACATGTTACGAAGAGCTATGGGTAAGAAAAAACCCGAAGAGATGGCTCAGCAGCGTGCAATTTTTACCAAGGGAGCAACAGAGCGGGGTGTAGATGAAGACGTAGCGACTCACATTTTTGACTTGATGGAAAAATTCGCGGGATACGGCTTTAATAAATCGCATTCTGCAGCGTACGCTTTAGTGGCTTATCAAACGGCATGGTTAAAAGCGCATTATCCAGCGGCCTTCATGGCTGCTGTAATGTCTTCTGATATGGATAATACGGATAAAGTAGTTACTTTTATTGATGAATGTGCGCATATGAAACTTAAAGTGTTGCCGCCATCCATCAATCACTCCATGTATCCTTTTACGGTAAGTGATGACGCTACAATTATTTACGGTTTGGGTGCCATAAAAGGGGTAGGGGAGTCTGCTATTGATTGTATCACTCAGGAACGTTCATTGAGTGGAGCATATAGCGATTTATTCAGTTTTTGCCAAAGGCTGGACTTGCGCAAGGTAAACAGGCGCGTTCTGGAAGCCTTAATTAAAAGCGGTGCGTTTGATGATTGGCAGGTTGAACGGGCGGTATTAACCGCTTCTCTGGAAAAAGCATTAAAAGTAGCTGAAAAAGAGCATCAGAATCAATCGAGCGGGCAATTTGATTTATTTTCCCTCTTGGATGATAAAGCTGATGAACAGGATTACATCCATTCCAAACCTTGGTCGGACGCTCAGCGGCTGGAAGGGGAGCGGGAAGTATTAGGATTTTATCTGACAGGCCATCCAGCTGATCAATACCGACGTGAGTTTGGTGATTTTATTGTTCCCATGAGTCAATTGAATCCTTCCATGCATAAAAAGGCGAATATTTGCGCCCAGGTTACTGCGATTCGCAAAATCATAACCAAACGCGGCAAAAAATTAGTGATTATTGGCATGGACGATTCTACGGCACGGATGGATGTGGTTGTATTTGGCGAAGTATTTGATTTCTTTAGTGAACCTCTGGCAACAGGAGACATGTTGGTGGTGGAAGGTGAAGTCGCCCATGATGATTATAATGGGGGAGTAAAGATGACGGCATCTCAACTTTACAGCATTCCATCCGCAAGAACCAGATTTGCCCGATGCCTTGAATTAAGATTAAGTCAGTCCAGTCAATCTATCTTGCCTGCGATTCAATCCATTTTAAAAGCACATTCGGGTAATTGCGTTGTGCAGTTTTCTTATACTAACGAACATGCAAGAGCACATCTGAGTCTGGCACAAAAATGGCACGTAACCCCAAGCGATGAGCTGATTGGGCTTTTAATTAATGCTTTGGGTGAAGAACATGTGGCAATGCGTTATTGATTACCTGGATCTATTCATTCGACCTTGTGATTCTATATAAATCCGTATTTTTTTGAATGGTGATGAAGTACAAAAAAGGCTCCCGTATTTTGGGGAGCCTGGTGGACACATCATGGAACAGTATCAGTAGTGCTCTTAAATTGTCGCAACAACTTCAGTTGGAGTTGAACTTGCAGGCGGAGTTACTTCTGGAAAGCTCAAAGGACTTAATATAAGTTTTAACTTTTCAAGGACTTCCGGGGGAAGTTGAATTCCGGTATCAGGAATTGCAAACTGATCACCATTGATGTATAGATTCCCGTCTTTCATTTCAACTGATTGCAGATCCTGATGATGTTCCAGGGTGGGATCTGATTCTGGGAGGAATTTTATTTCCATGCCACTGATCATGTTGGCTCCGTCTTTAATGCGAATACCTGTTGTAGTATTTGGGGTATCAGAATAATAAGCACCAAGTACAGAACAAGCTTTCCAAAGTAAATTATAGGCTGCATCAAGCGGTAAACCGACTCCCATGCCCACTCCTTGACCTACTATGCCCATCGCGGTGCTCAGTATGTGAGCCAAGCTGATGCTGCAAAAAGTAGTAATGAGTTTGCAGGCTATAACCTGAGAAAATAAAGCGACTCCCATTGGTCCTGCAGACCCAACCATGAGCAATGAGCTGCCAATAAGTGCAGTGAGCTGAAACTTCAGGGGGATTACTTGGACTGAATCGCTGACCATTTGGCCGCCCATACATCCTAAAGTTGCCCCAGTATACGCGAAGGCTGCTCCAAACATGGGTTGTGTGATTGAAGTAACCGGGTAATTTTTATACGGATTGTCCTCACCCGATTTTTTGCAGGTTTCGCTAAGATATTTGGAAAATTTGTTCCATTCATCTTCCGAAAAGGGGGACATATCTGCTTTCCGAAGAGCCTCATTGGCATGACTTAGTGCCATTAGTGATGAGTTTATAAATCGATTTGCAGCCATATAACAGACTAATTTATCGTCATCTTCAAGATAGTTTTCATCGTTAATGCCTAAATCTCGATTAATTAAATTATACAAGGCTGAATGTCTTTTAGGCTTCGATATTTGCGACTGGACATACATACAGGCAGCAACCATGATTCTGGAAGCAATAAAATGAGCTTCCAACTGACTGGCCCAGAGATCTACATTTTGTCTCATGGCTTGAATTTGATCGTCTTGAAGCAAATTGGCGGAAAAGACGACCAGCATCTTTTTTATAAATTTTGTTTGAGCATCACGAGCTACTACATCTGTTCCACCTAAAATGATGGGCGTACCAAACATTGATGGTGATTTATCGAGGTCGACTTTTCGTTCTTTTTGATAATCATCGCGTAAAAAATTGATACTTGTGAATGCACCAGGTGGTAAAATATAACGCATAATAGACCTCATATCCTTTGATGAATTTCCTTATGTGTTTTTTATATTACTAATTCATTGGTTAATTGCAATCATATTTGGTTATTTTTTATTAAATAAATTCATAAAATTCAATCAATTCATTTTATTTGTATTTTAACTTATTGAAATGATGATTTTTTTGAGGATTATGGTACTTTTAGCAAAGGGTTTCTTCTTAAGCGAGTTTGTTCACCATTCCGGTATTGACCTACGATAACTGGTGCCCGTGAGATCTTTACTCTTTATAAGTTTATCATCCCCGTTTTCATGAGGATAACGTAAAAATGTGAGGATAGTTCTGAAACAAGTTTAGAGTGGTTAGGTGTTAATCGAAGTATGGTCAACACGAAGTGGTCTTGTAAAGAACAATAAATCTCTTGGGAAACTGATTGCCGTGTGAGGTTTAATGATGCCACATGACCTGTGGATTGCTTTATAAATCATTCCAGTTGTTTGTCGAGTTTGGGAATTGATTTAAGGTGTTTAAATCGTTTTGGGAAGTTTAATATGATCGAATTACAGAATCACTCCATCAAGGTACGTTTTATGGACAGGTTAATTAATTTCTTTTTACTCCTGAGGGTATCGCATTGGAGTAAGTCTGTATTTGTTATGTTGGGCTATTTCTATACTCCCGTACCAGGCTATCTGGTTCCTGCCTTATTGGCTTCGCTTTCTTTTTGTCTTATTTCCAGTGCAGTCTATATTTATAATGATATTCAGGACCGAGATGAAGACAGTTTACATCCCTATAAATGCCATAGGCCTTTGGCCAGCGATCAGATCACTGTATCTGATGCTATTTTTATGTTGTTTTTCTTATTAGTAACCGGACTGGTTCTTGGAGCCCTGATTTCAAAACAATTGGCTATTATTTTAACGGCTTACTTATTGGTTAATCTGGCTTATAATCATGTGTTAAAATTAATTCCAATACTTGATGTGGCCTGTATTGCTTTGGGATTTATGCTGAGAGTACTGGCAGGAACGGTAGGTATAGGTGTTGCTATTTCTGGCTGGCTGATAGTCGCTGCAACCTTGCTCAGTTTATTTATCGCATTGAACAAGCGTCAATTGGAAATGCATCTGGGATTAAAGAATTCCACCCGAAATGTATTGAGGAAATATAATCCGGCACTGTTGCAGCAACTCATAGTGGGTACAGGATTAGCCAGTTTTGTTACTTATTTGTTTTATACGTTTTATGCACGAGGCGAGTCTTTTTTCTTCATATTAACTCTGCCGTTTGCGGCTATTGCTCTGTGGCGTTTTGCCTGGCTATCCAACCGGAATGTTGAAAATGATGATCCCGTTAATGTATTTCTCGGCGATCGTTTATCGCGAATCAATCTGTATTGTTTTGTCATTCTTACTTTCATGGCATTGACCTCATGAAATCTGGTTTTAAATGGTACGACAGTATTTGGGTCGTACTGATTTTTTATTTGTTGGTTTTGCAAGTTCAGGCTATCTGGCCGTTCACCGTAGACGATATGTACATCTCTTTACGTTATGCCAAAAATTGGGCTTCTGGAGATGGGTTACTATGGAATATTGACTCACCTTCAGTTGAGGGATATTCCAATTTTAGTTTTGTTGTATTGGGAGCGTTGGCTTTACTGTTCAATGGAAATCCAATTGTTTCTTTAAAAATAGCCGGTTTTCTTGGTTTGGTGGGTACTTGTTTTTTTCTTTTTCTGATCACCAGATTCTGGTTTTCAAAACGTGAGTCTCTGATACCCTGTATCGTTTTATTATTATACAAGGGACAAATCATTTGGGCTGTGAGCGGGTTTGAGACTACTGTCTATCAAGCTTTAATCTGTGGTTCTGTTTATTTTATTTTTCGGGGACTAGGATATGCTTTATCTCCAGGAGGACGAAGCGAAATTCGATGTTTCAGCTTGTTTTTTGCAGGGGTTTTTCTTGCCCTGGCAGGAATGACTCGTCCTGAAGCACCTGCTTTGATGATCGTGTTTTTTATTTTAATGTGCTGGGATAAGCCTAATACCCAGTTATCTCGTCATAGGAAAGGGGTGCTGTGCTTTGTTGTTTCTATACTGTTCTTCTATCTGCCTTATTTTCTCTGGCGCTTGCATTATTATGGCTATTTGTTCCCAAACTCGGTGTACTGTAAAGGTTTTACAGAGACCTTTTTATATGAACTGGATGTTAATTATCTTAAATTAATTGGGCCTTTTGCTGTTTTGTCTATTCCTGCCTTGATACTGAAATGGGATAAACGCTATCTTTTCTTATGCCTACCCAGTATTGTTTATCTGATTATGTTACGCGATGCAGATCCTGTTGTGGCTTTTGATAATCGTCTTTTTTTACCAGCCTTTGTATTGTTCCTACCTTTGGCCTTTAAAGGCCTGTTCGAGCTTTATTTGTGTTGGTTCAAAAAAAAGGAGGCCATTAACTCATTTGTGTTTTATCTTGTTTTATTTGCTGTGCTTGCTCTGTTTATGCCCTGGATGTCTTTGGCACAATATCGCTATTTTAGCGAAAATCCTGTTCGAGGCGAGCAGCTACGAATGTCGGTTATTCAATGGTTAACAGATCATGGGCGGGCTGGTTACAGGGTTGTGTTAGGTGATTCAGGTTTGATTCCTTATATGAGTCCACTTCATTATATTGATTCTTATTGCCTGAATAATTTATCCATGGCGCATTACCCGAAACAGCAACGCTATAATCAATTTTGCCATCAAATTCTAACGGAAAGACCGGAAATTATTATTTTGACTTCCTTGATAAAAAATGGCCAAGTAATTTACACACCAAGCGATGCATGTTTAAAAACATTGCTTAGCAATCAAAGTGGTTACAAATTGGCCAGTTCATTGAAAGCAGTAAATCCCGATTCAGAATACCGATATGAATTGTTTACTAATTTTTAATGCGATGATGAGTAACATGGTGTAACATCCTTTTTTATTATAATGGATTTAACCCTGTATCTTATATGAAACAACGAATAAAATTATTTATAGCAAAATTACTGTCCAAGTTTCCAGTTATCCTGTTTGATATAACCGCAATTCCAGTGGCATGGTATGCCGCATACTGGTTACGATACAACATGCAACCGTATCCTAGCATGTTAACCTCAACACATTCTTTTGTTGCTTTAGCTTTACTGTTTGTTGTTCAGGTCAGTTGTTATTATTATTTTAAAATTTATCGTGGATTATGGCGCTTCTCATCGCTAAATGATGTGATCCGTATTTTAAAAGCTACGATTTCCGCAATGATTTTGGTTATCCCTGTTTTTTATGCCACTTCAATATTGCAGCATTTGTCCCGATCAGTCTTTCCCTTATATTGTATGATTCTGGCGTCCATACTCTGCGGCGGTCGATTGTTGGTTCGGTTACGATGGGACAGAAGAGGGCGAAACGATAAAATATCCGATGTCAAAAGAGTATTGATTGTTGGAGCCGGTCAGGCAGGAGAGGGATTGGTTCGAGACTTAAAACGCAGCAGCTACTATCAACCCATAGGTTTTGTTGATGACAACATCAGCAAGCGTGGTTTGGAAGTTCATGGGGTAAGGGTCTTGGGAACTACCCGCCAAATCGCTGATTTAGTCAGACAAAATGTTGTCGATCTGATTTTTATTGCTATACCTTCAGCTCGATCCGCAACCATGCGCCGAATAGTGACTCTATGTGAAACCAGTAATGTACCTTTTAGAACATTGCCCAGTATTTCTGCTTTGGCAGCAGGCCGGGTCGAAGTTAATGCCTTGCGACCAGTGAATATTGAAGATCTATTAGGACGAGATCAGGTCACTCTGGAGTGGGACAAAATAGCCACCACAATATCCGGAAAACGTGTATTAATTACCGGGGGCGGTGGTTCTATTGGTTCTGAATTGTGTCGCCAGGTGATGGCACTAAACCCTGAAAGTCTTGCTGTAGTCGAAAATTCCGAATTTAATCTGTATCAGATTGAACAAGAACTTAAGCTGAATTTTCCCGAAATTCCTATTGATTTAGCTTTAATCAGTGTCACAGATGAAGTCGCAATAAATCACGTTTTTCAGCGATTTCAACCTGAAATTGTCTTTCATGCGGCTGCTTATAAACACGTGCCCATGTTACAAAATCAAATTCGAGTGGCTGTATTTAATAATGTTTTGGGCACGCAGGTGGTTGCTAAAGCCAGTGTTGCTATGGGTGTAGAGAAATTTATATTAATTTCTACCGATAAAGCCGTTAATCCAACCAATATTATGGGGACCACCAAGCGTGTTGCCGAGATTTACTGCCAGAATCTGAATATTCGGGTTGAAACGCAATTTATTACAGTTCGTTTTGGTAATGTTCTAGGATCTGCTGGCTCTGTAGTTCCATTGTTTCAAAAACAATTGCAGGCAGGTGGACCTTTGACTGTTACTCATCCAGATATGCAACGTTATTTTATGACTATTCCTGAGGCCAGCCAATTGATCCTTCAAGCTATGGTCAATGGGCATGGTGGTGAAATATTCGTTCTTGATATGGGCGATCCAGTCAAAATCAGTTATCTGGCAGAGCAAATGATCCGACTGGCTGGAAAGGAGCCCGGAAAAGACATAACCATTGAGTACACTGGCCTGCGTCCTGGTGAAAAAATGTATGAAGAATTGTTTCATGAGACAGAGCAACTTGCATCTACAGAACATGAAAAGCTGTTTAAAGCTCGATTTAGAGAGCTGGATTGGCATGAGTTGACTCAAACCATGCGCATGTTGAATACAGCCTGCTATGAACATCAGGATGATGAGCTATTAATTCTGCTGAAAAGTTTGGTCCCCGAGTTTCAATTGGATGCCATGGTCACGGCATAAATGGGATGTAATACCCGGAAAAATAGAACATTGTTTTAAAATGCTTTTTTTTGTAAGGTACTTGAATCAATGAGCTATTTTAGTCAATTAAGACCTGATTATGCAGACGGAATAGGCTAAGTAGCGTGTTAGAGAATTAAATTTTATCAGGGATGAATACACTTTATGCACACAAAACGCATTTTTATTGGCACTGTATTCTTAATAGGGCTTTTTTTAGCAGCCTGTAAGGAAAATAAATCCGTTCAGACTGCACCTCGCTCTGTTCCTGTCGTCAAAGTTGCCTTAACTAAAATTCCACTGAAACGAACCTATATTGGCATCACTCAATCTATAGCAGAAGTGGGTATTCGCGCACGGGTTGAGGGTTTTCTTATCCAAAAGAATTTTATAGAAGGGAAGCCGGTTAAAAAAGATCAATTAATCTATGTGATTGATCCAAAACCATTTCAGGCTCAATTGGATCTAGCCAAAGGCCAGCTCGCTAAAAGTATTGCTAATATGGAATATCAGAAGGTTCAATATCTGCGATTAAAAGAGTTGGTCAAAAAAGGGGATGTGTCACAAACCTTGTTTGACGAAACTGCCGCACGATACGGCGAAGCCCAGGCTGAAACTCTGGTACAGAAAGCCAACGTAGAAACAGCCGAGATCAATTTAGGCTATTGTTCCATGATTGCTCCTTTTGATGGAATAATTGGTAAAAAATACGTTGATGTAGGAAATCTCGTGGGATCTGGCGAGAGCACCTTATTGGCCAATATAGTTCAGTTAAATCCTATTTATGTATTATTCAGTCCAAGTGTTGAGGACTATGGAACCTTCCTTAAATATCGAAAAAACATGCCCTTTCATGTTGAGGCAGTTTTGCCTTATGACAATAAATTAGTATTCAAAGGTAAAGTCGATTTGGTAAATAATCAGGCGGATACGCCTACTTCTACAATTTTGATGAGGGCGCTTGTCGACAATCCAGCGCAATTATTGTTGCCAGGAATCTATGTGAATATTACTCTTGAACTGACTAAAGAGGAGCCTTCCATACTCATTCCTGCCTCTGCAGTGACTGAATCGCAAGGTCAAAGAACAGTTTATTTAGTCAATGAAAAAAAGCAGGTTGAAGTGAGTAAAATACAAACTTCCGGAATGTACAAACAACAGTATATTGTAACTTCCGGGGTCAAAGAAGGCGATTTGTTAATCATTAATGGAATACAAAAAGTACTACCTGATGAAGCGGTAATACCTGAGTTTGAAGAGCACCAAGGCCAAAACAATGGTTAGGTTTTTTATTTACAGACCGATTTTTGCCATGGTTATCGCCATTATGATGGTATTGGTCGGTGGCATTTGTATCTTTATTTTGCCCGTAGCTCAATATCCCTCAATAGTTCCACCCGAAGTGCAGGTTTCTGCTCAGTATATTGGAGCCAGTTCTCAAGTTGTTTCTGATACCGTTACAACCCCGCTTGAACGAAATATTAATGGTGTGGAGGGTATGATTTATATGTCCTCAAACAGTACTAATAATGGCGATTCGATTATCAGTATTACGTTCGATGTGGGCTATGATGTAGATATTGGTGCGGTGGATGTACTTAATAATTCAAATACTGCCAACCCCTTGCTTCCTCCTGATGTGATTCAAGCCGGTATAACCATTCAAAAAGTGTCCAGTGATATGGTTTTGGTGGTTAATTTAATCTCTCCTGACGGTACACTGGATGATGTGTTTCTTGGAAATTATGCCGACATTCATCTGACTCCGGCAATTGAGCGTATACCTGGCGTAGGTAACGTGGATAACTTTGGGCTATTGCAATATTCCATTCGAATTTGGTTAAATCCTGATAAGTTGGTCAGCATGGGGATTTCCCCTCTGGAAGTTATTGAAGCCGTAAAAGAACAAAACCAACAGGCCGCAGTAGGGGTTATAGGCCAACCTCCTGTTCCTCAAACCATTCCTTTTCAGTATCAGATTACTACCTTGGGCCAATTAAGCGATACGCACCAGTTTGAAGACATCATTGTCAAAACAAAAGAAAACGGACAGATAGTCCGTGTTAAAGATTTGGGGCGTGTTGAAATGGGAGCCGAAACCTACATCACCACTTCCCAACTTAATGGAAAACCAAATGCCAGTATCGGCGTATATCAATTGCCAGGAGCCAATGCGCTGCAGCTGGCAGATGGTATTAGAAAACTCATGGAGAAAATGAAAAAGGAATTTCCGAAAGGAATGGATTACACCATAGTTTATGACACTACCAAGTTTGTTAAAGAGTCGTTAAAGGAAGTAGTGCTTACCCTTTTTGAAGCAATAGGTCTCGTATTTATAGTGGTCTTTCTATTTCTGCAAAACTGGCGAACCACACTGATTCCTTGTATTGCAATTCCAGTTTCTTTAATTGGAACCTTCGCGCTGTTTAGCCTTTTCGGTTTTTCGATTAATACCTTAAGCCTTTTGGGTCTGGTACTCGCAATAGGCTTAGTGGTTGATGATGCGATTGTTGTTGTTGAGAACGTTGAGAAAAAACTGGAAGAACATGTTTCTGACATTAAAGAAGCCACTTTGTTAGCAACTAAAGAAGTGCAGGGTCCGATCATTGCAACGACTTTAATTTTGCTGGCCGTGTTTGTTCCTGTTGCTTTTATACCCGGAATGACGGGTAGTTTGTACAATCAATTTGCTCTGGCAATTGCATTTTCAGTGGCGCTTTCAGGGATTAACTCCTTAACTCTTAGCCCGGCCCTTTGCGGGGTGTTATTGAAACAGAAAGTGGAAAATAATTTTTTTGTGTTTCGTTGGTTTGAACGAGGTTATGAAGCAACGTTAAATCAATATAAGAAGATGGTGGATTTGTGTCTGAATCATAAAAAAATAGTGCTCATTATTTTTATTGTGTTAGGTATTGTTACAGCCTTTGTTTTCAAATCATTACCCACCGGATTTTTACCTGAAGAAGATCAAGGCTATTTTATTACTGTGGTTAAAGGCCCCGATGCTTCATCTCTTTACAGAACCGAAGAAACAGTTAAAAAAGCCCTTAAAATATTGTCTTCTACTGAAGGTGTTGCCAATATCATCAGCATTAATGGATTTAATATTATTGATGGAATCAATCAACCTGATACTGCCGTACTGTTTGTGATATTAAATCCCTGGTCGGAACGGACAACTCCCGAACTAAGCGCCGAAGGAATTATGAAGAAAGTTCAAGCTCAGTTTAATAATATTAACGATGCAAGGATAGGTGTCGTAAACGCCCCAACCATTCCAGGGCTGGGATCGGTAGGAGGTTTTCAGCTTGAAATAGAAGATGTGAATAATCAGGGCGTAGAGCAATTAGCCGCAGTTGTAAATCAGTTTGTCGAGGAGGCTAATAAAGATCCTGCGATAGGGGGATTATTTTCTGATTTGTCTACACAGGTACCTCAGTTGTTTTTGAATATAGATCGAACAAAAGCCAAGGCTTTAAATGTATCCATTAACGAGTTACTGGTTACCTTACAGACCTATTTGGGATCGTATTATGTTAATAATTTCACCAAATACGGACAAACATATAGGGTAATGGTCCAGGCTGAGGGCAATTCAAGGGCGGAAGTAACGGATATCAGCAAGCTCTATGTTAAAAGCGATACTGGTGCCATGGTACCTTTAAGCAGTTTATTAAAAGTTGAATATACTAACGGAGCCTATAATATTCCCCATTACAATTTATATTCTGCAGCGAATCTGAACGGTGCTCCAGGGCCAGGTTATAGCTCGGGTCAGGCATTGACTGCAATTGAACATTTAGCAGCCCAAAAATTACCCAACGGTTATGAAATGGAGTGGACGGGTATTACCTACCAGCAATTAAAAGCCGGTAATATGGCTACATTAATTTTTATGCTGTGTCTGGTTTTTGTCTTTCTGTTTCTTGCTGCTTTATATGAGAGTTGGACCATGCCCTTTATGATTTTGCTAGTAGTTCCTCTCGCGCTTTTAGGGGCGGGATTAGCGCTCTTGTTACGCAATCTGGATTTGGATGTGTACGCGCAAATTGGCTTGATTTTATTAATTGGCCTTGCGGCTAAAAACGCTATATTGATTATAGAATTCGCCAAAGAAAAACGGCTGACAGGTGCGTCCATCATTGATTCAGCAAGGGAAGCAGCGGCATTACGTTTAAGACCTATTTTAATGACCGCTTTTGCGTTTATTTTTGGAGTATTACCTTTGGCAACAGCTACAGGCGCTGGCGCAGCCAGCCGTCATTCTATAGGCACTACAGTCATGGGCGGCATGCTGGTCGCAACGGTATTAAGTCTTTTGGTTGTTCCTGTTTTTTATGTGGTTATTGAAACCTTACGAGAAAAAAATACAAAAATAGTCACTAAGAGTGGTGAATTTGGCGATTAATTAACTCTTAGTCTGTACCTTCGCCTGTTATTCACGGCTGTCTCATTAAAAATGTGACGTCTTTCCGAGCGTAGCGAGGAATCTCCTGCAAATTGGCACAATCTGAATTAATGCATTAATTATCATTACCTTATCAGCAGCTTGGCTGCAAATGTTAAACAAATTGTTCAGACTATTCGTAGTCACTGGGCTGTCGAGAACAGTCTACATTGGGTCTTGGACGTTACATTACGTGAAGAGGATACTCGCATACGCAAAGATCATGCTCCTGAAAATATGGCGATGGTTCGGCATATTATTTTGAACAGGTTACAAAATACCAAAAAGAAATTTAAGGATATGGGCATTAGGCGCCTGCAGAAAAAGGCTGGCTGGGGAGACTCAACTCTTGATATGATTTTAATGGCCGCATTGTAATGGGATCGTGCAACCTTGCAGGAGATTCCTCGCTATGCTCGGAAAGACGTTATATTTTTAATGGGACAGCCGTGGCCTGTTATTCACGCATCAAGACAATACTATTAATTTATGATAACTTTGTTTCTTTTTTGATTGGATGAAATCATGGTAATGACTTATGACGATTTTGAAAAAATTGAATTACGATCCGGTACTGTAGTTAAAGTTGAAGAGTTTCAACGCGCCAAAAAGCCTGCTTATAAAGTCTGGGTAGATTTTGGGAATGACATAGGCGTATTACAAACCTCTGCTCAGGTAACGGTGCATTATACCCCCGAAACTTTATTGGGACGTTCAGTTGTAGGCTGTGTTAATTTAGGTGAAAAAAATATAGCGGGATTTATTTCGCAATTTCTATTGGTTGGATTTTCGGATGAACAAGGTGCTATTTGTTTGGTTACGACTGATCCGAAAGTACCTAATGGACAAAAACTGCATTAATTGATGTCTTATCCTCTGTTCAGGACAATGTGAGGATTGTCGGTTATTGAAACCCCTGGAAAATGCATTGATTGATTTTTAGTTTTTAACTCATGAAACCATCTTCATTCAGGAGGTCCCTGATGAACATGGTTTCTTGATGAGTTAATCTGTCTTAGATTGTAGAAGCTATGTTTTGATTTGGCTCTTGGCTGAAATCAATATGCTCCAGGGTACTTGTAATCGTATCTTTCAAAACATGTATTGCCTGGGCAACATCATCTGCCGCGGTTCTCGTCTTTTTGAAAAACTGAGGTGTTGTTCCTAAACTGAGTATATAGATTCCCCAGTTTGCGATAGACCTCAATACATCAACAACAGCAGTTATTCCTGAACGATTGCCCTCAAGTTGTTTAATAGCCTGTTTACCTGCATCGCAACACTCTTTAAAAAACGCATTAAAATCATTGGCTGTAATCTCTTCAATTTGCTTGCTTATCGATGGGTTGCTCACTAGATACAAATGGGTTTCTTTTGCCTTTTGAATGGCAGTATAAAACTCTACCAAGACGACATTAGCCTTTTGATTCTTGTTTGGATCGAGAGTGTTAATCACAGCTTCTATATTGTTAAATGTCGGAATGCCAAAACCTAAAGACTCCAGTCGATTTTTCCGTTGCGGCATGCCATCCAAAACTTTTTGAACCTGATTATTGATAAATTGATAGAGCTTTTTGACATCCATGGACAATTGCAGTCCGCCTTGTTGACTTAATTGAGTATAGAGTTGGGTCAATAATTGATCTCGTGCCCGGATTTCCAATTCATCTTGAACCGGACAATTTGAATAGACAATATCTACGATGATCTGATGCAGAAACTCAGGACTTGCTGTTAATGCTTCGAGATCAGCGGGTGATTGCTCCAAAGCTACTTCAATATATTCTTTTGCGGCAGGAAATGCTTTGCTTAACAAAAAAAGCTTGCAGAGTTGTTCTGTATGTTGAGTATCATTTTGTTCATTCTGCTGGGATACCCTTGAGAAGAACTGTTCAACCTGCTTATCAGAAAGTGTGTGTGTACCAAGGCGCCTCGTTCTCAGAGTCTTTAACTCATTGTCCAGCTTGAAAATGTTATCAATATCATTAAGTAAATCTGCATCCACGTCGCTTGCTGCTGTTAAATCATGCAAACGAGTTTTTAGCGTTTCACTGCTTAATTCTATTGGGTGATGTGCTATTAATGCTGAAATTATTTCTGAGCGCTCTTCATTGCTCAAGACGTTGGCAAAAGGTTGAGTAGAGGACTGCGACTTTATATAGTTAACAAATAAAGAGAATAGGGTGTTCTGATGGGTATGCCCCATGTCCCGCATGTTGATAGACAATTTAAAGAGCTCATTCGCAATAGGATCTTTATCCGATAAACCATTCTCTGCTAGATGGATTTTTAATTTGGTCACGGTAGCATGAACAAAAATCCTGATAGACTCGGGCAAATTAGCGATTGAATTGTTTAATTGTTCCAACTGATTTAATCGTTGGTGATAAAAACTGGACCATAAATTGGGGTGGTCTTTCAACCGAATATACATCGATTCAACCTGTTCCTTGTTCATGACAAATGGTTTGATTAATGTAACCAAACGATCCAGTTCCTGGATAATCAATGCCTTTCTACTTAAGGTATCCAAATCAGGACATTTCCCCATTTTACTGGCTTCTTCTATGGTTTTAAAAGTATTAAACTGCCCGCTTTCATCTACTCCATTTATCCAGTCAATTTCTGTTTGAAAATCAACCCTAATACCCTGATGCAACTGTTCCGGATCAATCTGTTCCAAAGTTCTTACAATAAAGCTCATTTTTCCAACAACCTGGCCGTGATATAATTCTTTAGGGAGATTATGCATAGATACACCTATAACTTTGTTACCGAAAGATTCTGGTCAAATAATATCAAATGTGAGGTTTTTTTACAATATAATGTTAGCTTTGTTTCCTTATTGTTTCATATTTGTTAATTATTTATGAGGAACAATATTAATTTGTGGCTGATTAATGAAATTCTGGTTCAGTTTTATCCGCTAACGTGTGTATAAGGACTATACTTTTTAAGGGTGTGACCTCGAATTAATGTACTGTTTGCTTCTTATAAATAACTAGCAAATTTCCGCCAGACCAATTAAACCTGCTTGGTTAATACGCACCCAAAATTGTTCCCATCGACCTTTGCTTGATATCAACGCTCTTAAATGCAGAACCATTTTAAAATGGCGATCATATAACACCCCGTATTCTGCAACATGTTTTGCTGCACCAATTAAAACCCACATTTCCTTTTGTCATGAACCCTAATTGTTATCACCTTCATGGTCCAAGCGGGGTAATGTATGCAACGGACAAGTGAAAAATGTTCTGGAAGAGCAGATGCCAAAGTACCTTATTCGCGCGGATATTAAATCGTATTACAAATCCATATCACATCATCAATTGATCAAGGATATTCAGGTGCATTACCATGGTCCTAAAATGAATTTGATGTTGGAGCTCATTATAGTCAATCCAATTGAAACACCAAGAGGCCATAAAAATCCAGATACAGGCATCGCGTTACGCGGGCCTTTATCCCAATTTTTTAGTGCACTTTATCTCAAGCCGTTAGATGAAGAATTCAATGAAATGTGGCTTACTTTCGGTATTAGGATGATATCCTTATCCTGTGCCAAAGCCTGCGCAGTCTCAATCGCTGTAAGCAGCGTCTCATGCAGGTATTACAGGAAAGGCGTCTGCGCTTGTCCGGTTAAAAAACGCGTATCGGAACCATTGATAGGGGCTTCCATTTTTTAGGCATCCAATATCCAAAGACGCAACCTTTGGATAACACCACAATAACACAGGCTGTTATAAACGTTTCTAATACAGAGCAAGCTGGTCAAAACCAATTCAAAACCGGGGTGGAGACAATTTGGCAACCCGAAAAGCTGCCTCTTTTGCAAACACACATTGTTCCTCATGCAAGAACATTGCGCAAAGCGCGTGAGCAAGTTAAATGGATGGTCAAAGATGGGGTTTCTCCCCGACGAATCATCAGTTACTTGCATCGATGGTGTCTGTGGTCGGTGAGAACGGCAGCACACTGGTTATACCAGGACTTGCTTTTATGGTTTTTGGACTCATGCTGGGACGGGCATGTGGCGGTTTACGCCGCCGGGCTTCTTCATCGACATGGTACCCAATCGGTCACATTTGATAAACTTGAGGTTGATTATCAACCGTCATTTGTTCCTCAAGTAGCGATTTGAGCTCGATAAAATCATTTGTTCTTACTTTACATAATGCCGTCATGGCATCCAAATCGTGCTGCACGCCCCCGCGCCACGAGGGCCTCGCACAGCCCTCGCCCCGCATCCACCCCCTAAATATAGCAAAATCAACCGACAACTTAGAATCAGCATTAAACCAATTTTCAACCTTTTCAGTAGTCCCATTATAGAATTTTTTTGATGACATCGGCTTTGAGGTAAACTTCGGCACAGGATAAAAAGGTGCAAAAGAGCAATACTGATAGACAACATGCATAGGTAGTTTTTTTTGTGCACCACCAACACCTTTTCGCCATTGATTGTCAATGGCATCCCAAGTCTTTTCCCCTGGCGCGTTTATCGAATCTACTTGTGTTTGCAGCTCTTTGATGATGGTATTTTCGAAATCAAAATGCTTTTCAGTGATTGTTGTTCCATTCAGCCTATAAGTGACTCCGTCCGTGTTGACTGTGTTATATTGAGCAAGCAATAGTGCGAATACTTTTCTACCTTCCGCATTCTGGGGTATGCACTTAATCATTGCTGCCCACATGTGTTTATCCATAGCCCACAGTGCATATTCAAAGCCACTTATGCTCTCAAATTCTCGCCCAGAACAATCCGTAACGAAGCCCCTTTTAAAAATTAAACTTATATCCTGCTTTAACATCGCTTTAACCACATCATGTTCACCGCGTGTCACATAATGCAATAATTTACGAACATCAATCACCGGTTTAAACAAAGCCAAATGAAATTTTGATGTCTGAGCGAAGTTTACTAAATCACTGTTTGATAAATTTTGAGCGGTTTCAATTTTAAGTTCTTCTGGTGAGTCATTAAAATTTTCGAATTTGGATTGCATATTTTCGCCTTATTTCTATTCATTCAGATTAATTTATGAAAATATTATACCTGAATAAGTTGGAAATCAAAAGAGCGATATGATTTTAATATATACATATAGGCCACAATTTCTAATACACTCTCACATTAATGCGAGGTCACACCCCTTTTTAATAATATAAATCAGTAGTTATGAAGTGTTAAAAAGTGAGCTTTTTTAGAAGGGTTTACGGAATCTATAGGCCCTTTTTCATTTAGAGGCATCAAGTAGTTATATTCCTCTAACCGGTTCTCATAGATAAGTGGTAGGGCGTCAACCTTGAGCTGACATCCTACCTAAGTAAAGACTTATTTTATTGAGTGAGGAGACTATTGCGGGGGAAATAAATCCTGAAACTTAATACGACTTTTAACGTGTAAGGCTTTACGTCTGTCTTTTGATAAATCAAATAACTTATAAATGATAATGGGAAATACAAAGCTTACTATGCCGATTCCAAAAGCCAGTTTATACATAGGATCTTTATTCAACACCAGGAAAAATAAAGCAAACAACATCAGGATCACCGCTATTATTCCAGTATAAGGAGAGTAAGGCGTAACATAGCGCAAATCTTTAATGCTATAACCCGCTTGATAGAGCCTGTTTCTAAAGCTGATTTGTGAAAGACATAATGAAATCCAGGCCAAGGTACCTGTAAAGCCAGAGACCAGGAGTAGGGCAATATACAGCTTGGTTTGACCAAAGAAGTATCCAACCCCTAATAAGGTCCAAACACCGGTTAGCGTCGCAATCACCGCATTTTGCGGTATGGCATTTTTGTTAAATTTGGCAAAAGTATGAGGAGCCATGCCATCTCTGGCGAGCGCATTGAGTGAGCGCACGGTACCGTAGAATCCAGAGTTGGCACAGGAAAGGGTAGCGGATAAAGTAACAAAACTGGTTACGGCTCCCGCCCAATTTAAACCATAAAAGTTAAGGGCATCGGCAAATACTGAGTTTGATAAACCTGCTTTTTGCCATGGGAAGATAAGCACCAGACAAAACACGGGTATGATGTAAATGAATAAAATTCTTAAGGTCACATTCCGTATAGCATGTGGGATCATGCGCGCTGGATTCTCTGACTCTCCTGCGGCAAGACCTATAATTTCCGAGCCCTGGTAGTTCACCAGAAGCAGGACCATGGCGGTGAGTAAGGACATGGTGCCGTTAGGAAGAAGGCCTCCATCTCCCAACATGTATTTAAAACCAATGATTCCAGGTGGTTCGGTTCCATGGATAATTCCAAAGAAAATGAGTAGTGCCAAAACCACAAAGGCCATTAATGCAACAATTTTAATCAGAGCGAGCCAGAATTCAATCTCACCAAAAGTATCTACTTTTGCCAGATTGATGTAGGTAATGAGTAAACCAAAGCAAATTGCCCAGACATAGCCATTTATCCCGGTAAACATTTCCATAATAATACCGCCAGCCACGCATTCAGCTGGAATATAGGCGACCCAGCTTATCCAGTAAGACCAGCCCACTCCACAGGCTACAGAAGGCGATATAAAGTCGGATGTGTATGTAACAAAGGACCCTGAAATAGGAATGGCAACAGCCAGTTCACCCATACATAACATCGTTAAATAGATGATCAAGCCACCTAACATGTAAGCAATAAACACTGCTGGGCCAACGAGGTTAATCACTTCGCCTGTTCCTAGAAAATAACAGGATCCAACGATCCCACCCAAAGCAATCAGCTGAACATGACGGTCTTTTAATCCACGGCGGTAGCCACTGTCTTTAATGGGTTTAGCTAAGGTTGGATTTTTCACGGGCTGTTTCGTTCTCACATGGTTATTAAAGGGATAAACTCTAATGTTATAATTAACTGGAAAATTTTAAAACTATTCTTATCACAAAAACTAAAAATAGTCCCTTTGTAATTGAATAATCAGTTAATTTATTTCATCAAGTCACTCGAAGATTAATTCAACAAAAATTAAATTTGGGCGTTTATAGCATAATTTTTGTGCTTTTAAAAGAAAGTTTTTGGCTTAAGCTATTTGCTTTGCTCATCCAGAACAAACATCGAAAGAATTCTGTTCGTGATTTAATAATAACCGGTTGATTTAAAACAACAATTTCATGTCTTTGTGATTTGCTATAATCAGTGGTTAAAATAAAAAATTGAATCAATTTAGGGTCTGTTGACAATTGCTCCTAATCATTGCATTTAAATTTTTGACCCTGAGAATTTACTCAGGTAGGATATTTTTATCTTAAGTTGTAGGGAAAGATTATGTACCGATTATGGACGATTGCCACTGTTTTTTTTGTGTTCACTTCCGCTGTTTTTGCTGATAAATCGGATTGCTTGAATCACCATTGCCTGGCTGTAGTTGATGCGGGCAGCTCAGGATCCAGATTACACGTATACGCATATGACCTGGATGAAACCAATACTCCAACTGGCATCAAGGAAATATGGAACAGGAAAGCACTTCCTGGACTATCTACTCTGGAACATGAACATAAGTCAATTTCAGTTTACATGGAGAAATTATTTTCCGATGCCCCCACAGTCCAAATGCCGGTTTATTTTTACTCAACTGCAGGAATGCGATTATTACCAAAGACTCATCATAAAAATGTGAATCAATTGGTAGCTGACTGGTTTGACAAACAATACTACTGGCGTTTGGTTACTGCCCGAACCATTACAGGTCATGAGGAGGGGGTTTTTGCATGGCTGGCAACAAACTATCAATTAAATCTGTTTAAACAAAGCGAAAAACCATTGGCTGGAGTAATGGACATTGGTGGAGCTTCCGTTCAAATTGTTATTCCTTTGAATGAAGAGCCAGCTATTGATACAAGAGACCGAGTTGAGTTTAATTTATACGGAAAAAAATACCGTTTATATGCGCGCAGTTTTCTAGGACTAGGGCAAAATGAAATGGGGCATCAATTCTATGACCGAAAATCATGCTTTCCCGATGAATACGAATTACCCAGCGGACGATCTGGCAAAGGCGATGCCTATACATGCACTAATGAACTGTCCATTTTAGTAAATGACGTACATTCAGTAAGAAAAACAGTCAAATCAGTACTGGCTTTAAACCCCGTAGATAATTGGTACATCATTGGTGGAATTTCATTCATGCTCAACGACAAACTATTCCCAACCACCCAACAGCATTTTACCAACCAGGACTTAATCTCTTTCGCAGATAAAAACATCTGCCACCAAAAATGGACCACCCTGGAAGAAATCTACCCCGATAACTTCATGCTCTACAACTACTGCATGCTAACATCCTATCTCTACGCCTTAATAGTCAACGGCTACGGCCTCCCAGCCAACCAAAACATCAATTTCTTACCCCTGAATAAAAACGCCGACTGGACCATAGGAGTAGTATTGCAACATCACCAAACTTAAGTATACTTTTTATTAAGCCGCTGTAGCTCAGTTGGTAGAGCAGTTGATTCGTAATCAAAAGGTCGTGTGTTCGATTCACATCAGCGGCATTGTAAAATCAATGGGTTACAAATTAAAAAACAATATTACTGAAAGTTTGGTACCAATTTTGGTACCGTTTTTGAAATGTAATTGATAGATATTAATTGATATCAAAGTTAAATTAAGCTCTTAAAAGGAGACTATAATTTAATGTCGATAACAATTACTTTATTTAAACACATTATATTTTTCGTCTAAGGAATATACCAGAGCTGTATAAATGCTCTGAGCCATTTGATATTCTTTTTCACTTGTTACCATCCACGGTTTTTCCTTGCTTTGTCTAGCTGGGTGTACGTAATTTCTCATTTTCCTTAAAAGGTGGGCTATTTCTGATGCATTAAAAACGGCATTTTCAGTCTCTATGTTTTGTATCCAGCCAGCTTTGGTACATACCTGTATAAGTGTATCAAAGCTCCATGTGGTTGGATCTTTTGCATTGCCTTTCTTTTTGTTTCTTTTGGTATCAGCTTCCTTTATGTCTTGTTTCTCAATTTCTTTAAAAGCTGCTTCTGCGAGTGGAGTGGATTTTAAACAGATTAATATTAGCGTTCCTTCTAAAGCAGCGGCTAATGCAATAATTCCAGCAAGATAAGCACCTGCTTTTGATGATTTTATCGCATCCTTTTCATAGTTAATTACAGTCTCTCTGAGTATTTCAGAAGTAGCATCCTTATGATGGAAAATTCTACGCCCATGTTCTCGTAACCTATCAAATTCTCTTGGTTTTTTTGCTTTTAAATCAGCAAGATCATTTAAATCAAATTCTCTTAAAGTTTCTATAAATGTTTCTTCATATATTTTATCGTATTCTTTTGATAGTTTGTTGTACTCACGTGGCCCTTTTCCAGCAGGCCAGGAATGACCATCTTTAAGGCCATGTTTTTTTTCAATTTCATCCATTTTATCTAATATTGGGCGAATTCGAGCATCATAAAATTTGTCACTCCATCTTGAATCGTGAAATGATTCAATAGGTGCAAGTATAAAGTATGTATATTCTTCTCTACAAAATCTGTAAGACAAATAAAGTGCCTTGGCTTGAAGAACAGCTATTTGTACATCATTAAAATTTGAAAATGATAGTTTTTTTTCAAATTTATTATTAGGGTATAGGATTTGTGATATTTCCTGCATCACTGATTGCGATTTTGCCCAGCCATCAAGAACTTTCAATGATTTTTGATTAGAATCGTGACTACTGAGAGCTTGAGACCTTTTTGTTAGTGGTTTTGCGATTAATATTTTTTCAAATGGTGGGTCTTGATTTTGGTCCATATGATTAATCCCAGATAATATGTCATTATCATGTGATTATAACCTAATAAAAAGCCTCAATTTAGAGGCTTAGTAATTTATAAATATATGGGTATCTCCATTGTATTGTATTGAGCAGTAATCACTAATCAAGAGATCTCGAGCAAAAGCCTCAAAATCAAAATAGTAGATCAAACTATCCGGCATTTGATGTGCATAACAGTCATCAAATAACTGCCTGGCAAAATCAACCTCTGAATCATAACAACCTTGGTAATGATCCTCCAACATGGTTTGTGCATCATCTACCGAGTAATCACAGAGTAGGGCTAATCCTAACTCTCCGTGTTCTTGAATAAATGAAGCATATTCCACAATGTTACTTATTGACTCATACTCATGAATTCTGATACTGCCGAATCCTTCATAATCGTGTATGGCGTATTCCTCAGCATTGGGTTCTGGGCTGTTATCCAACATTTCCCAGATTTCTTTCATGATGTCGTCTTCGCTTTGAGTAGCATCTATCCAAACACCATGCAGGATGGCGTTATTGTACGATGCTAAACAGGCGACGTAGATTGAAGGGGTGTCCATGGGATTATCTCCTTATGTGAATGGAGCAATCCCAAACGAGAGCTTGCTCCCGTGGTAGGGTATGATTAAAACGGAATTTCTTCTGAATCCGGTTGTAACATTTCACGCATCTGAGCCATATGCTGTTCTGCGGTTTTGTTGTTGGATTCGTCAGTTGGTTTTGGTGGGCTGAGAAGCTGAATGTGACTAACAATAATGCTTAAGGCTTGACGCGCTTTGCCTTCATTGTCAGTCCATTGATTGGAACGCAATTTACCTTCGAGGTAGACTTGCGAACCTTTCTTTAAATATTCAGTGACTTTAGTCAGCTTCCCAAAAAGCATCAACTGATGCCATTCCACTCTGGTTTGCCATTCATCATTCTGCTTGAATGACTCATTAGTAGCCAAGGTGGCGGTGACAAAAGATTGTCCGTCTTTTCCGGCGATGCTTTTAGGATCAGCACCGAGATTACCGATTAATTGAACGCGATTTAAAGATGCAGTCATTGTATTCTCCTGTTATTTTTTAATTTGAGCCGCATAACAGAAAAACATCCGCATAGGCAGGTGGTTTTCTGTTATGCGGATAAGACTTTTATTACTTCAATTAACAAGCGATTCGTTGAGTATCGAACTGTTTAACAAAGGAAATCAGGGATCCCAATTTGTGTAAACTTAACTCTGCTTGCTGTATGTCATGGATATTGATTTGAAGTCGATGACGGCCTAAATCATTCACACAACAATTTAGCTCAAAGAGCAAATGTTCAATATCAAGTTGTACTGATTCCTGCTGTTGCATGGTGGCTCCTTGGGGTAGGGAGAATTAGCCCCAAAAAGGACTGTTCATCCCAATTGGGTTATGCAAAAAAGATCACCGAAACATCGCTTGATTTACCTGGTTATTAAGGATGATGTGCTTAAAACACTCCTCGGGCGTAAAGCCGTAAAACATCTCCTGATGGGATTTCCCTGCTAAACGCTTTGCCATGGAATTAAGGGAACAAGATGGCATATCACAAGACCTGGTGGTTTCGTCAGAATTGCACTGACTCATCAGTTGTGTTGTTTTCAGATTATCAAGCCAGTATTGAAATTCAAGGTTTTTATACTGTTGATATTAAATGAACACGTTTGAATTAGTATCTCTCATAATATTTGGAGTACATATAATTTTTGTCCTATAATTAACCAATGAAGTTATTGCCTGTTAGGTGAGCTATGTCTGATCATAAAAAAACGAGGTTAGCGTTCTATTTTCTTTGTGAGAAGGAGGCATGCTCAGAAAGTTTCTCCCTAGATGAATTGGAGCGGGCTGCTGAGTGGAGTGCATCGACTGTAGATACATATTTGAGTAAGAAATGGAAACATATAGTTAGTAGGTCTCCAGATGGTTTCTATACTTGTGATGGTATATGCAAAATGTCCCTAAATGAGTTTGTAAATTTGCAAAAACAAACTGTTTAGCCCGACCTTATAGTGTTTCCTAGCGGATTAAAGCTTGTTATTCTCGTTATCTAAAGAAAACGGTTCATTTTTAGCCGAGATAAGTCCTGGTAATACTCAACCTGGAATGCCCCAGCTCTTGACTAATTAATTCCCTTGCAGTTTTATCCCAATATTTTTCAAGAGGATTTAACTCTTTATAAACTCTACCACCTTGTATCGGGGATGTAAGACCTTTACCTGTTTTATCATAGGATTGTGTAATTTCAAGATATCTTCTCTGGGCATAAGCATGGCGAAGCCCATGGCATTTGCTTAAGCCCATTTTTTTTATCACTTCATGATAACGTGCTAGATGAGTTTTATAAGTCTTTTCTTGAGGAATGAGAGATTGTCCATCCAGAATTTGTTTTATAGCATTGAGTAGCCATTGCCGTTGTTGTTCATTGGTGAGTTTAATATCGCGTCCGATACCACCTTTTGTCCAGCTGGGTTTTATAACCAGTTTATTTCCTTGCCAGGCATCACTGAGTACGATCTTCATGGATTCTTCACGGCGAAGGCCAAAAAGGGATTGGGCTTCCAGGGATAAACGGATCATTGGGTCTGAACATATGGAAAAATCGACGTTGTTGATTGCTTTATTATATTGAGGGGTATAATTACGTTTATTGATTTGATAGCTTTCGTTGCCTTGCTTAACCAGCTCTGGCTTGTTTAACACTGAAGCTACTTTGCGCAGTTTAGCCATGTAGTTTTTTATTGTTGCAGGATTTTTATTCTGTGCTTTCCAGTGCTCAACTAGGATGTGTATATGCTTTGGTTTTAATCCCTTAATGTGTGTGACCATGTAACCAAGTTCGTGCAAATCCTTTACGCACCGATTCAGCATGTGTTTCATATCTGCTCCACTGGCATGAGAGTGGTTTTGGATTTTCTTAATGCATTCATTGATGGAATACTGAGCATTTTTAAGTTTGGATTTACTCATTGAGATATCTCCATAAAGTGTCACGGGATTTGATGCCCATTTCGCTGCGAATAACCCAATAGGTTTCATATCTTCCTAATAGGGGTAAAAGATATTGAGCCATCTGTTTAGCGTAGAGATAGCGGTAGGCTTTATTAATCGGAAGTGCATGTTTTTTTAAAGCCTTTCGCCAAGCAATTCTGGTGTCTTCATAATCGTTAAATTCAGCAATACACTTACAGTTAGTAATCTTTTTGATTTCATCCAGAATGGCTTTTTGCGATTCAAATCTGATAGGAATTGTCCTGTCTATGGAATTAAACGCAATGTTTCTGGTTACCCAAACACTATCTTCTTGGATGTTAATTTCAGGTTTTATATAAATGGCTTCCTGAAAAGTAAGACCAAATTCAGTTTGTAATGCCATGATGAGGCGGGGAATTGAATTATCCCATGATTGCCAATGGTTATGCTGGACTTTGAGTTTTCTTTTGCGTTTCTTGCTTGTTTTGCTAAGTTGCAGCGATTTATTGTCAATATTGGGAATAGGGCAGTCTATACTGAGCAGGTAATGTCTGACGATAGTCATATGATTCATAATCGTGCTGGAACGTAGCTTACTCTTTCTCCAATGAGCTACCAATTGGTGAATTTGGTGCGATTGGATATTTTTCCAGGAAGATGGCACATCACCAATGGTATAGAGATCATCAATCATTTTACGAATGACATATGCACGTTGTTTTTTAACTTTGTAGCTGCCTTGATTACCTAGCTTTAAATATTGGTTGGCAGTTTGTCTTAAGCTGTATTTTCTCATCATCCCATCCGATAAAAATTTATTTGCCCTGTCTTTGGTTTAGTGTTGAACGGGCGGTTCACTCAAAGATGAAACCTGGCCAAAGCCATAAAGCCCGAAGTGGGGGGCAAATCAATCGTTATAAGGCAAACGATCTCGCCGATTTACAACAGTTTTGGGTGCTATTTCCTCCTTGTTTTGATGATTAATAAAAACGACAAGACAATGGCTCTTGTCATACAAGTCCATGGTCAAATTGAAATAAATTGACTTAAACTCCCGAGGGAGTTGCCCTGTCGAATGACAGAGATTCCTAGATGGTTTTCCCTACTGAACGTCCAGCCACGGAGTTAGAGAATGAAGTGGCTTAGCATAAGACGTCGATTGGCGTTTCGCCGGAGTTTCACCAGCTCATCAGTCATGCTTGATTTCCAAATTAGCAAAGCGGTGCTTGCTTCGCAAGGTGTTTTGGAAAGAATTTTGTCCAATCCCGATTGGCGGGATCGGACAAAATGCTGAAATGTGTTGATTTTACGCGGTAAAATCTAGGTGATTTTTCTGCGTCACTGCTGGAAATTTGCAGTGACGCAGAAAATATGGAACTAATTTGAAATAGTTTTAGTTAACAAAAAATTTAATTAAACTGGTTTGCTGGATAGCTTTTATTCATATTCAAAGACAACCTTTGAATAGTTGTAATATAACACCTATGGCCTGAAGTGTTCCTACTCCTATTAGTGCCCATGTTAACTGCTGCATTTTTTTTGAATTCTTATTTTCAGCTTCAGCTAATTTGCTGTTTGATTCAATTATTTTCTCGGTTGAATTTTTTAATTGTTTGACTAGAAGAAATGTCGAAATTACTTGTGAGTGGTTTATTTCCTTAGTAGTGGCAGTATTTGAATATTCAATGAGTAGTTTTTCTTCTTCGGAAAAACCCCATTCTTCAAATATTTTTGTTAGAGTTTCTTTTGTTGCACTGTCCATGGAGTCTCCCTAACACAATTTTTGAATGTAAAAATTATTCCTTTAGCTGAGTAAAAAATTCAGAAAACAATTTTTTATTGTCTTTATCAAATCGTTTAATACTTTTATTGATCTTCCATAATTTTTCTATGGCTTTTCTTACACTACTTTCTTTTTGACCAACTTTAAGACTTATCGCCCATAAATCTATAGATTCATTTGGCTCTATTGGTATGTGAAGTTTAGCTAATGCTCTTTTTAATAATGAACGAGCATCTTTCTTTATTTTTGATTGTTTTTTATCAGATTGGAGATTTCTACTTTCTATCTGTTGGTTAATTTCATTATCAAAATCGGCTGAATCAGTCCTATGTCTTTTAAATTGCTTAAATATGGATTTATAGTTCACATTATAACCATTATGCGAGGCAAGATTAAATTCAGCAAATATTGTATCTAGATTTTCTTTAATATTATTCGCACTTATGCAACTTGGGGGTATAAGGATTTGATGTGTTTCATTGATAAGCATATACCAAATTAAGGGGGTGCTTTTATTAGGTACCCAGTAAATAGAAGCTATATTCATTTAAATCATCCATGAATCCATTTTGTTTAATTGTAGACCAAAAAATAGATTTATTACTGTCAGATAATCATTACTTATTTGGGCATAGGTAAAGGAATCCTAATTTTCCAAATCTGATTGCCATTTACTAATACAAAAGCTTGCCCCTTAGGTAAAGCAATAATATCATCCACTCCAATCATAGGTACAGAAGAAGTCTGAACCCGATCCTCATTAGTCGTATTAAAATAAACCCCATCATCTCCATGCGGGGTATCATTCACCATAGAGACCTGGGTATGTCCAATAACGCCGACCTGAGGAAGTATTTTAACCAGTAAATTGGCTGTTTTGACGTGGTTTAATAGATTTGAGCACCCCAGTTAAGAGATAATGCACTTAACTGGAGAAAGTAATGACGATAAGAAAGAAATACCCCAAAGAATTTAAACTGGATGCAATTAGTCTCGTTTTAGAACAAGGTTATGGGGTAACA
>NZ_RZGU01000018.1:0-95004 GCF_003990085.1 Legionella sp. km535 | reverse complement strand
TGCCTTGCCTGGATTCAAGATCTCTTCTCCCATCCCAAGTGCCCTTGAGATTAAGCTTTCTTGCTTACAATTTAAAGATACAAGCCTGGGAGTAGGCCCAAAGGGCCGTATCCCAGGTTTTCATTGTTATGCCAGCTTAAGTTCACCACTCATTTACTCTCCAAACTCACTTAGACCAATCTTTTTAATTAATTTTATGGCAATAATCCATTTACAACTTAAAAGAAACCCTGGGATACGGCCCTTTGGGCCTGCTCCCAGGCTACGCCAGCTGCCTATTTTTCAAGTAATTAATCAAATTTGTTCACAGAGCCTAGTATTAAATTTAAATTATACCAAAAAAAACTCAAAGGAATTGTTGCGGGAATTTCGTGGTGCATGTTATTCATTGATAGAGCGTAATTTAATTAATATGCTCATCCAAATATAATGTGTTGACCTGAGTTAACGTCTTTAAAGCTTTATTATAATTTGAGGGACAATACTATGTTTGCGCTGTAAGCCACCAGTTAATGAGTTAATTTTTTTATTACATCTTTCAATTGTTCAACTTCTCCAGAGTAATGATAGTAAATTCTGTTATGAGTACAATCGATAATGCTCAAGGGTTCTTTGGGTAAATCTCCAAATTGTTTAAATATCCAGAAGATACCTTCTGTATGATCATTCTGAATTTCAATTAGCAAGTCCAACATTTTATCTTCTTCAATTTCAGCATGAGCACAAATCAGATCTGAAGGGGATTGATTAATCTTATAGGCATAATGTTTTTCTTTCATGGTACTACTCCATTGAATTCATCATTCCAATTTCGATACTGCACTCGATTTATAGCGTTTATATTCACCCTTGAAGATTAAATTATAGTCTTTTATATCGATTTGAGTGCATTTTGTGGAAAATAAAGATGAGCAATATTGAACTGATATCCTGTAATCGATAGCAAATTCAGAGAATTGGGAGCATTTAATTTAAAGGTTCACCGTCAGGCCTAAAAGTACCGCGTGCAAAATAGGTATATTAGATATTCTTGCAGTTTTTGTAGCCGT
Organism: Legionella sp. km535; assembly: GCF_003990085.1. Classification (NCBI taxonomy): domain Bacteria; kingdom Pseudomonadati; phylum Pseudomonadota; class Gammaproteobacteria; order Legionellales; family Legionellaceae; genus Legionella; species Legionella sp. km535. The sequence continues at coordinate 93,955 of NZ_RZGU01000018.1, read as the reverse complement.
ATAAATTTTGGGTTTGGGATCGTTACCGTATACCCCCTGGTATAAGACATTTAAACTGGCTAAAGCTGTAATTGGATAACCAATTCCCGCTTGGAATTCTCCTGCCAGTTGTGATTTTTCTTTAATTGGCCGATGTTCCATTTGCCAATAGCGGTAAGCAACACCGCCTTTTAACTGAGCAAAGAAGGAGCTACCAAATAAAGGATCACTTTTAGTAGTAAGTAATAAATCAAGCATGGGGCCAAGTGTTGTTTTAACAGGAAGCCATTCCAGAACCGCTAATGTCTCATTGGGAATATTAAGACGCATCTGATGGCCGTTTTGTATACCTAATTCAAGTCCGAGAGCAAAATCTCCAGAAAGCATCAGTTCATTTCCTAGCGCAAGACGCCCCATGACAGATTTTCCATCTTTAGAGTATATGTCCTGATATCTTCCATTGCCTACACTCGCTGTGATGGTCCATGGTTGATCTTGTGATGTTAATTCGGGGTAGTATCCATCTGCGAATACGTTGACTGATAATAAAATTCCTAATGCGCTTATTTGTAATTTCATTTTCATCTGTCATATCCCTGATTAAATTAGTTCATTCAGAAAGCGAAGCTTATTTTTTGAAGCTTATTTTACAGTGCACGGGGGTGAGACATAATTTTGGCGGAGAGAGAGGGATTCGAACCCTCGATACGTTGCCGTATACACACTTTCCAGGCGTGCGCCTTCAACCACTCGGCCACCTCTCCAACCGGCCAAGCTTATACTTGTCAGAAAATAAATGCAAGACTATATGTGAAATGAGCTGTAATTTAATTAAGAAAGAGAGCTTTTTACTCATTAGATAAGATTTTTTATGACCCTATCAGGAGGGTATTAAGTAATTGTAGGGTATATGGACACACTGAATTTGATTAAAATTTATTGATTATGGTTTAAATATGATGTATTTTGCGTTATTTTTTACTGGATGAGGAATTTATTATGTCTTTAGAGAATGCCATGCAAAAAGGAGTTGCTGACTTCAGTTTAATTATAGGTAAAGGCTTAATGTACGGGGGCGGAGCCGGTTTATTGATTATGGCGGCAGTCGGTACTATTTCAATTGATCTAGTCCTTCTTGCATATGCAGAAAAACATCATAATAGCTTTTTAACAGGATATATATTGGGAACAATGTTTTGGGGACCAAGGTTTGATCCTCTTCCTTTACTTATAGTTTCTCCAATTACTTCAATCATTGCGGTAGGTTTATCTGTCGCTCTCGGAGTACCAGCGGTAGGGGCTGCAATTTTGGCAGGTTGGGCTTTGGCTGCTACAGTATTGGCTGTTGGTTTTGGTTTTATTGCACTTGGACAGGCTATGAGACCGGAAATGCACGCTGAATCTCAGCAAGACGAAGATTATGAAGACAGTTGTTGTTTCTGTCCCTGATTTAGGGTGTAGTAGATTAAAGTGACCGCGAGTTGAAAGGGAGTTCAACTCATTCTTAATTGTGGAACACCGTATCTTCGTAACTTCTTCATACCATTTTGCGACGAATTGTATATACTGATTATATTACTCATAGCTCAGCTTCCAATAACGGTCTTATTATGATGATAGTTCGTATTTTTGCTCTATTTGGGATAATAGTGTTCTGTCAACCTATCTGGTCCTTCACGTGTTATTATACCTTGGTTAAGGACAACTGCTGGACTAATTATGATGTGTCTGTAGACGTCATTGATGCATCAAATACAAATAAAGTATTTAGCCTTACTGTCCCAAAAGGAAAATCCTGGGGACGGGTAGAGTTTTCATGCACTCCTGCTCAAAGTTTACTTTATTATTCTCGATATTCTCCCGTTTTTTGGCAAAGTGAAAAAGGCAAAACATATCCAGCCCTAAGAAATTGGACTTTACCAGGTAAAATAAATCCAGGGGATCTTGCCTGGACTATTCCCGTTTGTTTTCCTGCTGATTTTTCACAGGTTCCTTTACCGCCGGATGCCAAGGGCAATTGCAAGTGTGATTTTAGATCTATTCCTGAACCCAAACCTCCGCAGTAGGGGCAGGGCAAGTATTTTTGAACACTCACTCAGGATACTGTTTTTTTTCGTGCTCTATAAGGAACACAATACATTTTTATCACGAGTTGTATATACTGAATATATATTCATCGATCAGGTTCTCGGCAGGGTCTTATCATGATAATTCGACTATTAGCTCTTTCCTGGCTGATTTCTTTTAGCAGTTCAATATGGTCTTTTACTTGCTACTATACCTTGGCTAAGGACAATTGTTGGACAAATTATGACGTATCAGTAGATGTTTTTGATGCAACTAATAATACTAAATTATTCACTATAACTGTACCAAAGGGAAAATCCTGGGGGCGTACTGAGTTTGCTTGTACTGCTGGCCAGCGTTTACTCTATTATTCTCGATATGCCCCTGTTTTTTGGCAAAGTGAGGTGGGTAAATCTTATCCCGCACTGAAAAGCTGGACTTTACCTCGTACCAGTAATCCAGAACATATAGCCTGGACTATCCCGGTGTGTTTTACTGCAGATTTTTCACAGGTTCCTTTACCACCGGATGCGAAAGGAAATTGTAAGTGTGATTTTGGTTCCATTCCTGAACCCTAAACAGGGTAGTAGAAGCAAAACATGTGTTTTTTAAACCTTCTAAGGGTAACACATAGCCTTGCATCACATCTTTGTGTATTATTTCGTCCATCAGTTAGGATGAGGCAAGCAAATGATTACTCTTAGAAATAAAATTGGACAAATGTTGATTATGGGGTTTAATGGATGTGAACTGCATGAGCATAGCCCTATAGCTCAATGGTTATCCAATGATGGCCTTGGCGGTGTTTTGTTATTTGATAAAGACCTCGCTACTAATACCTACGGTAAAAATCTAAAGAGCAAGACTCAAATCAAACATTTGATCCATCAGTTAAATCATTGCCCTGCACCGTTGTACATAAACGACGAGGCGCCATCATTGCTCATCGCTCTGGATTATGAGGGTGGCGTTGTTGATCGATTGGCAAAAATTGATGGATGCATGACGACAATGAGACCTTGCGATTTGGCAAAATTGTCACCAAATGATTTTAATGAAGAAGCAGGGCAAATGGCATCTACATTAAAATCTCTGGGTTTTAACCTTAATTTTGCTCCAGTGGTCGATTTAAATTTAAATGAGCAACAAGGTATTATAGGAAGATTAGGCCGTAGTTTTTCAAATAATCCTGATGCCGTAGCACAGGCGGCCAGACAATTTGTTAGCGTGTTCAGCCGTTATGGAATAGGGTGTTGCTATAAACATTTTCCTGGACACGGAAGTGCTGTTGGTGACACGCATGAAGGATTTGTCGATGTTACTGATACCTTTCACTTTGATGAATTAGTACCCTATCGCCATTTGTTAAGAGACAGTGATAAACCGGTTATGGTGATGACTGCGCATGTGGTTAACAAGAAATTGGACAGTCAAGGGCTTCCAGCAACCCTGTCTCATGAAGTTTTAACTGGCCTTTTAAGAGAGACTATGGCATATGATGGCGTTATAATCAGTGATGATTTACAAATGCAGGCCATTTCAAAACATTATACCCTGGAAGAGTCACTTGCCCTTACAATTAATGCAGGTGCAGATATGATGATATTTGCAAATCAACTAGGCAGTATTACGGCAACCGAGGTTATCGATTGCATTGAACAATTAGTGCAAAACAATACGATAGAACTTAAACGTATAGACGACGCATTCAGACGCATCATGCGTTTCAAGCAACAAATAAACAGTATCGAACTGGTCGATTTTTAGTAATTTATTCGGGATGTGAGAAGATAGGGTTGTTTAATCAACTCGAGAATATCAATGCTGAGTCTTGTTCATCTTCCCTAATCCCTGGTCGGCGCTTTCGAAAACGGCGAGGCTCGTTTGACGGCCTGTAGTCTGCGGAGTTGAATTGTAAACACGCCCTGGTATTATTTTGCCTACTTTTCTCTGTACATGACCAAAAAACCTGTCTTGCCCGCGCAGGCGGGCAACTATTTGGCATTTTGGCACTACAGTACATTGAGATAACTCGCTGACATACACTAAAAATCATATCATCTCGAACGCCAAAAGGAGGTGATATGGAGTGGATCAGCGAGTTGAAGGATAGTTTAATCGTGGAGAAAAATAATCCCGACTGGCTTTTTGGCATCGGTTTATTTTGATGAGTGGTTGCCCGCCTGCGCGGGCAAGACAGGTTTTTTTGTCATGTACAGGGCCTATTTTTAATGTATAGTATTGACGTATACTCACATTATGTTAGAATATACACGATATGTTCAAATTTTTACCAAGGTAATGGTGTTTATGTCAATTCAACCGCTACATTTTACCCGCCTTTTATCTCACTCAGACATCAAGTTACTGTATTGCTGTTGCTGCTGTTAAATCTCTGGTTTCTCTTGTTTTTTATTCTAAGAATTAAGGATTTAAATATGTGTGCAGCACATCAACAAAGCAAAAAAAAATTTTTAACCACTCCTTTAATCTATGTACTCATGATTGGTTTGGGAATTCTAAGTGGTCTGTCTGATATTGCTATATTAAAGGGATTGGGACTGCTTATTTCTGAATTGTTCATAAAAATATTCAAGTGCATAAGTTTACCCATTATTTCGCTCTCAATCATTGTCACCTTGGCTAATTATAAAACTGATGCGGTGATGAAACGAATTTGGCAACGAACCATTAAATACACGTTCTTGACTACATTGGTTGCCGCAACCATTAGCTGCTTGCTTTATATCATCATTAATCCCAATACTGTACAGGTCAATTTGCAGGAAACTGCTTCAAATTCAATGAATAATCTGGGATATCTGGGTTATTTGGCAAATATCATTCCTACTAATTTATTATCTCCATTCCTTGAGCAGCAAGTCATGGGGGTTTTATTACTGAGTATTGTTATTGGATTTGCCATACGTCAAATTCCAGAAGATGGTCCAAGGGAAACCATTTCCCAATTTTTCCGCGGTGCTCATGGCATGTTTTTAGTCATGACTCGTTGGATTATTACGCTGATTCCTCTGGGGCTGTTTGGATTTATTACCTCCACGGTAGTGCAGTTGCGCTCGGGAATGGACATTAAAGGTATAGGCCAGTATTTATTGATTATCGTACTGGCTAATTTGATTCAGGGATTTATTATTCTACCTCTGTGGCTGAAAATGAATGGGATTAAACCCTTTGCCTCGATGCGTGCAATGATACCCGCATTATCCGTTGCTTTTTTCTCTAAATCATCGGTAGGAACCTTGCCGATAACCATGAATACGATTGAAACCAATTTGCAGGTCAAACCGAAAATCAGCCGTTTTGTTTTGCCTTTATGCACCAGCATTAACATGAATGGTTGTGCTGCGTTTATATTTGCTACAGTGATTTATTTGATGCAAAGTCATGGAATGCCAATCTCTTATCCTGCTATGGGTTTGTGGATTCTGGTTTCAACAATCGCTGCTATAGGAAATGCGGGAGTTCCAATGGGCTGCTTTTTTCTTAGCATCAGTTTATTATCCAGCATGAATGTTCCTATTACCTTAATGGGCGTTATTTTACCGTTCTATGCCATGATAGATATGCTGGAAACGTCTTTAAACGTCTGGTCTGATGCCTGTGTCACTAAAGTAGTTAATGATAAAGCGGTAGCTGACGAAGAATTAAAATTGAACCCTAAAAAGCAATCCTCTCTGGAGCTTGAGCTGGGTTAGGAAAAGACATTATCAGAGGATGTGCCAAACAGCTTAATCCCGTATTGGCAGAACCCACTACGGGATTAAAGTCATATGTTCCAGGACAGGTTTTTTATGATTTGCAGTACAATATTCACCTGCATGCTAATGAATCGATGCTAACCAAGTATCAGTTGCTCGCAAATCGAAAAATACATGGCCTCCAATAATTGAAGATCCTTTAGTGAAACACATTCATTGACCTGGTGTATCGTTGCATTGCATGGACCCAGTTCGATGACCTCAATCCCGTAAGGAGCAATGAAACGACCATCTGAAGTGCCGCCGTTGGTCGATAAATCTGGAGTTAATCCGGTAATTTTGGTAATAGCCTGTTTGCAACTTTCAAGAAGCTCGCCCTTATCCGTCAGGAACGGTTCCCCATTGAGTCGCCATTCTACAATTGGAGCCAGATCATAGTGATTGAATGTACTCATTACCTTTTCTATTAATGAGTGGTCTGTTTGTTCCGTAGAGTATCTGAAATTAAGATGCAGATTCAACTCTCCAGGTATAATGTTATTCGCCTGGCCTCCTGATTGAATGTGGGTAATCTGCATGGACGTAGGTGGAAAAAAGGCGTTGCCATTATCCCACTGAATAGAGGTTAATTCAGCAAGAACCGGGCTAATTCTATGAATTGGATTATCTGCTAAATGAGGATACGCCACATGACCTTGTTTACCATGCAAGCTGATTTTCGCACTCAATGAACCTCGTCTGCCGATTTTGATTACATCACCTACCCGGCTGGTACTGGATGGCTCACCTACAATACAATAATCAATATGGATGTCCTGTTTTTGTAATTGCTCCATAACATAAGGAGTTCCAAAATCAAAATCATCACCTTCTTCGCCGCTGGTTATCAAAAAACCTAACCTTCCCGGAAATGAAGGATAGGTTTTGATAAATCGTTCAGCCATGACTAGCATGCTGGCCAAACTACCTTTCATATCAGCAACTCCACGGCCGTAAAGCATATCGCCTTTAGCCTGCAGTTCAAATGGATCTGAGCCCCATTTTGTGATCTCGCCAACCGGAACTACGTCTGTATGCCCTGCGAAGACTAATAAAGGCCCGATAGAGCCATAACAGGCAAAAAAATTAGTTACCGGCCCTTGATTCATTATTTGGCAATTAAATCCCAAATTTTTGAGGAACTGGATCATAAAATCCTGGCACCCCGCATCCTCGGGGGTGATGGACGGAAAACTAATGAGTTTAGCCAGGATGTTTTTTATGTCATTCATTTTAATTCGCTCTGAGTAATTCATTGATACTTACTTTTGCGCGTGTTTTTTCGTCGACCTGCTTCACAATAACAGCACAATAAAGGCTATGGCTGCCATCGTCACTTGGCAGATTTCCTGCAACGACAACAGATCCCGCTGGAATTCTGCCATAGGTAATGCTTCCCGTCATGCGATTGTATATTTTGGTGCTTTGACCTAGAAACACACCCATTGATATGACTGAGTTTCGTTCTACAATGACTCCTTCAACCACTTCCGAGCGTGCCCCGATAAAACAATTGTCTTCAATAATGGTTGGATTGGCTTGCAGCGGTTCCAGAACGCCACCGATACCAGCTCCACCAGATAAATGAACGTTTTTGCCTATTTGGGCACAGGAACCAACTGTTGCCCAGGTATCTACCATAACACCTTCGTCAATATAAGCACCAACATTCACATAAGAGGGCATTAATACTGAGTTTTTTGCAATATAGGCTCCTCGCCGAACCATGGCGTGAGGCACAACTCGAACTCCTGATTGTTGAAATTGCTCCTTGCTATAGCCAGTATATTTTAGAGGGACTTTGTCATAAAACTGACAAAAACCGGAATCAATCACTTGGTTGGGGAAGAGTTTAAATGATAAAAGTACTGCCTTTTTTATCCATTGATGAACGATCCATTCATCATTAATTTTTTCGGCAACTCGATATTGTCCATTATCAAGACAGGAAAGGACTTCGTCAATGGCCGCAATCAATTCGGGTGACGCGGTATCCATGGACAGGTTTTGACGATGTTCAAATGCTTGTTCAATTATAGTTTGAAGTGAGTTCATAAGTTATTCCTGTAATGAGGCAATTAGAGTATCTTTTTCAGCCCATTGCTTGTTTAACCAGTCTTTAAATTCATCTTGAGTTGCCTTGTCATTAATGAGATTTAAAGAGGTAAATTGAGTTGGAATGGGAATCTGTCTGATATTTACTTTAATGGATTTTATTCGATTGCAAAGAAAATCCCAAAGTGAGTGATTTTTTTCTGAATAGACTATGGTTACATCCAGAATGCTGGTGAGTTGCGATCCCATAGAACTGATAATAAAACTGATACCACCTGCTTTGGGTTTGAGCAGATGATTATAAGGTGATTGTTGTTGTTCTTTCTTGGATAAAGTAAAACGAGTTCCTTCAACAAAATTCATAATCGATGCCGGAGTTCTTTTAAATGTTTCTATCGCTTTGAATGTGGAGATTACATCTTTACCTTGTTTGTGTGGTTTTTTTGCCAGATATTCTTTGCTGTATCTTTTCATAAAAGGGCAGCCCATTGCCCACCAGGAAAATCCAAGCAAGGGTACCCATTTTAGTTGATCTTTTATAAAAAATTTCAATACGGGAATTTTTCTGTTAAATAAGCGTTGAAGAATGACAATATCAAGCCAGCTTTGATGATTGGCAATAACCAGATACCAGTCTTTCCGATTCAGGTTATTTAACCCGGTTATGTCCCATTTGATTTTTTGCACATTATTGACATAGTAATTATTAATGCCGCACCAAAAGGTGGCAATGCCATCCACACAGCGAGTGCAGAGTGCTTGCCATGATTTATTGGGAAATAATTTAAATAGTCCAATAAACAGGATAGGGATAAAGCAAAAGGTGGTAGAAAAAATAAGAAGCAGGGTTGCCATTACTGCTTTAATGTACCCCTGAAATTTATTTGGTTTTTGCATGTATCACTACTCCTGATATTTAATGATGTTTTTAACTTAAGGCATATTCCAGATCAGCACGTAAATCGTCTATATGTTCAATTCCAACAGACAGTCTAATCAAACCATCGTCGATACCCAAGGCTTTACGCTGATTGGCTGGTACGGAAGCATGCGTCATAATGGCCGGATGTTCTATCAAGCTCTCAACTCCTCCAAGACTTTCAGCCAGGGTAAAGAGTTCACAACGGCCTAAAAATCTTTTGGCTTGCTCCAGATTGCCATCGATTACCATGGAGATCATACCTCCAAAATCATGCATTTGCTCTTTAGCCAATGAATGCTGTGGATGGCTTGTTAAACCAGGGTAAATCACCTTTTTGATTTTCTGATGACTGCTTAGCCATTGTGCCAGTTCATTGGCATTTTTGCAGTGTCGCTCCATGCGAATGGATAAGGTTTTTAAACTTCTTAAAACCAGAAAACTGTCAAAAGGTCCCGCAATTCCTCCACAGGAATTTTGCAAATATCCTAATCGCTCGGCTAATTCAGGATTATCTCCAACAACCACAACACCACTGACCACATCTGAATGACCGTTCAGGTATTTTGTTGCAGAATGAATAACGATATCAAATCCCAATTCTATGGGCCGTTGAATCCAGGGCGTTGCAAATGTATTGTCGGCAACAGTGATCAGCCCATGTTTTTTAGCTATGGCGGCTATATCACGTAAATTGGCTAATTTTAGCATGGGATTAGAAGGCGTTTCTATCCATAGCAGTTTGGTTTTGGGGGTAATAGCGGCCTCTATGGTGGCCGGATTGGTCATATCAATAAAGGAAAAAGATAAATGAGAAGTGCGGGTTTTTACTTTATCAAATAATCTGAACGTACCCCCGTATAGATCATCCATTGCTATGACATGATCTCCAGCATCGAGAAGATCGATCACGGTATTGATGGCTGCCATACCTGAACCAAAGGCAAATCCATATTGACCTGATTCCAGACTCGCGATACAGGCCTCATAAGCGGAACGGGTCGGGTTTTTTGTACGGGAATATTCATAACCAAGATGCTCACCCGGGGCAATTTGTTTGTAGGTTGATGTTGCATATATAGGCGTCATTACCGCACCAGTGCTTGGACAAGGTTCTTGACCTGCATGAATTGCCCGTGTATCAAAGTGAGTTTTTTTCATTTTAATGTAATCCTTTTAAAAAATTCAGACTAATTATTCTTCCTGAGTAATGAGACTTATTTGTTCATTAACTGTACTTCTAGTTCTTTATTTGCTAAAGTAAATACAGAAGATGCCGTTAATCATCATGAAGGACATTCTAGTGAGGGATGCATGCGTAGGCAAGAAATCAATTACGAAAAAGTTGCCGCTGCCGCAGAAAAAATAAAAAAAAGAGGCAAAGAGCCGTCTGTAACAGATATCAGAGACGAATTGGGAGTATTGGGTAATCATCCTGGTTTATCCGATCTGTTGGAGCAATGGTACCACACTCAACCCGAATTTCAGCGTTCAAGCAAATCTCCTTTGACCGAGAACATTTCCGTTAAAACTGATGAAATCCTTGAGAAAAATATCGAGCTTGAAAAATCCTTATCGTTACTGCGGGCCACTTTGGAATCCACTGCCGATGGAATCATGATGGTCAATGGTCATGGAGCTGTAGTTGACTGGAACCAAAAGTTTGTGGAAATGTGGCGCATACCTTCTTATATGTTGGAATCCGGCAAGGAAAGCATGAGCTTTGAGTATATATTGGAGCAGTTAATTGATCCTCAATCGTTAATTTCAGACGTTCAATATCTTTACCAAAATCCGGAGTGGCAGGGGGAATTACCTGAATTAATATTCAAAGACGGGCGAATATACGAACGCTTCACTCAACCTCAACGTGTTGGCTCGCAGATTGTTGGGAGGGTGTACAGTTTTCGTGATGTAACTCAAAAACGTCTTGCGCAAGATGAATTACGAATACGCGAGCGAGCCATAGAAGCAAGTACACATGGCATTGCAATTATCGATATTTCCAAAAATGAAAATAAAGTAATTTATGTCAACCGCGCTTTTGAACGAACGACGGAATATACAGAACAACAAGCTTTAGGAAAAAGTTTGGTTAGTTTACTCGGTTCTAACTCGGAAGAGGTTAATAATAAAAGGATTGAGCTGGCTATAAGGGAATTGCGTGAAGAAATGGTTGAGATGGAAAGCATTAAAAGAAACGGGACGGTTTACTGGTGTGAAATCAGTGTTGCTCCTGTAAAAGACTCTTTGGGTAATGTGAAACATTACGTATGTATTTTAAATGATATTACCCAGCGCAGAGATATGGAAAATCAATTGGTCATGCAAGCTACCTATGATTCACTGACTCATTTGCCCAACCGGGTTTTATTAATGGACCGGGTTGATCAGGCCATACTTCTTGCCAAAAAGAAAAAATCCATCCTGGCATTTATGTTTTTAGATTTGGATCGATTCAAGATGACCAATGATACTTTGGGCCATAATATGGGTGATAAATTATTGCAGGCCATCTCCAACAGGCTCTTAATCGCAACGGATGATTTTGATACGGTTGCCAGACTTGGTGGTGATGAGTTTGTAATCTTACTTTCAGAAATTGATTCATATCAGCAGGCTGAGATTATGGCTGAGGGTATATTACGTTCCATTGAAAAGCCAATACAAATCGATCAGCACAGCTTAAAAATTACTGCTAGCCTGGGGATTAGTTATTATCCTCGTGATGGTGGAGATTACGAGTCCTTGATGAAGAGTGCGGATTTGTCCATGTATCATGCAAAAGACAGTGGAAGAAATACCTATCGCGTTTATGAACCTGAAATGAACAGGCGCGTTATTAATCACATGCAATTAGATTCTGCATTGAGAGATGCTATAAAAAATAATGAATTGTTCCTGGTTTATCAGCCATTAATTGATTTAAAGCAATCCAAGGTGATTGGTTTTGAGGCGTTAATGCGTTGGCATAGCAAGATTTTAGGTTTAGTTAGTCCAGTTGATTTTATTCCCATGGCTGAAGAAAATGGGTTAATTCTTGAGTTGGGCGAATGGGCCATGCATGAAGCATGCAGGCAAATGAAGGAATGGCAAACAAGGGGATTAAAGGATTTAAGTATTGCGGTTAATATCTCAGGAAGACAGTTCAGGCAAACCAATTTGCCTGATATGGTTTCCAGAGCTCTAAAATCCAGCGGATTACAAGCAAAGTATCTTGAGCTTGAATTAACTGAAAGTTTATTGATTGAGGACATCGATCTTGTGGTTGAAACCATGTACTCCTTAAAAGACATGGGAACCAAATTAGTTATTGATGATTTTGGTACAGGCTATTCCAGTTTATCTTATCTCAAACAATTCCCGGTCGATAAGTTGAAGATTGATCGTTCATTTATCAATGAAATGGCATCGAATCCTAATGATGCGGCTATCGCCAAAGCAATTATCAACTTAGGCCATAGTCTTAATATTCAGGTATTAGCCGAAGGAATAGAAACTGAGTTCCAAAGAGATTTTGTTGTATCTCATGGATGCGATTTTGCTCAAGGATATTTCTATAAGGCCCCGGATCTTCCAGATAAAATTTATGAGTTTCTAATCGGTCTGCCACAAGCCAAAATCAAGAATTCCTGAGTTTTGCTGTATTGAGTACTATTAATCCATCTCACAGGTATTGTTACTCTTTTTTGACCAGTGCAGTCAATTTTCTATTTATTGAATGGACTTTTGTCGCACAGTTTTATAAGCTTTTAGATATGACTCCTATTGATTCCTTCTATTTAAGACATGCTCCCCCTGGCTGATTTATGTACATAAACGTTAGGACAAAATTTTTATTCAACCTCATTATTTCTTTAATGTGGTTTTTATTATGCTTTTATTTATCCATTACGTGGATCTATGATTTGGCAGGTCTTGTAACATTTATCCCTTCGGTAATCATTGTTCTGTCAATTGCCTTGATTCCTGGCTTTATGTATATGTTTTTATTGACCAGTTATTTAACTGATTCACGTAAAAACAAAATTTATAAACATGAATATCCTGCTGTATCGGTTCTCATTGCCGCATACAATGAAGAGCATTCTATCGAATTCACTTTGAACTCGATTAAAAAACAGGAATACCCAGCTAAAATCGAGATCTTTTTAATAGACGATGGGTCAGTTGATAAAACTGTTGAAAAAGCAAAAATACTGAAATTAGGTAATTTGCGCATATTGGAAGCCAATCATAAAGGTAAGGCTGCAGCACTGAATTTTGCATTTCCGCATGTAACGACTGATTATGTCATTACCATTGATGCAGATACCTATTTGCAGTCTTCAGCAATTAAAAATCTCATGACCAAACTGTTGACCGGCCCCAAAGGAACCGTTGCATGTGCAGGATCAGTTTATGTGAAAAACTCCCGTGCTACTTTAATGACTCGTATTCAGGAATGGGATTATTTTCATGCAATTGCAGTGATTAAACGTACTCAAAGTTTCTACCAAGGCACTTTGGTTGCTCAGGGATGTTTTTCTGTTTATACCAAAGCATCCTTGCAAGAAGTAAACGGGTGGCCGGAAGTTGTCGGAGAGGATATTGTGCTTACCTGGTCTTTGCTAAATAAAGGCTATAGAATTGATTTTGCGGAGGAGGCAATATCATTTACTAACGTACCGGAAACATACAAACAGTTTTTCTTTCAACGAAGTCGATGGGCAAGAGGTTTGTTTGAAGCCTTTCGTCAATATCCGGGAATATTGTTGCGTCCTCGTCTCTCGACATTTTATGTATACTGGAATTTATTTTTTATATTATTTGATAATGTATTTCTTTTCGTATTTGTTCCAGGTGTAATTGCCGCATTTTTCGGGTATTTTTATATTGCTGGTCCTATGACTCTTGCAGTTTTACCCTTGGGAATATTAAGTAATTTAATTTTTTATGTAGGGCAACGCAGTTTATTTCAACGAAGTAACTTTAAAGTCAGGAAAAATATATTGGGATTTGTGCTTTATGTTCTTTTTTATCAATTTTTGATGAATCCGGCAGTGATTTACGGGTATGTTTCAGAATTATTGCGACGTAAAAAAACATGGGGCACCAAGAAAGAATAGGGTTAATTAGCCTGTTGTGTCGATTACCGATCCAGGAATATGGAGATTGAATTGTTGATTCGCAAGCTGCTTGTAATTTTACTGGCGCATTACATTATGAATTGCTCTTATGCCGATACTGTGGGTAATAACTATTGGCAAGAATACTCCAAGGCTAAGGAATTATATAATCAAAATAAATTTTCAGAGGCATTGAGCATTCTGGAACAGCTCGAACAAAAGCAAAAGAATTATAATATTGAACTGACCTTGGGTGATACCTATTCAGCATTGGGTTATTTACAGAAAGCATTGGATAGTTACAAATCTGCTCTGTACCATGGAAAATTAATCAATAATATTGTTATCGAACGTGTTGCTTTATTTAAAATAGGTAAATTACAAACTCAGCTTAAAGAGTATGAGACAGCGTATGAAACCTATCAAACCTTACTGTCCTTCAAATTGGATAAAGAAGACTATTCTATTGCAAAATCAGGGTTTGATACCGCTCAGGATCAAATCAATACCTTGATTGACGGTTTGATTAAAACAGGGAATCAGTTTGCTGACAAGGAAAAGCCAGTCGAAGCTCTCAAGGCTTACAAACAAGCCTATGGAAAAGCTCTGTTCTTCAAAAATGATCTTCTTCAGAAGATAGCGCTGTTTAAAGTCGCTCGTACTCAACTCTGGTTGATGGATTATGAAGACGCAATCAAGTTATATCAACAACTCGTGTCTATGCCGCTGAATGAGCAGGATGCTTCTGAAGCAAAAAATGGCTTAAAACAAGCTGAAGAACTTAAAAAAGATGCTCTAATCCAAGAGGCGCGTGAATTAATTGATAAAAATCAGGGCCAGGAAGCTTTTCGTATCATCCATCCTTATTTACGCTCAGAAGAGTCATTTCAACTCTTGATAATTGCTGGTCAATGTATGGCAATTATGGATAATCCCAAACAATCCTTCGTTTATTATCAAAAAGCCTATGCAATCAGCAAGAAGGCAACGAATCAGTCTATCGCGTTAATGGGCATGATCAAAATGCAACTTGCCTTAAATAATAGAACAGCCGCAGAGCACTATTTATTTCGCCTTGATAAACTGTCCTCTATTAAAAATCTACCGGGCATAGAGCAAAAAGAACAAGAATTTATAGAGCAATTGAATCAATTAAAGATCGGCGATCAAATCAAGAAGGCAGAACATTATCTTGAGTTAAATAATGGGCCGCATATGTATGAGTCGATTAAATGGTATCTTGACGCTGAAAAATCACCTCTTTTATATCGCTTGGCCGCAGAAAGTATGGCTCTGATGAATCAGCCTCAATTTGCATTCGACTATTATCAGTTGATGTTCAATAGCTCCAGCAAACCCAAAGATCAAATTATTGCATTGTTTGGCATGGGGAAGATGCAATTCTGGATGGCTCGTTACGTGAGGGCAAAAAATTTATATAAAAAAATACTCACTTATAATTTATCAAAAAAACAACATGAGCTAGCCTTGGCTGGATTGGTTAAAAGTCTTGCTTACTATGACAGGCCGCGCTTGGCTTACAGTCAGATTCCATCTAAACAGGAATATACAACACCTGAAATGGTGATTGCTTCATCTCAGGCAAGTTCCTGGTCTGATTGGTCTGATTTGACCCAAAAAACGCTGGATAACAATCGTGAGATAATAGCGACGGTTGATTTAAAATCAGGACTGGGTCGAGATCTCAGGGATTTGGAATGGCAAACCAACCTGGCTACCTGGCCGAATGTCATCAGCCCGTCTTACTACAGGTCAGTGGATTCGGAAACATTTACCAAGAACAAAACAACTCTGGATTACAGACATTATTGGAGTCAACAAAGTCAAACGGTATTGGGGCCTGAACACATTAAATACACTCAGAATGGTTTAAGAGTGATGGATGCAAAAGGATTTTATGTAGGCCAAAGTATACGCTCGGGCCGATATCTGATTTTAGATGGAAAGGTTGAACCTACTGAGTACCGTAATGGTACTTTTGGGCAACATGATACCTGGTCTCCGTTTTTGTGGAATACTTCCTTATTATTTACTCCCAATGATTACATCAATATAAGATGGTTGGCTCAGAAGGAAGTTCTGGAAACGTTTCCGGCCTTTGCTAATCGAATTACCAACAGACTATACGGAGCTAGCCTTGCTCTGAGTCCGCTACCTTATTTGTCCTTTGATGGTTCCTATTCTCATATGAGGATAAGTGATAGAAATGAGCGAAATGGCTATTATCTTGCTCCTTCTTTTATTGTTAATCCGGATTTAGGATTGACATTAACAGCAATAGCTAGAGGATTTACCAATCAGTTCCGATCACGTAATTATTTTAGTCCAGCTCAATATCAGGAAAAAAAGGTATTAGTCAAGTTAGGCAGAAAGTTGGGACCTACCTGGCACTATTATCTGGATGGAGGCTTCGGCAGACAATACATTAAAAATCTTCCAGATTCAGAAACCAATTCCAGTCCGACCTATCAATGGGGTATGGGTATTAATGGTCCGCTGTTTAAAACGCTGTTTCTCACCGTTTATTATGTCAATACGCATCAAGCATCAGCCTTTATTGATTCACCAGGATATTCCATGCAGTATGGAGGATTGAGTCTCAATTTATTGGTATAACGGGAATATTTATACAGGAATACCGATGTTCCGTGTTCACTATTTTACCGATGTCGAATACTTACCCGGTCAGAATGTTCAATTTTGCTTTTCTCTAATGGTGAGTCTGGCAATGTAGATATTTTTTCTTGAGGTAGATAGGTAGTTAGAATATCGTAGACCAATTGCCCCCTTAAAAAAAGAGCTGCAAATCCTGACCCTATGGCCAGTAGGATGCCAAAAATAATATAGCTGTAGGCCAGGATAAACAAATAGAAATGAATCATGTTATAAACTTGTGCAACAGGCAGCAAATTAGATTGTTCTTTAATCATAAACAATAAAAGTCCCAGATCGAATATGGGTAATGAGGCTATAACCATGGTAAACCCGATCAGAAAGGTCTTTGCTTTGTAAGGTTTAGGACAGTGAATAATTCGTTCACCCATTAAGGCTCCGGTACATGAAGCAACAACCATCCCTAAAATCACGGCTTCAAAAATCGGAATGATTTGTTTAACTCCAAGAGACGTCAGCATGGCGTTAATTAAAATAGTACCAACCACAGACAGTAAGCCAAAATATATGGCTGATATTAATCTTGGGTTAGGACAGTCAAGCGCAGGATCTTGATTTTTCATAGCACACCTGATCTCTAGATTGTATAAATATTATTCTAGTATAAAATTAGGTCAATTGGTAATTTGAACCTAACTACCCACATACTTAACTGAGTTTCTGCTGATTGTCAGAGCAATTTCCGATGAGGGTCTGGATTCAGAATAATTTCTTTATATCGATGCACGGAACTGCTGCAAATTCATATTATATACTGTATACTGTGCCACTATTTTTATTCCATTTAAAATTATAAGAGCGCTATGACTGACTTAAACCTTTATAGAAACATTGGTATCTTCGCTCACGTAGATGCCGGAAAGACCACTACTACCGAGCGTATTTTAAAGCTCACTGGCAGAATTCACAAAATAGGTGAAGTTCACGATGGTCAATCAACAACCGATTTTATGGAGCAGGAAGCGGAGCGGGGTATTACTATCCAGTCAGCAGCAGTAAGTTGTTTCTGGAAAGGTACACGTTTCAACGTTATCGATACCCCAGGACACGTGGACTTTACTGTTGAGGTTTATCGTTCATTGAAAGTACTCGACGGCGGTATCGGCGTATTCTGTGGTTCTGGCGGTGTTGAGCCTCAGTCAGAAACCAACTGGCGTTATGCGAATAACTCTAAAGTATCTCGTTTGATCTTCGTAAACAAACTTGACAGAATCGGTGCTAACTTCCTGAAAGTCACTGAGCAGATTAAAAAAGTATTAGGGGCAAATCCTCTAATTATGACTCTGCCTATTGGGTTTGAAGACAGCTTTGTTGGTGTTGTTGACTTATTAACTCGTAAAGCTTACGTTTGGGACGAATCCGGTCAGCCAGAAAATTTCACCGTTACCGATGTTCCAGCTAACATGGCTGACGATGTTGAAACGTACCGGGCACAATTGATCGAAACAGCGCTGGAAATGGATGATGATTTATTGATGGCTTACCTGGATGGAGAAGAGCCTTCAATTGAAGACATCAAGCGTTGCATTCGTAAAGGTACTCTTGAATTAGCTTTCTTCCCGACTTATTGCGGTTCTGCCTTCAAGAATAAAGGGATGCAACTGTTATTGGATGCCGTAGTTGATTATTTGCCTGCACCTCATGAAGTTAATCCACAGCCTTTGACCAATGCTGAAGGTGAGCCAAATGGCCAGTTCGCTATTGTTTCTCCTGATGAGCCATTCCGTGCTTTGGCATTTAAAATCATGGACGACCGTTTCGGTGCTTTAACCTTCGTTCGTATCTATTCAGGAAAATTGAATAAAGGGGACACCATCCTAAACTCGTTTACTGGTAAAACAGAACGTATCGGTCGTATGGTGGAAATGCAGGCAAATGAACGTAACGAATTACAACATGCTGAAGCTGGCGACATTATCGCTATTGTAGGCATGAAAAACGTTCGTACCGGCCATACTCTTTGTGATCCGAATCACGAGTGCACTCTTGAAGCAATGGTATTTCCTGAACCGGTAATCTCAATTGCCGTGACGCCTAAAGATAAAGGCGCTACTGAAAAAATGGCTATTGCTATCGGTAAAATGGTGGCGGAAGATCCAACATTCCGAGTTGAAACAGATGAAGATTCAGGCGAAACCATCCTTCGTGGTATGGGTGAGTTACACCTTGATATTAAGGTGGATATTCTGAAACGTACTTATGATGTTGAGTTAATCGTAGGTCAACCACAGGTTGCTTACCGTGAAACCATTACCAAATCGATTCAGGACAGTTACACACACAAGAAACAATCAGGTGGTGCCGGTCAGTACGGTAAAATTGATTACACTATTGAGCCAGGTGAGCCAAACACTGGATTTACTTTTGTGACGTCTGTTGTGGGTGGTAACGTTCCTAAAGAATTTTTCCCTGCAATTGAAAAAGGCTTCCGTTCAATGATGGGAGCAGGTACTTTAGCTGGTTTCCCTGTTTTGGATGTTTCAGTAAACCTGACCGATGGTGCCTACCATCCAGTTGACTCGTCAGCAATCGCTTTTGAAATTGCTGCTAAAGGTGCGTTTCGTCAATCCATTCCAAAAGCAGCTCCTCAGTTGCTTGAGCCCATCATGAAGGTTGATGTGTACAGTACAGAGGAAGATGTAGGTAACGTGATTGGTGACTTGAACCGTCGTCGCGGTATGATATCTGGACAAGAACCCAGTGCAGCTGGTGTTCGTATCAAGGCTGATGTTCCTTTATCAGAAATGTTTGGTTACATCAGTACGTTGCGTACACTAACTTCTGGTCGTGGTCAATTCTCAATGGAGTTTTCTCACTATGCTCCATGTCCAGCCAGTGTTGCTGAAGCAGTAATTGCTAAAGAAAAAGAAAAGAAAGCTGCTGCAGCCAAGTAATACACTGAACTAATTAAGGCTGAGCTTTATAGCTCAGCCTATAATACCTCCGCTAGACACTAGCAAATCACTTGTTTTATGAACTCTGTTAACCAATTAAAAATTATTTTAGCCAGTGCATCGCCACGACGATTGCAAATCTTGCAAGAGCATGGGTTGGCTGCAATGGTCAGACCTGCTAACATTGAAGAAATTCAACAAGCAGGAGAAGATGCAAAAGCCTATGTAACCCGATTGGCAAAAGAAAAAGCTCAAACTGTTTTGTCTCAGGTTGCGACCGACTCTATTGATTTAATTTTGGCTGCAGATACTACTGTATCTTATCAGAATCACATTTTAGAAAAACCAGGCGATTACGAAGATGCCTACAGAATGTTGAGCATGTTGAGTGGCAAATCACACGAAGTATACACTGGATATGCTCTGATTTTTCTTCCAGAGAAACGTTTGCACGTGGATTATGTGACAACCCATATTACTTTTCATCCCCTTTCTGAACAACAAATACGTGATTATATTAATACAGGCGATCCTTTCGATAAAGCTGGGGCGTATGGTATTCAGAGTGTATACAATGCATTTGTGAAAGAAATAAAGGGTTCTTATTACAATGTTATGGGATTGCCGATTGAAGATATTATTAGAACCATTTCTCTAGAATATTCTGAGTAACACAAACTCCAGGGGATAGAGCAATTGCTAACAGAACGATTTGGTGTATTGTGGTCGATCTCACCCATTAAAAAATGATCATATCTCAATCGAAATTCCGCCGCGATGACCGCGGGATCCATGAATGTGGCATTGAAGTATTGGATCCCGCGGTCTTCGCCGCAGGAATTCGGCCTGGATTTATACAACGGAAGCCACCTGATACTGAGACATAGTTGATCCAGGAACTGTAGCCTGGTTGCTCGCAACCAGGATTTTATGCACAAACTATAAGCTTCGATTTAGAAGCTTGAGAAACCATGGTCCTGGTTGCGAGCAACTGTCTATTGATCATATCTTGTCCACGACCAGCGGATTTGATCGCAGAACCAGGATGGCTGTGCTAAAACATGGGATCCCGCGGTCACAGCCGCGGGAATTCGCATGATATGTGAGTACATGCTGCATTTCGAAATCCCTCGGCGAAGACCACGGGATCCATAAAGTAGAACCGGACTGGTTTGTGAAGATGTGTATAAGATTCAGTTGCGAGCAACCAGGCTACAGTTCCTAAAAAATGCTCACGTCTCAATCGAAATCCCGCGGCGATGACCGCGGGATCCATGAATGTGGCATTGAAGTCTTAGATCACGCGCATAAAGCGCGGGAAGTAGGGGGAAAGCGCAGGAAGCAGGGGTAAATAGATGAAATGTCAATAAACCCTAATGCTTTGGTAGAGCAACAAATAATTCGCCCGTGTGATTGAGATTATTTGCTTCGATGCCAGCTTGATCTCCCTCACCTTTGTAGCAGTCAACGTGAGCGCCTACAATGGCTCCGCCTGTGTCTTGAGCAACACACCATGAAGTAGCTTTTTTGCAATTATAGATAAAGCTCATGCCCACAGGTATTACCTTGTGATCTGTTGCGCAGGATGCATGGGGTGTCAACGTAATGTTTTCGGAGCCATACGGTCCACCATCTTCTTTGGCAAAAAATACGAAACTTTGATCTCGATTGCGAAGATTTGCGGCTGTAGTGGTGTCTAACGAATCAAGGTATTGTCGTATTTGTTTCTCAGATGCAGCGCTTTGCCTGATTTTTTGAGATACATTACAGCGTAGTTTTGCTTCATCATGACATTTAGGATCTTTGGAACAACGTTCAATGTTATCCAAATTCCCACCACAGGTTGGATCTTGGGCGCATTGAACTATTCGACCCAGCATGGTCCGTGGTCTGCCATTAAAGCCATCGTAATTAAGATGAAATAATTGCCCATCCAATATTAATGAGCCGGAGCCTTCAACCATTAAGAAAGAAGGATCATTGGGATCTTTAACATAACCAATGATGTATTTGGGATTTAATGCTCCGTGATCAATTTCGCTTCGGTCTGGTGCTATGGAGTAGGTGCCATCGGCATTTTTCATGCAAAATCCGCGCGGCATCTTAGTCAGAGGGTCAACTCCGCAAAGAGGAGCTTTGCAATGAATTTTTTTGCATTCTAAAGACGCATTAACAACACCGGGGTTCCTATAGATAGGATATAAAAACGCACCGCCGCGTTGAGTTCGAGCCTCTATAGCCGCTGGAGCGTAATAAGCCGTAAATTGAAATTCACCTTTCTTGAATCCCGCATGATTTTCAGGCCACCCATCGCTTTTATACCAGTCAAACTCTGTTTTAATGCTGGATAAATATTTTTGAAAATTCCCACGAGCTGCTTTTGCAAGAGCAAGCATTTTGGTATTAGTTTTATGACACCATTCCTGGCGCGTCAATTTGCGGCCGGCTATGGTGAGGCTTTGAAATTCACCACGGCTTTTATTACAGTTTTCAATTTGATTTTTTAAGGCGGCAATTACTTCATTCATCGATCCAACAGGATTATTTAATGGCAATTCAGAGGCTGAAACTTTGTGAAATCTGAAACGCATCACCCCAGGCTCTTTCGCGGCCATTTTCTGCCTTGTGGTGAAGTCCGCGAATCGCCTGACATCCAGACAGCGCTGAATTGGATCGGCAGGAAGGGCTGCTTGAGTGATGACGCTAAAGGTGATTAGCGCAGTTATTAATGCTGATCGAAACATGGGTATTCCTTATAACTCGGTTGATCCTTCACCCAAACATGGATAGGAATTGGTTTGGGCAATTATATAGGCTATTGATCATCTATCAAAGCAGGCGAAACCAAAGCAATTGAATTATTATATCTAATTCGTATTGAATACCAATGCATATTTATTTTCTTGTATTGTTAACATTCAATTTGTTCAAGTAGTTCAATCTGCTCATTCAGATTCATCAACTGATTTTGCCAATACACAGGAGTATTAAACCATGGGAAACTTTGCGGGAATGCTGGATCAGTCCAGCGTTTTGCTAACCATCCGGAATAATGCAGCATGCGCAGTGTACGCAACACTTCGATTAAATGGCGTTCCCGTGGATTAAAGTCATAAAACTCATAATATCCTTCCAGTATTTTCGTCAGTTGCACCTCCATTTGTTTTTGATCACCTGAAAGTAACATCCAAATATCCTGAACCGCAGGCCCCATGAGGCAATCGTCCAGGTCAACAATATGAGGGCCTGATTCGTTCCATAATACGTTGCCAGCATGACAATCACCGTGTAAGCGAATTAGCTCTATTGGGCCAATTGAGCTCATTATCTGATCGATTTTTTGTAAGGCTGTTTCGACAGTTCTGCAATAATTAGATGACATGTACTCCGGAATAAAGTGGTTTTTTATGAGAAACTCATAAGGCTCATGGCCATAATTTCGGGTTTGCAGTTGGATGCGATGCTGAAACGACTTGCAGGCACTAACACCATGCAAGCGTCCTATAAAACGCCCCATCCATTCCAGGTGTTCATCATTGTCTAGCTCAAGAGGGCGGCCTCCGCGCCTTGGGAAAAGCGCAAATCTGAATTCATCATAATAGTGGAGTGTTTTATTGTTTATCAGCAGGGGTGCAATAACGGGAATTTCATGCTGAGCTAACTCCAGTGCGAATTGATGTTCTTCTAAAATCGCTTCTGAGCTCCAGCGATGTGGTCTGTAAAACTTCACTATGAGAGGTTCTGCATTTTCGATACCGATTTGATAAACACGGTTTTCGTAACTGTTAAGGGCGAGGAGGCTTCCTGTGCACTTGCAGCCAGTGCTTTCTATCGCGTCCCAAATCATATCTGGATTTAGTTGCTCATAGGGAGTTTGATTTTCGTGATTCAAGAGTGAATCCTTTGTTGTGTAGAACGATGAATGGATTATACAGGTAGTTTTCGGAAATCGTAGATTAATTGCTTACAGCATCACGGCTGTCCCATTAAAAATATGACGTCTTTCCGAGCGTAGCGAGGAATCTCCTGCAAGGTTGCACGATTCCATTACAATGCGGCCATTAAAATCATATCAAGAGTTGAGTCTCCCCAGCCAGCCTTTTTCTGCAGGCGCCTAATGCTCATATCCTTAAATTTTTTTTGGTATTTTGTAACCTGTTCAAAATAATATGCCGAACCATCGTCCTATTTTCAGGAGCATGATCTTTGTGTACGTGAGAATCCTCTTCACGTAATGTAACGTCCAATGATAATTAATGCATTAATTCAGATTGTGCCAATTTGCAGGAGATTCCTCGCTACGCTCGGAAAGACGTCATATTTTTAATGGAACAGCCGTGCTTACAGCATAGACCTTCGCTTGGTCAATCTATAGTTTAAGCAGTTCGGTATATTTCTTGCATCCAGTAAATAATAAAACTGGTTTAATGCAGGAAGCGGGTTATGGACTTTCTGCCCATGTTGGGCTTTCGCTTCGTTCCACTTCGGCTGAGGACGGTGGATGGCTTTGTTTCGGGCCTTGATAAAATGGATTCGTGACGAAGTAATCGTTCTATCCAAAAGGGATAAGGAGTAGTTAAAACAGAATTTTTTAAATGAATGGCTGCAATTTATAGAATAGTTTATTCCATTCTAAGGTGGTGATGGCTTAAGTACATTCATTTTATGATTGAGGCATTAAGTGCTTGATAATCAGCACAGGCCGTCAATGAATAAATTTATGTACCGAAAAAAATTGGAATAGTGTGCATAGTGATTTTATTGGAGTAGTACTATGGTTTGTTGAGAATACAGAGTTCGACTTTGCGCGACTTGTTAGCGGGTTCCTGCTTGATTATGGTAAATGCATCATCTTAATAAATGATACTGTACTCTGGACCCCGTGAAGAAGACATGGACGTTGGAACTAAATGGATGAAGGGACTACATATCCAAGGCACGGATAATGAATTTAAAGCATCTCCATCAGAGGCTTGCCCAAACACTGGACGTTGGATGGAGTGATGAGTTGACAGGGAGAACACATGAAAGAAATTACCATTATTGGAGCAGGGCTGGCGGGAACTCTTTGCTCATTATATTTGGCCAGGCGAGGCTACAAGGTAGAGTTGTTTGAGTCACGTTCTGATGTACGTGAAAGCCCCATTGATTACGGTCGCTCTATTAATCTTGCTTTATCATGCAGGGGAATTACAGGTTTGGATGCAATGGATTTAATGGACGAAGTGAAACAGATTATGGTTCCCATGCGCGCACGAGCGATACATGAAGCAAATGGAGAGGTTCATTTTCAGCCATTTGGTCGTCATGAAAATGAATACATTAACGCTATATCTCGCACTGATTTAAATGCACTGCTTTTAAATCAAGCTGATCAATCGCCTAATATTCATCTGCACTTTGAAATGAAACTGTTGCAAATGGATGTTCAGAATAAAAAGCTGAAATTTGAAACTAAAGATGGACATCCTGTTGAGCACCGTTATCATCGATTGATTGGGGCGGACGGAGCTCCGTCACATGTAAGAGAGGCGATGAAAAGCGAGGGGATTGTAGTTGCAAGCAGGGATTATCTTTCACACAGCTATAAAGAATTATCTATCAGTAAAACACATACTATAGGAATGGCCAGGGAGCATTTACACCTATGGCCGCGTGATTCATTTATGCTTTTGGGTAATCCTAATCCTGATGATTCTATTACAGGGTCTTTATTTTTAGCGAATGAAGGCAAAGACAGTTTCGCTACTTTGGATAATGAAGAGCGTTTATTCGCTTTTTTTAAGAAGGAATTTCCTGATGCTTTTAAAGTTATGCCCAATTTGGCCAGTGAGTTTTTCGGAAATCCAACTGGATTTATGAGTACTATAAAGTGTACTCCCTGGTATTACCGCGATGAATGTTTGCTAATAGGGGATGCTGCCCATGGCATTATTCCCTTTTTTGGCCAAGGAATGAATAGCGCTTTTGAGGATTGTCGTATTTTAGATGAATTATTAGAACAGCACCATGACGACTGGTCAAAAGTTATGCCCCTATTTTATGAACAAAGAAAAGTGAATACGGATGCTGTTGCTCAAATGTCGATGGATAACTACCATGAAATTCATTCTGACATTCGTCACCCGGAGTTTATTTTAAAGAAACAGGTGGAGCGTGAATTAATGGCTCGATACCCAGAACGCTATATCTCGAAACATGTGTTGGTTATGTTTACAAATACCCCTTATTCGCGAGCGCAGGCACTGGGTGAGATTCAAAAATGTCTTTTAGACCAAATTTGTTGTTCAATAACTGATATAAAGGAGCTTAATTGGCATGATGTGGATAATTTGATGCTTGATTATGACAAAAAATTGGCGAAATTTATTTAATTTACAATAGGCCATTCATTTTAAAACGAATTGTTGGTCAAAAAAATGTCGCCCAGTTGAGATTCAGGGACATTATTTTGTCGCTTCCTGAGAATTTATTGCGGGAAAAACAAAAAAAGCCTGGTTTTGAGGTTAATTTTTACTCATTTTGAATAAAATGTTGGCACGCCGGCTGCACATGTATAATTGTCAAACAATTTAATACATGGAGTCAATCATGAAAACTATACAAGCATATATCGATTCAAAACAAAATGAATTTGTAAATCATCCATTCTTTAGTGTGCTAGAAGACTTAAACAGTTTGGAGGAAATCAGTTATTTTGTACCAGAACTAACTTTTTGGGCAATGACCTTTCAAGATATATTACGTATTAACGAGGAACGAGTTAAAGATCCCTATTTAAAGAAAGTGGCTCGCCACCATCGTCTGGAAGATGCTGGCCACGAAAAATGGTTTTTGAGTGATAAAAAATACATGAGTGAATTTTGCAGCGATAAATTCTGCGATCGTGATGATGTTGCCTGGTTGTACAGCAAAGATTCACAACTAATCCGAGATGCAGCTTATGCCATCATGTCGGAAATTTACAAACTGGACGATGAAAGGTTAAATGTCGCGCTGCTCTTGACTTTGGAATCATCTGGACATGTATTTTTCGAAAAAGTAGTGAAACAAGTTAAGAAAACAGGAGAGGATAGAAATTTGAAATATTTCTCAAGTTCACATTTGGAAGTGGAGTTGGCACATGCTTTGTTCGAAGAAGAAATGGAGAAAAAAATATTCGAAGTGCAATTACCAATCAGCACCCGTCGTGAGGCTTTAAAAATGATAGATCGCTGCTATGACGCATTTAACAAGATGTTCGATGGATTGGTTCTTGCATGTAACAAACGATTAGGTCAAGCACAAGAAAGGAATCAACATGTCATTCAACCAGTGGAATACAGAGAGAATCAAGCAATATGAAGATGAGACAGGACAAGCGTTGCTCAGTGATGAGCAAACGCTTGTTTTTTTCAGTCAGGATTTTGGTAAATTAATTCAATCTTCTCCTTCCGCGGTGTTCATACCCCAGACTACCGATGAATTACAAGCTTTGATTGTGTATGCGAGTCAGCATCAGTTACCAGTGACCATTCGTGGTAATGGATTAAGTCAATGTGGGCAGTCTTTACCCGTTCCGGGTGGATTAACACTTTCCATGCAGCAGTTTAATAAACCCCTGGAGCTTACCGATGATTCCATCTGGGTTGAGGCAAATACCACTTGGGCAAGTTTACTCGAGGTAGCCTTAGAGAAAAATCAGGCGCCTTATGTACTGCCCTATAATTGTAATTTGTCGGTAGCTGGTGTTTTGTCAGCAGGTGGAGTAGGGGCTTCTTCTTTTAAACATGGGGCAATCAATGCTCATGTTAAAGCATTGGAAGTAGTCGATGGGAAGGGGGAAAAACATCGTGTTGAACGTCATTCGCCATTATTTCAAGCATGCCTTTCAGGGCAGGGGCGGTTTGCCGTCATTACAAAAGTGTGCATACAGTTACGCCCGATTAAAGCGCAGGTTAAAACAGTGTGTCTGGTTTATACTGATCAGGAACAATGGTTTCGCGATATAGAAAAAGCACAAGGACGGGTAGATTATATGGAGACCTTTTGTTCTCCTTCGATCCAGGGTGCTAAATCTGTTGGGGATAGACGTGTTCCGCTGGTGCAGTGGCTTTTCGGTTTGCATCTTTCTGTAGAATATGAAAAAAACAGTCCGGATCTTGGGGAAGTTATTGCTCATCTGGATCCCTGGCATGTCATTAATACTCAAGAGGAGCGGAATTCCGCTTATCTTTTAAGGCATAATTCCCGATTTGAAATGATGAAAATGCTGGGACAATGGGAACTTTATCATCCCTGGTATGAATGTTTTATCTCTACAGCAGTTTTAAAAGAACATCTTTCATCAATATTACAGGAATTACCTGTACATTATGCCAATCTTGTTCATATCGTGCCAATGGCTAAAAAGAAGGAAGGCTTTTTGATGCTCCCTGATGAGGATTCGATCTGTTCCTTTATGATTTTAAATCCAGGCGTACCTTTGCCATTGAAGGATAGTTGTTTACAGGCCATCCAGGATCTGGACCGTCGGTTGATACAGTTAGGCGGTAAGCGTTATTTATCGGGTTTCTTGGGGAATGGGGTGTCAGATGATTATTGGAAGCATCATTTTGGTGAGCAACATGCTGCATGGATAGAATTAAAAAATAAATGTGATCCGGCAGGTATTTTTCAATCGTTCTTGCATCCTCAGTAAAGAGTGGGTTATGTGAATTGCATCAGGGTAAACATGCCTTGAGTTGGAGTAATCGATACCAATTTAAATCCAATTGGTTCAATCAGTTCGATCCAGTTTGTGGCGGTTCTTTGTCTGCCGCCTACTAAAACCATCATGATAATGTCCATGGTTTTGTTGGTATGAGGCAGATCATTATCGGGAATGACTTGTTCAGCAATAATCAGTGAACTCCTGTGTTTCATGGTATTACGTAGCTCTTTAAGTCGCTTGATAATAATCTGATCATTAAAATCATGTAATATTCCTTTAAAAATATAGGCATCCGCATCAGGAAGGTTTAACAAGGATGGGTCATTTTCATTTTTAATCAATTCCGGATCGAATGGATGAAGGTCGATGTGTACTCCCGGATGATGTTTCACTATCGCCTCAGCTAATCCTGCTCTGCCATAACCCAGATCCAGTACTTGCGAAAATTGGCCAAAATTAAAATGTTGGGCAATCAGGTCATCATCCAGTTTTGACAGTGCTGCCATGCCTTTTTCATAGTGGTTTTTTTTATTCGGATGATTGTTCATAAATTCATAAAAATCAGTGCCGTGTTGGTGTTTAAATGCTGGAATACCTGACTTTAAACTGGTTTCTAATTGGGAAAATGCTTGCCACCAACAGTCATCAAACATTCCCAAAATATCTTTTATTGAACAGGCGTTATCCTGTTTTAAAGGGTAGGATAAAGGTGTAAGCGCATAGGCTTCTCCTTCTTTGATAAATAATCCATAATCCGTGAGAAAAGTTAAAACTCGATCCAGAAGATCTGGTATCGTACCGGTTAATTGAGCCAGTTCTGTAACTGATTTGGGTTGGTCGGACATATGATCGGCTAATCCCAGCTGAGCAATAACATGCAGTGTCCTTGAAACTACATATTCACGCGACATCATAGCCAATTGAATGTGAGGAGGGAGCAATTTGGTGTTCATGCGTCGTCCTTGAAAAAATTCAGTTATTATTGGATGGTTTATACCCACTTTAGATAAAGATCCAATAATTTATGCTAGGATGGGTACCTACCCAAGTGTCTTGGGTGTATATTAATTTTTAGCATAGAACAAATGAGTTTGCATCTTTAAAAATTAAAGGGTTATGGACATATGAAATTTGATATTCATTATTTACTTTCCGCCAGGTATGCAAAATGGATCATCATGAGTTTAATTTCCCTTTTTTCATTATTAATCATTATCGAATTTGCCAGTATTTTGCTTCCCTATTCGAAAACCAGCGTTACTTCAGAAAAAGAAACAGTCCCTCTTGGAGGGGAAAAGCAGGATTCATTTCGCGATATTTTGAACTCTTCCTTGTTCGGTGTTTATGTTCCTAATGATTTGAACGAAGGCAGTGTGAAAAAATCGATGTTGAATGTCGAACTGGTAGGGATCCTTTTCGCCGATAAAATGGATGAATCGCAGGTTATTATCCGCTCTTCCAGCGGCGAGGAAAAAACTTATAAAATCGGTGATAAAATCCCTGGCGGAGCAGCAATTAAACGAATTATGGCGGGAGCCGTTTTGGTAGAAAGGGATGGCAATCTGGAGAGTTTAAGTTTACCTAAAAATGATTTAATCTTTGAGCCTGTAGCAAAGCCGTTGAAAGAGGAATAAACAGTATGAGATCGTTAACCAGGTTGTTATTAATTGTAATTTTTATTCCACTGTTGGCTGCTTGTATTTCGGGTGCCTATAATTTGCATGAAGGGATTCAGAGTTTTAAGGCTCAAGATTATAGAAGAGCATTTATTCGTTTAAAACCAGAAGCGGCAAAAGGTCAACCTGATGCGCAATACGCGATAGGCTATATGTATTATTATGGTCAAGGCGTCGTTGAGGACAGAAAAAAAGCATGGTACTGGATTAATATGGCAGCTGAGGCTGGCCAACCGGATGCTCTGGTCGCAGCGAAAATCCTTGAGCACGGTAGTCTTGAGAAGAAAAAAATATTCCAGAGTAAAAAACTGCAAAATTATCCAGTAGAAAAAATCATGTTCTAGGCAAGGCATTAATGCGCCACTATGCCTCATTCTTGCATAGATACCCACTTTCGCAAGGGGGAATAAATAGTGATTAGCGTTGAGGAATTTTCCTAAGATACCCTGTCTACCCAATTGTTCCAGTATCCCGCAGCACATGCTACGGGTACTTGTTATCGAACTGAAGTGATTTAACGATGCGCAGAACAATCCGTGAGGTGTTCTCTGGACGTCCTAATACGAACAAAGAACACGTGCTTATATCTTGAAAGCTGCACTTAGCTCATCTTTCAGATCATGCTCATCAGTCATCTCTGCAGATTCAGTCTTTTCTTTGCTCTCACTGTTCTTGAAATCAGCCCAGGATTTTGCGGCATTCATTTCAAAAGTGGTTTTTGGTACCTTGGGACCGTCATTCTTGGCTTGGGCAACATGATTACCCCAATCTGCATCAAATTCTGTTCGTTCCTCAGGACTCAACGTGTTTGCATAACATGAACTCAATTGATTGATTTCTGAATGTTCATTTTTAAGTTCAGCAGATGGTCGATTAATCCATGAAATGTGAAAGGTTTGCGGTGGTCCGGGAGTATAGTGGGTTTGGACATTATCAGGATCAACATTTAAACCAAGAGATTTCATCAGATCTACAACAAGATCTTTTCCTGCATCTGGACCACTTAAATCTTTCCCTGATCTTGGGAGAGTGTCCATGTGTTTTACAATGCCTTTAAAGAGCCCCTCTTCGACTTCTTTTCCTTTTTTCTTAACTTCTTCTTCTATAAACACTTTTCTTTGAGTAGGGTCCTGGATTTTTTCCGCTTCTTCTCGAATTGCCCTGGCTCTTTTTTGTCCTTCAATTCCAGAAAATAAATAAGCCATTTGATTGGCAATTTTTTGTTTATCAAACAGGAATCCGTCCATATGCCATTGCCCATCTTTTTTTCTTAATGTCTTTTGTGGTTGAGTCATTCTTCATCTCCCATAATTAATCAAGCGCTGAAAATAAATTCAATTTGGTTAAATAATAACATGCCAGTATTACTGGTTTGCAAAAAAAAATTGAGTTAACTGTAATTTATTTGTTAACGTTCAATGAGGGGAGGCGATTTTTATGACATTTGCGTGGATTTTTTAAAAGTACAACTTGACAGACATTTCTATATCTATATGCTTCATTTTTTAACTCCAGGCTCTGTGCTATGAAAATTCTGGGAAAATTTCTAATTGCCATATTGTTTTTATTATTATTTGCGTTTATCACCCTGTGGATACTCGCTAAAAATATAAAACCTGAAACCATCAAGCAATTAGTTAGCAAGCAAATCACCACACTTACTCATAAAAAAAGCCAAATTAATGGGGATATTTTCTGGCAAGTCTTCCCCAGACCCGGGTTAAAATTCAGCCAAATTCAAATAGGTGATGAACAAACCAAAGAGAATTATTCCCTATCTATAAACAGTATGTTGTTAAACTTACAAATTACCCCATTGCTTAAGGGAGATTTTGTTTTTAGTGAAATCAATGTCGATGGATTGAAAGTACATATTAACCAGGATACTCCTCAGTCATCACAATCTCAGACGGCACCGGTTCAAAATAAACAAGAAACTGCGAGCCATCAATTCGCCATTCAAAGTTTATCCGTAAATCATGGTCAAATTGTTATTAATAAAAATGGACGCGCCACGGTATTTAAAAACATTCAAGTAGGTATTGAACAATTTAATACCCAGAAAACTCCTTTTCCAGTTCAAATTAAAGCCAGACTTACCGAAGCCGCTCCATTTTCAATTGCTAAAGCAAGCATCAATTTTAAAGGCAGGCTAAGTCTTGCCCCCTCATTTATCAATGAACTACAAAGTGGAATCGAACACTCCTCAGTTGAAGGCCAACTGTCTATTCAAAATATTTTAATCAATCAATTTGCAATCAATAAACTCAATACTACCCTTAAAACTCATAAGAGCGGCCTGTCATTCAATCCCTTCACTCTCTCGTTATATGGCGGGGAATCTATAGGGGATATGGATTATAGAATCGCCAGCCAACAGTTTTCCTTGAATCAGACAGCGACTAATCTTGATGGTAAACAATTAATGACTGCTTTAGTGGGGCATGAAGCAATCAGTGGTAATCTCGATTACTCCATTCATGCAACCATCCCATTGAATAAACCCGGCTTTGAGAGCATTAGTGGCAAAGGTGCAATTACACTTAAAGATGGAGAAATCTATCATATCAACCTGAATCAAATGATCAGTAATATAAAAGAACAGTTGGATAATCTGATGAAAGGCGATCCATCAAAACTTCCAAAAAAATTGTCCTTATCAGGATGGGATAAATTAGGATCCGGTAATACTCCGTTCAAATTGGCCAATATTCAGTATCAAATACACAATGAGCTGATTACGAGCGAATCCATGCTCTTGCAAACCGATAAATTGCAAGTAAATGGCGAAGGAACCATCAATTTATCAACGCGTGAATTAAACGGCAAACTAAAAGCATCTTTAAACAGTAATTCAACAGACAGTTCCATGCAAAAGATTCAAAAGGCACTTGGAGGATATTTTCCCTTTGACGTATCAGGAACATTAGATCAACCAACCGTGTTACCTGATCTAAAAATGATAAATCCTCTTTTAAGTCAGTTATTGATTAAAACGACACTAGAACACCCTTTGAAGCACATTGAGGGTACATTAAAAGAGTTAGTACGTTGAGCAATCAATTCATTCAGGAACAATTTAGTCGTCCTCTGCTTGCTTGGTATGACCTTAATGGGCGTAAAGATTTGCCTTGGCAATCTCCAAGGCACCCCTATCGGGTTTGGGTTTCTGAAATCATGCTTCAACAGACACAGGTGCAAACAGTTATTCCCTATTTTAATCGTTTTATGCAGCGATTTCCTACCGTTGATGACTTGGCACTAACTCCTGAGGATGAGGTGCTCTCATTATGGTCAGGTCTTGGTTATTACAGCAGGGCCAGAAATCTTCATTCGGCCGCAAAAATAATCAGCGAGCGCTTTCAAGGGATAATTCCAGGGGATTTACAGATCTTGATCACCTTACCTGGAATTGGTCCTTCAACCGCAGCGGCAATTGTCTCACAGGCATTTAATGAACCAGCAGCCATTTTAGATGGTAATGTGAAGCGAGTGTTAGCCCGCTATTTCTTAATTAAAGGCTGGCCGGAACAGGCTCAGGTAAAAAAAACTCTATGGGAGCATACGAATTTATGCATGCCAACAGAGCGCTGTGCAGACTATACCCAGGCAATAATGGATTTGGGGGCAATCTGTTGTACTTCCAGAAACCCCGATTGTTTTCGTTGTCCGCTTAACGCAACCTGTCTGGCTTATAAACACGAAGAGCAAAGCCAATACCCTGGCAGGAAAGTTAAAAAACCTGCACCACTTCAGTATCAGCAGTTTCTGGTTCTCCATAATAAAAACAAGTGCATTTATTTGGAAAAAAGACCTCCCACAGGTTTATGGGGTGGTTTATGGTGTTTTCCAAGTCTGGGTGTTGAAGAGAGCCCTTTGGAATACATCCAGCACCATTATGCATTAAAGGGCTCGACTCCAAAGCCATTGATGTCCTTCAAGCACCGATTCAGTCATTTTCATCTGGAAATTAATGCTCTTAGTATTCAAACTCAATCCTCAAATCAACAGATTGCAGAAGGTACTGGTTCGTGGTTTCCCAGAGAACAGTTGACTTCACTTGGTTTAGCCAAACCCACCAGCCTTATCCTGGATAAGTTATTCGATCTTGATGAATTTCAGTGAACCAAATTTGGGTTGGGCTATATCCTATTACTCAAACTCGTATTATCATCAAATAAATTGTATTTTTGAGTTACCCAATGAATACCATCCTGATATTAATCGTTAGTTTCATTGCTCTCTTGTGGGCTGCAAATCACTTGGTAACTGGCGTTTCTGGATTAGCTGTTCGTTTTAACCTGTCGCCTCTGATCATTGGATTAACTATTGTTGCTATAGGAACCACTGCACCTGAGATTGCCATTTCCATTCTGTCTGCTCTTAAGGATAAGAATGATTTGGCTATAGGTAATGCCATTGGATCGAATATTGCTAATATTGGTTTGGTTTTAGGGATTACTATACTGATTAAACCAAACACTATGAATTTCGCCACGCTTAAAAAGGCGTACCCCATTTTAATTATCACCATGCTCTTCGCCTATAGCTTGATACTTGATGGTTTTCTAGGGAAAACGGACGGCTGTTTATTACTTATCGCCTGTATAGGCGCAATATCTTTTTTTATTTATCTGGCAAATCATGCCCCTAAAAGAGATCCGTTCTTTAACGAATTTAAAGCAGCAGTTAATTCGAATCGCTCGATCGGAACCAATTTGTTAAGTACATTTCTCGGTTTGATCATTCTGCCGGTGAGTGCAAAATACATTATTCTGTGTTCTACTACCATTGCGCAATGGTGTGGTGTTAATGAAGTCACAATTGGATTAACCATTATTGCTTTTGGAACCACATTACCTGAATTGGCAACATCAATCACTGCGGCGTTAAAAGGGGAAGAAGAAATTGCCATCGGTACTATTCTTGGCTCCAATATTTATAATTTCCTGCTGATATTAGCTTTTCCTGCATTAATCAATCCTTCAAAAATCAGTACTATCGTTTTATGGAGGGATATGCCGGTATTGATTGCATTAACTGTCCTGTTAATATTTTTAAATTATCATTACAAGAAGAAGCTGTCTCCATGGCATGGCGGCATACTGGTCTTGGTATATTGCAGTTATATCATTTCTTTAATTCTCAAAGCCCGCATTTAATGGTGATAAAATTTGAAGTTTCTTTCTTTGCTTTCAAGCGGCATCACTTAGGGGGGTATAAAGCGCTTGTAACCAGGGGCTGTTGACATTGTCCTGTTTTGAGAAAAACTCTCTTATCCTCTTGAAAGAATCCCAAGGGCAAATTAGACTGAATAAGAGACGCTTTTTTGTTTCATATACTTGAATGGAATTAATTAATGAATTCAACGGTAATTTACTCGCTGTATCTAACCAACTAAAAGATAAGATGTAGATTTCTTTTCAGGGTATGTACTCAGGATGAGTTTACTAAATCAGGGAGAACGTCATGCATCAAAATCAATCTGAGATTGTGGTATTAAAACCGACCACGGTCTTTTTATCCTTCCTTGCCTCACAATTACCAGAAAATGATTTGCCCAGTTTGAAAACCTTACACACTGATAATACGGCATATGTTATTGCAAAACAGAATTCAGATGAAGCAACCCTTTATGAAATTGAAAAGCATTTTCCAACCATGTTTCGACATGAAATTTGTCGTTGGTTAGGAGCTGAGGCTCGAAATGAAATTGAAACCAGTTTTTTGGATTTTTTATGCTGTTTTAAGTTTGAGTTACATTCTCATATTATTTTAATGGAACCAAAATTGTCTGATGGTCATCAAGTATTGAATATTAAGCCACGCACTATGCTTTTAAAATGGATGAAAACTGCTGTCGAAGACCAAGAAGAACTTATGACTGTAATGGAACGGGTTAATTTATCTCAGTTGGCCGAGAACTCCACTGTTATGGTTAAAAATTTTACGAATTTAAGTAAAATCAAACCCTTTTTGGAACAGTACTATAAGCCAATTTTCGAAACGGCGATGAGTCGGATGTCTAATCAACCTGATGAGTGGCCTGAGGTTAATTCATTTCAATCGTTCAGTCAGTATTTTGAAGTCGAAATACATACTCAATTGATTCATTTGCACCAATAAGGAGTCGACTATGGAACCAGTGACTATAGCCCTCATATGTGCGGCTGCGTTTGGAGCAGTAGTGGCATTATCTGTATTTGTCAGGCAATTATTGCTTAGTAGAGATAAGAATTTAAATGATGAGGCACAAAGAAAGGCAATATCCCAGGAGGCGGGTGAATTAGAGAAGATGCGTGAACAAATGCAAAGTAATAAACGTTTCGATTCTCATTATCAGGTTCTGGGCGCTAATAAGGACGCTATTATTTATTTAGATACTAAAATTGAGGATGTCCTTCATAAAAAAACACAATTGATTGATCGTTATGCACAGGTTTCATTAAAAGAATCTGGTGCGATAGTCGATGGTGAAATCTCTGCAGAACGAAAAGCAGCTTGCGACCGATTAAAAAAAGAAATTGATGAAGAAATCAAATTTTATGATAGTGAGCTGGAGCACTTGCAGAAGAGAAGAACTTCCTTATGGGATACGCGTACTGATTTGCAGGAATATTTATTGGGTCAGGAAAAATCTCGCAATGAAAGTCTGGATTACATTTACAAACAACATTCCGGACTTCTTGAAAAGATTTACATTCGCCATACTGATGACAGTGAACATATTGCAAAACAAACCATTGAAGCAGGGACTACGTCTTTTAAGATGATGATTCTGGCTCCCATTCAATTTTTATTGCAATATTTTAATATCTCAACAGGCATTTCTTTCGATCGCTCCAAAATTGAAAAAGCGGCGAGAGATAATGTTGAGAAAGCTGAAACCGATGTTAATGATTCTGAAAATAGTGATGATGACGTTAAAAGCGATGATGAACTAAACAGTGATGATGAGGCTGAACTTTCAAGTAGCGATGATTCAAATGTTGACTCCGATGAAGATGCTGATTCAGAAAAAGATTCAAGGCTTATGTTTGTTTAAAAATCATTCTTTTGAGTTATTTGATGACATTAATGATGTTGTATATTACAATATGGCACCCATGTGAACTTGTAGTTTGCATGGGAATTTATAAGGGTCTGAATTTTAAATCAGCTTCATGCTTAAAATTTAAAGACTTTAATCCCTTGGTTGCTTAAGGAATGACTCGTGGTTTATATAAAACGTGATAAGGATGGTCAAGTTTGTGCCATATATAATCAAGATAATGCAGAGAAGTTGGAAGAACTCGATATTGATGATCCTGAAGTAGTTCAATTTTTAATTCATTGTGACAAAGATCTTCAATTGAAGTTTATCCAATCAGATTTGCAATTAATTCGTGTGCTTGAAGACGTAATTGACATTTTAATGGATAAAAATATCATTACTATTACGGACTTTCCGCAACCAGTAATCGATAAGTTATTAGCACGCCAGGCCTTTCGTAAGCGATATGCTGGTGCTGCTGGTATGGAGTATAACGAAGATGAAGAAGATAAGTAATTTAATTTTTAAAGCGTGTATTTTGAGTTTTACCCTTGTAAGTCCAGGATTTAGTTTAAATTTAGATACACTTCTGCCTGATGAACGAAATACTGTGGATATATTTCAAAAATCTGCCCCTAAAGTGGTATACGTTCATCGCCTGACTACAGTAGCAAAAAATCATTCTCTGCAAAAAATGCATGTTCCCGATGGCGCAGGCTCCGGAATTATCTGGGATGATAGAGGACATATAGTAACTAATTATCATGTTATAAAAGGCGCGGATGATTTGGCCATTACTTTGGGAAATATGACTGTTCCAGCCAAGGTAATTGGTACAGAACCTCGTAAAGATATCGCTGTTCTTGAAATAAAAAATCCTCAGGCATTATCTTATTTAAAATCATATAAGCCCTTTGAAATAGTACATGTCAATGATTTGATTGTCGGTCAGAAAGCGATCGCTATTGGGAATCCTTTTGGCTTGGATCACAGTTTATCTAAAGGGGTGATTTCAGCATTAGGACGAAAAGTTCCTGGTATAGGCGGTGTTACCATTCATAATATGATTCAAACGGATACCCCCATCAATCCAGGAAATTCAGGTGGCCCTTTACTCAATAGTGCAGGTCAGTTAATTGGTCTGAATACTATGATTTATTCGCGCTCCGGATCTTCAGCTGGAATTGGTTTTGCAGTCCCTGCTGATGACATTGATCGAATTGCTACTCAGATAATTAAACATGGACGCGTGGTTTTGTCCGGTATTGGTATCCAACGTGTTGAACCTAATCTTGCTCAAAGATTGGGGGTGAGTAAAGGGATATTAATTGCTGATGTTTTGCCTAATACCCCAGCTGCTCACGTGAAATTGCGCGGAACGCATCGAGATCCATGGGGGCATATCGTCATGGGGGATGTAATTGTCGCTCTGAATGCTCATCCAGTGCCCAATTATGATGTGTTATATAATTTACTGACTGAAATTAAAGTCGGTGAGGAAGTGACGCTATCCATTCAAAGAGGCAATAAGCAGATGGATGTTAAAATGAAAACCATAGACATCGCTGCTCTATAATTAGGATGATCAAGTATCAAATTTGAAAATCCGAGGCCGGAGTAATACTCCGGCTTTTTTATAAGCCAGTTCTCAGTCCGAAGATCCAATCTTGACGAGCACAGGAAATGTGTTCATCGGGTTTAAACAAATAGCGGTAAAGACAGGGATTTTATTTCCTATTACCCGCAGTTTACCAGGGGCTGAGGACATTTCATCTATTTACTCCTACTTTCCGCTCTTTATGCCTGAGAGATGGTCTCACTAAAATGAACCTACTTTTAATGAGATTATTTCTAGGGGCTGTTGACATTTCATTGTTTTCAAGCGTACTTTCCGCGACTTGTTCGCGGAATCGATAGATCGTGCGCAAAACAAGAATATATTGCGCCTATAAAGATTGAATTGGATCCCGCGAACAAGTCGCGGGACGTCGAAACTTGAATATGTTAACAGACCCTAGATTCTGCGCCACGGCTGTCCCATTAAAAATATGACGTCTTTCCGAGCGTAGCGAGGAATCTCCTGAAAGGTTGCACGATCCCATTAAAATGGGGCCATTAAAATCATATCAAGAGTTGAGTCTCCCCAGCCAGCCTTTTTCTGCAGGCGCCTAATGCTCATATCCTTAAATTTCTTTTTGGTATTTTGTAACCTGTTCAAAATAATATGCCGAACCATCGCCCTATTTTCAGGAGCATGATCGTTGCGTACGCGAGAATCCTCTTCACGTAATGTAACGTCCAATGATAATTAATGCATTAATTCAGATTGTGCCAATTTGCAGGAGATTCCTCGCTACGCTCAGAAAGACGTCACATTTTTAATGGGACAGCTGTGGATTCTGCGCATAAAGCGCGGAACGTAGGCTTAGGAGGCAATTCTCAGCAGACCCTAAGTGGACTCCAGGTTAAATGTTCATCTCTTTGCGATAGCCGCTTGCCTTGATTTTTAAATCTACAAGGAGCCGTCTAATCTGAAGAGCAGTGGATTCATTTGCGCTACTTAGGATAAGATGATGATTTAATTCTAAGGACAAAAGGATGTTACTTAACAAAAATGACTCGCTCCTGGCACTTGTCGATGTACAGCAAAAACTACTACCCTCGATTTCAAATAACGAAGATTTGGTTGCACGCTGTGAATGGTTGTTAAAATTGGCAAAAAAAATGGATGTACCTATTCTATCCAGTGAGCAATATCCTAAAGGTTTAGGAGCAAC
Source organism: Legionella sp. km535 (assembly GCF_003990085.1). NCBI lineage: Bacteria > Pseudomonadati > Pseudomonadota > Gammaproteobacteria > Legionellales > Legionellaceae > Legionella > Legionella sp. km535. Next base: position 54,303 of record NZ_RZGU01000018.1, on the reverse strand, counting down.
TATAGAACCACTCAATAGTTATGTTGCATCAGATGATTGTGTTGAAAAAGTACACTTTTCTTGCATGCAGCAACCAGATTATGTTCAGCGATTAAGTTCATTTAAAAAAACACAATTAATTCTGATTGGCATTGAATCTCATGTTTGTGTTTTGCAGACTGCCATGGAAATGAAAGAGGCAGGCTATGAAGTTTATGTAGTTGTAGATGCCGTAAGCAGCCGTAATGAATTGGATAAGAAATATGCATTAAAGCGCATGAAACAAGAGGGCATTCATTTGGTAACCTCTGAAATGGTTTTTTTTGAATGGATCAGGGTGGCGGGTACTCCAGAATTTAAAGCATTAAGCAAAGAGTTTTTACAGTAATTAAATCAGATGGAGCATGATAGTGAATTTTGATAATCAAATTGCATTAATTACCGGTGGTGCCTCAGGAATGGGGAAAGCATGTGCCGAGTATTTACAAAAACACGGTATGAAAGTTGTCATCTGGGACAAGCAGGAAGTAAGTGATATCTCAGCCAATTTCTATGTCAGTTGTGATGTGACCAGTGATGAATCAGTAGAAAAGGCCATGAAAGAGACTATTGCTCACCTGGGGACGCCCAGAGTCTGCATTAATTGTGCAGGAATTGCTCCGGCCAAACGAATAGTCGGTAAAGAGGGTGCTATGCCCTTGGCTGCGTTTAAACAAGTAATCGATGTAAATCTCATCGGTACATTCAATGTAATGAGAGTCGCCGCACACGCCATGTCAGGTCTTGAAATCGAGAGTAAATCTCAGGAACGAGGCGTAATCATTAATACCGCTTCCATAGCCGCTTTTGAAGGCCAGATAGGTCAGGCAGCATACAGTGCATCAAAGGGTGGGGTGGTCGCAATGACCTTGCCAGCAGCCCGAGAGCTGGCCCAGTTTGCCATCAGAGTCAATACTATAGCTCCTGGCTTAATCGCAACTCCGATGTTATTAAACATGCCCCAGGAAGTGCAGGATAATCTCGCAGCTTCAGTTACTTTTCCAAAGCGCCTGGGACGACCTGAGGAGTTTGCTTCCTTGGTTGGGCATATTATTGAGAATGGGATGATTAATGGGGAGGTGGTGCGGCTCGACGGTGCTCTCCGTATGCGCTGAACGGCTGTCTTTGGCGCATCTTGCACGATCTCGCGACTAAAAAAATGCTCATGTACTTGATGTACACTCCGCTTTTTTTAGTCGCGAGATCGTGCAACCTGCACTCAAAGCCAACCGTTCAGTTGGTTTCGATCTCCTGAGAAAAAATGCTCATGTACCTGATGTACACTCCGCTTTTTTTAGTCGCGAGATCGTGCAACCTGCACTCAAAGCCAGCCGTTCAGTTGGTTTCGATCTCCTGAGAAAAAATGCTCATGTACCTGATGTACATTCCGCTTTTTTTACTCGCGAGATCGTGCAACCTGCACTCAAAGCCAGCCGTTCATTTGGTTTCGATCTCCTGAGAAAAAATGCTCATGTACCTGATGTACATTCCGCTTTTTTTAGTCGCGAGATCGTGCAACCTGCACTCAAAGCCAGCCGTTCAGTTGGTTTCGATCTCCTGAGAAAAAATGCTCATGTACCTGATGTACATTCCGCTTTTTTTAGTCGCGAGATCGTGCAACCTGTACTCAAAGCCAGACGTTCAGATTATTATCAGGCTTTTTGATGATGATTTGCACTGTTTGATGAGGTCATGTCACCGTTAGAAGTGTAAATACTTGTGGCCTCTACTTTATTTCCTGACAGAGCGCTGACAATTTGTTGACGCGTGTGAATGTTGCTCGCAATTACTTGGCCATTTATCGTATTTAAGTCACGGCAGATGGATAGCTGTTCTATCAGTTTTGTGTTTAATGTGTTTATTTTATTTGCTTCAATTACAGAGCAATTTTTTAAAAACACTTGTAGGGAGAGGCTGGGGGAAGACTCAGGATGAGTGTCGTTAATTAGATCTATTCTTTGCTTGGCACTTTCTTCCAGTTTTGTAGAGAGAACCTGTTTTTTTTCTGCCAGTTCCTCCAGTTGATTAAATTGCCGTGTGCTCAGAACATTTTTTTCTTCGGCCAATAGTATATTAAGCGCTTCGATCCAGTTAATTTCTTGCTCTAAATGCCCGATCAGCTTGGTTGCATTGTTATTATTATTCATTAAATCATCCTAATATTTAAGCCATTTCTACAGAGTTCAACATGTTCATCGCAATTTGGCTGCTGTTGATTTGATAGCTGCCTGAATTAATTTCTGCTTTAAAATATAAAACGCGTGCTTCATTAATTTCAGGTACATCCTTGAGTGACGCTTTAAGAGCTTCTAATTGCTTTGACGTATCACTGAGATTGACGCTGTCAGTAGATACTGCTGTATTCTCAGGCGCAGAACGTTGTGCGTCATGAGATTTGGCTTTAAGACGACTATCTGAATCAATGGATTTCATATTGGCCGAATCGTTGATATGGTTAACCATACTAATATCCTCATTCATGTTTAACATAGTTATCGGCTCCTTTTGCGATTTCTTTAGTAAATTTCGGTTAATTTTTAATCTTTATAATCACTTCAGCCATTAAAAGCTGTTTTTTAAGTGATTTCGACATCATTAACACAGTACTGCCTTCTTTCACACAAACCTAAGTTATTCAGGGGCGTGTTATAATTGAGTTTACGATAATCTCTATTTCCCTTGCTGAGCAGAGAGATTAAAGCTGTAGTATCTCAACTATAAAACAACGGCTACTTTTTTTTCCCCAGTTACCTGTGCATCTATAACTCGTTTCGAGGACAGATTTTTTACTTTAATCGAATCACCAAGTACGCCTTCATCCAATGCAATCCCATCCATACTCACTGTTAAAAAGTCATTCGTTGCCACGATAGTCACTTGATCACCTCTATGAACCAGCTTTGCCAATTCAATATTAAACGAGTTAAGGGGACTATCCGGGGTTATATCATGCTTACAGATAAGTCCAATTAATTCTTTAGGGTCAGTAAAATATCCTTGTTTTAATTTTTGGGCATCCATCTCCATTGGGTAAATATCATTGCTCGTGATTCGACTGCCTTTAACCAATGCCCGCTTTGCAACTAATACTGTTTTTAAAACGCTAATTTTTACGGGGACGTATAAGGACCAATGATTGTCTTCTTCTAAACATTTAATCCCCATTGTATTAGTATTGAGCATGGGAGTTTTATACGGGTTAAAAATCTCAAGTTTGTTTTCTGCACAAGCCCTGAGGTTTAAGCGTGGATCCAGTTGATCTGCTTGTACTTCAATTTTTCCTTCGGTATAGGTGGTCAGTTCATTTAAAACATGTGATTCAATTTTATTTTTTATTAAATCGAGCGATTGGCTCAGATCTGCATACAAACAGAAGCTTGCAAAAAATGTTAAAACACTTAGTATGCTCTTTTTCACAACATGAATCCTTTTTCTATTTATTGACTCATTTATTATGAGTACTGAATCCCTAGCAATATTTACGCCAATTTTCAGGAGTATAACATGAGAGACTATTTCACTGTCTACCTGTTGATTTTATGCATGTTTACTGGAACGGCTTATTCTGAGAGCCATCATCCACAAGATTTTTTAAAGTCAGTTGAAGGGGCAAAAGATGAGGGCGAACAGATTTATAGCCATTATTGCGCCAACTGCCATGCTCAAAAACCCTTGATTTCACTCGGTGCTCCACGAATCGGTGAGGAAGCCGATTGGAAAATAAGATTGAAGCAAGGGTTTGACGTTCTTTTTATGCACACTGATGAAGGTTTTAATGCAATGCCTCCACGCGGTGGTTGCTTTGAGTGTTCAGATAGGCAGTTGGCTCTAGTCCTGATCAGTATGGTCCCTAAAGAAGCACAAAAAAGCCTACTAAGTGAGCTTCGAGATCACAAAAAATACAAATAGTTAAAATATTTTATCAAAAAAGCTAAACCTATTTCAAAATCTCCCGATACAATAAAAAAAAAGAGGGAGATATAAAGTGAAAAAACAACTACTGTTAGTACCTGTTTGTGCTTTGGCGGCCTCTTGTGCTTCCATGGATAGGTCGACTGCTATTGTCGATGATGCGGGGTATACTCATTACACTATGAGTATGGAATCAGATCATAAGGGCGCTAGTTATTTTCCTGAGAAAAGAGAGCCTACCGGGAAAAAAGTGTTTGTGTTTGATCCTAAAGCTACAGCATGGGCAGCCTATGATGCTCAGGGTAACAGGGTGAAAACGGGAAGCGCTTCAGGGGGAAAGGATTTCTGTGAAGACGTGGGCAGATCGTGTCGAACGGTAACAGGTAGCTTTAAGGTTTATTCGAAAAAAGGGGAAGATTGCAAATCCAGCATCTATCCTATAGAAACAGGCGGCGGTGCGAAAATGCCTTATTGCATGCACTTTAGTGGCGGATATTCGATACATGCAGCATATGAAGTACCTAATTATAATGCAAGCCATGGATGCATCAGGGTGTTACCCAGCGCTGCAAAATGGTTGAATCAGAATTTTATTGATGTTGGAACTTCTGTAATTGTTAAGCCATACTAAGAATAGATTCAATATAAACGCTTCTCCACTACTGCCCTGTAATTTGCAGGGCTTTTTTTTGGGCTTTTGCCTATATTCAGGGTTTTTCGTAAGTCCAGTGAGTATTTATACGAGTGTATCAGGACTTGATAATAATTGAACCACATCATACTATCGTGATTTTTTAATTCAGGGTAGAACGCTATAATGATTTTATGTATTGATGTTGGAAATTCTCACATATATGGTGGAGTTTTTGATGGCGACGAGATAAAGCTTCGTTTTCGACATACCTCTAAAGTGAGCACTTCCGATGAGTTGGGGATCTTTTTAAAAAGTGTTCTGCGTGAAAATAATTGTTCTCCAGACAGAATTAAACAAATTGGCATTTGTTCCGTAGTTCCTCAATTAGATTACTCATTGCGAGCAGCTTGTGTCAAATATTTCTCATCAGAACCCTTTTTTTTACAAGCAGGGGTTAAAACAGGTTTGAATATCAAATACCGCAATCCAATAGAGGTAGGTGCGGACAGGATTGCCAATGCAATTTCAGCAACCAACATTTATCCTAATCAAAATATTATCGTGATCGATTTTGGCACAGCAACTACTTTTTGTGTCATTACCGCCCAAAAAGCTTATCTGGGGGGAGCTATTTTGCCAGGAGTTCGATTATCTGTTGATGCGTTATCAAATAATACCGCCAAATTACCTTCAGTTGAAATTATTAAAACTGAAAGTGTCGTTGGTCGTTCTACCATCGAAAGCATTCAGTCTGGAGTGTATTACGGTGTTTTAGGTGCTTGCAAAGAGTTAATACACCGAATTAATCAGGAATCCTTTGCTGGAAAAAAAGCATTAGTACTCGCTACAGGAGGTTTTGCCTCATTATTTGATAAACAGGATTTGTATGATCATCTGGTTCCTGATTTAGTGCTTCAGGGGATTCGATTGGCATCTTTGATGAATGTATAGCTTTTTGATTGATGTAAGGATTCTTTCCTGTTCAGATTGCACTTGCCTACTTGCAAACAGGATCCTGTTGTTTAACCTATCATTCCCCTTCACACGAAGTGTGGAGGAGAGGGATAGGGAGATATAAAGATTGCGACAGCAACTCTTGTTTGATTCAATCTCCTTTTGACTTTAATTTGTGCTCTCATTTTTATCTTTCACATATAAATTTGAACATCACCGGCTTTTGTTTATTAAAATATCAAATAAATATATCAAAAAGTGGGTTTTCGGCTTGACTGGTGAAGAAATGTGTTTCTATAGTGTATAAAAGTGGGGTAAAATAATAAAAAAGTGGAAAAATGTGGAGTAGTTGTATTCCACCACCTGGGACTAAATCATGTTTCGTGGAATAAATAGCATCACCATAGACACTAAAGGACGGTTGGCAATCCCAACTCGTTACAGAAGTGCTTTGGGTGCAGAGGACAAAATTCCTTTGGTGGTGACTATTGATACTGAAGAAACGTGTTTGCTTCTTTACACTGCGGCTCAATGGCAGGTGATTGAAGATAATTTGCAAAAACTACCAAGTTTTAATGCGGCTGCTCGAAGGATACAGCGTTTGCTAATTGGTCATGCTACTGATGTTGAAGTCGATGCTAATGGCCGTGTGCTGTTGCCTACAGTTTTGAGAAATTATGCAAAATTGGAAAAAGACGTAGTGATGATAGGCCAGGGTAATAAATTTGAAGTATGGAATAAAGAACTTTGGGAATCCAAACGCGAACAATGGCTGGCTGATGAAGCTTCCGGAACCGATGGATTACCTGATGAAATGAAAACGTTTTCTTTGTAATGGAAACCTAAATGGCAGCGCATCAATCAGTATTACTACACGAATCCATCAACGGTCTGGCTATTAAAGCTGACGGAATCTATTTTGATGGAACATTTGGTCGTGGGGGGCATAGTCAGGAATTATTAAATCATTTAAATGATAAGGGAAGGCTGTTTGCCATAGATAAAGATCCCGATGCAATTCAATATGCAAAAGATCATTTTGGTTTGGACAAACGCTTTCATATCTTTCACGGGTCATTTGCAAGAATCAAGGATTTTGCCGCAGAAGCTGGAGTGCTTGGCTCAGTTAATGGCATATTGCTTGATTTGGGGGTGTCTTCTCCACAGCTCGATAATCCTGAGCGAGGATTCAGTTTTATGCAACAAGGTCCATTAGACATGCGTATGGACATCACTCAAGCAGTAAGCGCGGCTAAATTTGTTAATGAAGCTGAAGTCGATGAGATGGCTTCAATCTTCAGGTTGTATGGCGAAGAACGTTTTGCAGGAAGAATTGCCCGGGCAATTCTTGAGGCGAGAAAAATTAAACCCATTACAACGACTTTGCAATTGGCAGAGATAGTAAAAGAAGCAAATCCAAAATGGGAAAAGCACAAACATCCTGCGACTCGAGTATTTCAAGCGATTCGTATTCATGTAAACCAGGAGCTGGACGATCTGATCAGTTGTCTGGAACAGTGTCTGGATGTTCTGGCTCCCGGCGGGCGATTGGCTGTGATCAGCTTCCACTCGCTCGAGGACCGTATAGTAAAGCAGTTTATGAGAGATAAAGAACAGGGGCACAGGCCTCCGCCTGAAGTACCTGTAAAATACGAGCAACTTAAGACAGGATTTAAACGCGTAGGTAAAGCCATAATGCCACAAGAAAATGAATTAAAAGACAATATCAGATCAAGAAGTGCGGTGCTTAGGATAGGGGAGAAACTAGCATGAATGCTGCAGCTAAAGTAATAAATCAAGGTAATTTATTCAATGGTCAATGGGCAGATATTCACATGTCTAAATCAATATATATGCTGATGGTATTGTTAGCTGCCGTGTTAGTGAGTGCCTTGGCAGTGATTTATAGTACGAACTCGTATAGATCAACGCTCAGTCAGGTAGAACAGGAAGAACAACAAACTCATTTTTTCCAATTACAATGGGGGCAGTTGTTGTTAGAGCAAGCCAGTCTGGCAACTCCTGCTCGAGTTGAAGAGTTGGCAATAGAAAAACTGGGCATGACTCTGCCAAACCCCAAAAACACCTATTTTTTACATGCGCAATGAACACCGCACTTCATGGTGAAGAAGAGCTGAGTACGTACATGAGCTTAAGATTAAGAGAAAAATCACCTCGAAATATTTTAAGGCTTCATGTACACTCCCTACTCAATAACAAAACGCGCAATATGGATGTATTTGTGCTTCAAAATACTTTTTTTGAGTAGTCACTTATGAAAAAAACACATCATTTAGCTCGACTGATTACTGTTGCTGTTTTTTTTTCTGTACTCCTGCTTATCCTGATTTGGCGAATGGTCGATCTGACTGTTTTACACAGGCAATTTTTACAAGGACAGGGTAATGCCCGAAGTTTGAGGGTAGTTGATATACCCGCGTATCGAGGAATGATTACTGACAGAAACGGTACTCCTCTTGCAGTTAGCACACCGGTTGAATCTGTATGGGTTAATCCTAAAGAATTTTCTCCCGACAAAGAGCAGTTCATGCAGTTGGCAAAATACTTGAATTTTAGTCCTAAAGCCTTAAGCAGAAAAGTGGTCGATGCTCAAAATCGAGAGTTTCTCTATTTACAGAGGCAATTACCGCCTCCTCTTTCAAAAAAAATTGAAGCGCTAAAAATTCCTGGAGTTAACTTCCAAAAGGAATTTAAGCGCTATTATCCAGATTCCGATAGTATGTCCCAGTTATTAGGATTTACTAATGTTGATGATCAGGGACTGGAGGGAATAGAACTGGCCTATCAGGATTGGTTGATGGGCATTGTAGGCAAGAAAAGAGTTATTAAAGATCGCCTGGGTCGTGTCATAGAAGAGTTAGGGGTGTTAAAAGAACCGCGCCCTGGTCATGAATTATCCTTGAGTATTGATAGACGATTACAATATCTGGCATACAGTGAATTGCACAAAACTGTTGAGGAATTTGCAGCCAAATCGGGTTCTGTAGTGGTACTAGATACTGAAAATGGTGAAATTTTGGCTATGGCTAATGTCCCATCCTATAATCCTAACTCTCGTGGCCGTTATGATAAGGACACTTACAGAAACAGAGCCTTAACCGATACTTTTGAGCCGGGCTCGGTAATTAAGCCGTTCAGTATCGCCAGCGCACTGGAAACTGGGCTTTTTACACCTGATACTATTATTGATACCAATCCAAGCTGGATGAGTGTGCATGGGCGCACTGTTCGTGATATTCATAATTATGGTGTATTGGATGTAACCGGAGTATTGCAACACTCCAGTAATGTCGGGGTGACTAAAATGGTATTGGCCAGTCCCCCAGAGCAATTGATTGGATTATTACAACGCAGTGGATTTGGGCAAAGAACTGAAAGTGCTTATCCCGGTGAAAGTGAAGGTTCAATCGTAAAAGCCAAAGACGCCAATCCCTTTGTTTTGGCAACCCTGGGGTTTGGATATGGTCTTTCTGTTACTGCTCTTCAGCTAGCGAAAGCAAGTTTAATCTTTGCTAACAAGGGACAATTAATTCCCGTTACTTTAATACATAATGATACACCAACACCCGGAGTGCAGGTGATAAAGCCTAAGACCGCTGAGCAAGTGCTTCTCATGATGGAGGCTGTTTTAGGTACAGGTGGTACAGGAAAGAGTGCACGGGTACCAGGTTACAGGGTTGCAGGAAAAACCGGAACCGCTCGTATTGCCGGAAAAAATGGTTATAAAGACAGAAAATATACCGCCAGTTTTATGGGTATAGCTCCTGTATCCAAGCCCAAATTTGTTGTGGTGGTTATTATTCATGAGCCGACAAGAAAGGGCTATTATGCCGCAGCAGTCGCAGCTCCGTTGTTTGCTAAAGTGATGTCCGGGGCATTGCGTTTATTTAATGTGCCTACTGATGATCCGGTTGGATAATGTAGGCTGTCTGTTCACGCGAAACGATGTTTGGGCAGCTTGAGCCGTTTGTACGGGATTATGTGTAGAAGATTTCCATATGCTCAGGTTATTCTAAATTTGACTATTTATCAGAATGAGGCGCAGGCTCATGGAACTTAATCAATTATTAAAACCCTGGATGCAGCAGGAAATAAGCAACTGTGAACTGAACGATATTAAGAATGACAGCCGATTAATTCAGAAAGGGGATTTGTTCATTGCATATCCTGGATCCGCGTCGGATGGTCGTCTATATATTGATAAAGCAGTTCAGTCAGGAGCTGTTGCCGTAGTCTATGATCCAGATAATCTGCCCGCTACCTTTAAATTGCCTGTATCAGTACCTTGTGTGCCTGTACCTCATTTAGCGGCTCAATTAGCACCGATTGCCAAACGATTTTATCAGGAACCTGGTAAATCATTAACCGTTACTGGAGTTACTGGCACTAATGGTAAAACGACAATAGCCTATCAATTGGCTCAAGCACATGAATTGCTTGGGCAAAAATCAGCTTATATTGGCACTATAGGTCAAGGAACGGTGCACGAGCTCAAACCCTTGGACAATACCACTCCTGATGCCTTGTGCTTGCAAAAATTATTATTCCAATATCAACAACAGGGAATAAAGCAAGTGTCTATGGAAGTATCATCCCATGCTTTAAGTCAGCATCGTGTGGATAGTATTGATTTTAATCAGGCATTGTTTACCAATTTGACCCTGGATCATTTGGATTATCATCACACCATGCAGGCATATGGCGAAGCAAAGGCTATGCTGTTTGCCAGAGAAGAGTTGCAATGGGCTATCATAAATCAAGATGATGAGTACCAGGATTTAATGAGCCGTTCCATCATGCCGCATGTTAAAAAAACTACCTACGGCATGGGTTCTTCTTGTGATGTTAAAGCAGTGAAATGGCATAGTGATCTGAACGGTACAGTAATAGAAGTGCATTCTCCCTGGGGAATGCATGAATTGAATATTAATGCCCTCGGACAGTTTAATATTTATAACAGTTTGGCTGTGTTTAGCAGTTTAATGGCAAGCGGTTACGCAGCGGACAACGTCGCCCAAGTTATGTCCCGGTTAAACGCAGCACCTGGACGTATGGAAATCGTGGCAAATTCTCCGTACGTTCTAGTGGATTATGCCCATACTCCTGATGCTCTGGAAAACGTACTCACGACGTTAAATCAATTAAAAAAAGGGCGGCTGTGGGTCATATTTGGTTGTGGGGGAGACAGGGATAAATCAAAACGACCAGTTATGGGAAAAGCGGCCAGTCGTTATGCGGATAAAATTGTTATTACCAGTGACAATCCCAGAAGTGAAGATCCATCTGTAATCATTGAAGAGGTTGCACAGGGAATTCCATCGTCTGCTTCGGTTATCAAATTGATTAACCGCGAAGAAGCCATTGCACATGCATTACAGGGCGCAGAAAAGGACGATATCATTCTTATTGCTGGCAAAGGCCATGAAGCCTATCAACAAATAGGTTCAGAAAAACGGGTATTTTCCGATCAGGAAGTAGTCAGACGATTGATTAAGGAATAATTTCCTGGATGCTTCAATAGATCATCAAACTGATTGTCTGATTATAAGGCCATTTTATATGCACTTGATTAGGATTTTATATAGTCGGTATTGAAAATTAAGTGCCTTGCTTAAGTATCGCTTAATATTGATACCGTATTTTAGTCATCCGTGAATTTTTGAGAATCCAGCTGATGACTACCGAAATTTTTTATTGGGATGGTCTTATCATTGATGAAGCCATCGCCGATAAATATGTAGAGGTTATTAATCAATTAAAAAATGGCGAACTCCAGGGTGCTGGTTTATCGCTGAAAAAAATGCGTCATCATAGAGTCTTTAGCCTTAGTACCAGCTACAGTGGTCGATTATTATTTACATCTCGGGTTATCAATCAAAAGAAATGTCTGATTTTTCTGGAAGAGCTTCCCAATCATGATTATAAAAATTCAAAATTTTTAAATAATCCAGCAACGTTAAATCAATTTTTAGAAAAGAATCACAATGATTTGGTAGCGATAGTTGATTTTGAAGAAGAGTTTATGGACATCGATGAGTTTCCAATCTCTTTGGATATTAATCTAACGGAAAAGCGACTGTATACCCCAGTTGAGTACTATGATCAGGAATTTATCGTTTTAAACAGTTCACAAAAGCACGCCAAATTTGCAAAAGGACCAGCCGTTATTGAAGGGCCACCTGGCTCTGGAAAATCATGCGCCTCTCTTTCATTAATCACCAATGCAAGGGCAGAATTAAATAAAATTCTTTTTTTAACGTCTTCTCCTGCTTTAGTGAGTCATATGGAGGCTTTATATAATAGTTTACCAGCTTCCCTGGACAGTCCTCCTGGCCGAGTAGTTTTTAAGTCCTATTTACAATTGGTGCATGAATCGGATCCCGCTACGGAGTCTAAAAAAGTTGTTGGGCAAAAGCATTTTGCCAAATGGTATGCCGGTTATTGCAACACAAAAGAACACTTGTTAAAAAATCAAAACAGCAAGCACAATAAGTCAAAACAAAAGAGACATAAAAAACAGATGCATCATCTGCCTCAAGAAGTCTTGGATGCAAGGAATGTATATCAAGAATTCAGAACAACAGCCGCATACTCGGATTATGTTGATACCCAATTTGGCACTGAGAAGAACTATACACAGTTAGCTTATGAGAGACTGGGTGAGAAACATCAATCGTTATTTACAAAGGAACATCGTCCCTGGCTATATCAAGCCTTTCAAGACTATGCCGCCTATTTGAAACATACTAATCACATTGATCTTTCTTTTTATCGATTAAAATCAGATGAAGTATTCGACATGGTCGTTGTCGATGAAAGTCAGGATTTTTCAAAGTCTCAAATTCAGGATATAACCAGATTAACAAGTCCAGCCTTGCAGATCTATTTTTGCCGGGATTCTCATCAAAGTTTGGAAGACAGTCAGTCATCTGGTCCTTTCATCCACGAGCATTTATATCGACTAGGCAACAGGATTGGTATCAAAGCACAGCACATTCAATTACCCTGCTCCTACAGAGTGTTTCCAAATGCTCAATCTTTAGTGGATAGAATATTGGATTTGCGTCTGAAACTAATTGGTGGCCGCGCGGACAATCTTGAATACGTCAAATTACCAATGACTGTGGAACAAAACAGCACTTTAGGATCGGTTCATTGGTTTGATAGAGTATCTGAAGCGGTGCAGACTGCTTTGCAGGAGGCAACACACAGTAGTGATTTAATTATTATTACTTTGCCTGAGTTTATCGAAGAAGCAAGAATTTTTTTCAAAACGGATTTAATCTATACTGTAGATCAGGTTAAAGGCTTACAATTTCCTGTTGTTGTTTTATTCCGAATGGCTGAAGATAAAGCATTGGAAGAAGCTAATAAAATACTAAGTAAACCAGAAAGTTCTTATGTAGCCAGTAGTTCTACCACAAATCGTCCTGCTGATGGAGTAGGTAATCCTAAGTTTGGCCCTCCATTAAATAGATTTTTTACCGCAGCAACGCGTGCTCAGCAGCAAATTATAGTTATACAACCTCATCAACATAAATTCGGTTATGTAATCAATGCCATGAAATCTGCCGAGCAATCTGCTGATGAGTTTAAAATAGAACTTAACAAACAAAGTTATTCTGAAGAGAAATGGTTGGATTTAATTAGAAAACTCATCAGCAAAAATGAAATCGCTCTTGCCAGGAAAATATACATCCAGTACTTAAAGAAAACTCCGATTGAATTCAAAGAGTTTGTAAAGCAAGCCAAGACTCCATGTTCTGCTTCTATCCAGGAGTCAGGGTTGATGGCCACCAGTATGTTAAGTACTCAGGGGCCTGTTGCTTCGAGTTCATCTACTTCGGCAAGCTCTGGAAGTGCCGCTTCTGTGAGTACCATGGGTCTCTTCTCCGACAGAACAACTGATGAAATGCATCCTTCCTATAGGGAAAAAAGAGGTAGCAGAAACAAACCAAGGATTGTGAAACCCCTCTCGTTATCCGTTCAAGCCTCCGATACGATGACCCAACAGGTTAAAACTATTCCTGCAACTCAGAGTACCAGGCATTCACCACAACAGAATAGAAGAATGCGGACAGATAAACGTTCCTCAGGCAGAGCCCACCGGGATGGGTTTATGAAGCGCATAAGCAACGAAGCTTATCCAGGATTATACTTGGCCAACGAGTTATCTAACGGGAGGCTGGATTCTCAAAATTTAATCAGTCTATTTATATACTACCCGGAGTTATGTGATTTAATTACTATCGAGCACTTGTGTAAAGTGGGAGAACAACCTTATTCATCCCTCTTAAGCCAGCTTTGCTGCCCTTTTGTTGAACCCAGACATATTGCACTCAATTTTTTGCTTGAAAGAGATGATAAATTAATAAGTTTTCTTGTCGCGGGGATAAAGTGTTATTTGTTTTCATTTCAAGATGCCCAGTTGAAAGAGCTAACGGAAAAAGATCAATCACTCCTGAATATTTTTCAGAAAAAAGTGACTGATTTCCGAGACATTCAATATTTGAATACTACGAAAACAGGTAAAGAAATCCTTGAAAAACTGGCATATCTATTAAATGGGAGCATAATCGATTTGCTTTATGATGTGCAGAATGCAATCAGAAAGAAACCAGAGCCTAATTTCGAGATTTCATTTCAACGCCAACAGATTCATACGTCAGAAAATAAGCATGCTTTGTTTGCATCTCAGCTTAATGAACTTAAAGAGACATTTTGGCAACACATTATCGCCCAATATCCATTAGACGATACTTCAAGAAAAATTGTACGACTTATGAACCAGGGCAATAACATTGGGGTAGAGCTGTGGAACAAAACTCCCTTTGTCAACTTGGCGGATTTTTTTCCTCATGCATTTTGTGATTTAAACATTCAGCATCTGTTTAGTGAACAGGAACGTGAGTTGGCAAGACGATTGATAACTACACTTGAAAGTCATCCTCATTGGACCACAGTAGAGGAGTTAAATTATATTGATCTGGAACTGAGTGCTCCAGATTTTGATTTTACCAGTATTTTTTCAGGGATTTTGCGTACTGTTCGTGCACAGTTAATTCTTGAAAACCGATTGCTTAATAAACTCTACAATGTAAATATGATATTTTGGAATAATATCGTTACCCAATTTGGCGAGGTTTTTACTAATCGTCTTCGTATTAAAAACATCATGGATCAGCTAGCACAAAATGATTCAGTAGCAATCAAAGCCTGGAATTCTATTGATGAAATAGAAAGCAAATTTAAAAATAATCCACCATCATGCTTGTTACAGTTTTTTACAACATGCAAAAATGCAATGAGTGCAGAAGAATTTGAGAAATGTACTTTGCTTCAGAACATTATTGCGAGGTTAGAAGCCGAGAAGCCATGGGAATTAGAAGCTTGCTTTAACTACATTACCGCATGTTTGAATTCTTCAGAGTTGGGTCGATTTAGTCTTTTAGCCGGATATTTGCGATTTGCACAAGATGTTCTGGGCAAGCAGTTATTGCAGGAGAAAACGAATAACAGACAATTAATGACACATTCTGTACCGGTGTCGATACCCGAACAGAGTAATGTCGGGTCGACACCCGTGGTGCTTGAGCATGAAGAGAATGGGGTCGAAGAACAACAATCCATGAGCAGAATGATGCCTTTAAATTAGCAGAATCAACTGGTATATCCGGCATAGGGCAAGCGGAACCAGATTTGCTTTATTTTAATAGCATCCTTGCTGCTCAGCGTTCTTCAAGAGGTGATACCCGATGTGGTGTTAGTCGATGGAGATTCGTATAAATCAGAATGAGTGTTGTTCATCTGTTTATCCTGGTGAGAAAAAAAGGACAATGGAGTGACTGGTTTTATCTCATCATTTAAGGATTTTTGCTTCTTGATAATAATCTCAAGGTCAGGATTATTGCGAACCAATTGATTAAGGAATTGCTCTCCATCTGTCGATTTCATCAGTAAACTTAAGGGCGATGCCTTACAGTTGTTTTGAACAGATACACTGCATTCTTGACAAAGGAGCTCTTCGGTAATTTCTTTTGCAATTGATGGATTTTGTTCCAGGATAATGTTCAGTATTTTGTGGCCAAAAGCCGAGGTAGATAGCCAGGATAAGGCGGAAGTTTTGGCGTATTTACCAATACCAGCATTTCTTTGGTTACATAAAGCGAGTGCAGTAATACCTTGAGCAAGCGCTTGGTTTTTTTCAAATAATTTAAGTAAAATGGTGCATCCGTTTGCCGTGGTTGACAACCAATACAACGCAGAAAGAGCACTGACTCCATTATCTTCTGTTGCGATCATCAGAGATAAGTCATCGGCTGTGATGGCTTGTATCAAAGTCGGATTTTCATTTAATATCTGGTAAAAAAGTATTTGCCCATTACCGTGCTTGGCAAATAAATACAGAGGTGAAATATTGGCGAATGAAGATACATTTGACGGGGGATGAGTACACAGGATTTTTCTATTAAGGCATTGAGCTATAGATGGATTTGTTTTGCATATCGTCGTGAGAGCACGTATACCTTCTGTATCGGTTAATAACCAGAAAAAAGATGAGGTGCCTTGCATTGGGACAGTAGCGTTTAATGGGCGTTCAAGAAATAAAACAGTGCTGTCAATGGACAGGGCCAGATCGGGGTTAAGCTCCAATAATTGATTCAGTAATTCTCTTCCATCAACGTTAGCAGAGAGCCAGAATAATGGGGATGAGTTATAGTCTGGATCATCCGGAGAGCGGATAAAATGGCATAGAGCCTCGGCAGTAATGGCTCGAGCTAATTCGTGATTGACTTCAATTAATCGTTTTAACATATCTCTGCCATCTTTTTGTCCACATAGCCAAAATAGTGGGGAAGTATCTAATTTAGCTTGAGTTGGCTCCTTGAGAATCTGGCATAATTCTTTAGCTCTTATTTCTTTGGCAAGATGAGGGTTATTGTCTAATAATTTTTTGAGCAGCAAGCGACCATCAATATTACCGGAAAGCCAGTATAGAGGTGATGTATTGGGATTAAAATGAGCGTTTGAATTCAGCGTAGCACATAGAGTGTTTCCTGTTATTCCCTTAGCTAAATCCGGGTTTTCATCGACTAATTTCAAGAGTAATTGGCGACCTGCTGTAGAGCCGACAAGTACAGAAAAAATGGATGTACTGGAGTCATCTTCTTCTCTTTGTTGCAGAATGTAACAAATACTTTCCGCACTAATTTCTTTAGCTAATTCAGAATTCAGGTCTAATAATTTATTGACTAATGCTATTCCTTCTGGAGTGCTGGATGCATAGGATAAAGGGGAGTGGTGGGCGTTGTTACCTATTGAGACTGCTCGTCGATTACATAAAGCCTCCCCACTGATTCCTTTGGCAAGATCGGGATTAAGAGTCAATAATCGGTCCAGAATTACTCGACCACTAGAAGTTGAAAATAACCAGAATAGTCCTGAAATATTAGCGTTGATTTCTGCATGCGGAGTAAGTGGTCGACATAATGCTTTGGCTGTTATTTGTTGAGCCAATTGGGAGTTGAGATCCAATAATACATTCAATACCTCTCGTCCTAGTGCTGATGAAGTAAGCCAATATAAAGCTGAAGAATTGGTTTCAATGTTATTGGGGATAGTGCGTTTTCTACACAAACTCTTTCCGGATATCGTTTGTCCTAATCTGGGATTTTGAGCTAATAATTTAGTAAATAAGGTCAATCCTATGGTAGAACTTGCAATCCAGTATATTGGTGCCATTATTTCCCCAGCACCAGTTGTTTTTGGTCCAGGCGAGTAGTTCAAAAATGTATCATCAAGATTTTTTCCCAGTTCAGGGTTTAAATCTAAAAGTTTGTTTACAAATTTTCGACCATCAATATAAGCCAAGAGCCAATAGAAAGTAGATGCATTATTATGAGCAATTGCATCCGATTTAGGAATATAAGTTAAAGTGCTGAGTTTGATATCTTTAGCCCGATTGCTGTGACAGTTTAATATCATGTTCAGGATTAAACGACCCGTTGGATGTAATGCGAAGATCATAATGGATGGAATGTCTTGTGGGGGATTGGTTTGACAGAGGATTTCCGGTGTGAACACCTTGGAAAGGACACTCCAATGTTTGTTGAATAGTTGAAAAATCAAATCTCTGTAGGTCGGGTTATTGATGAGTTTTGTGAACAAGCAAGTCCCGTCTTTGAGTTGGTGTTGAAATAAAAGTTTGGCTGCTGATTTGTGCTTAAAAAGATTAATAATCGATTTTTCGTTTAATTGATTTAATAGCGAATGGATGTAAGCGTCACATGGGGATATCTTTGGCGAATTCAAAGCTGCAGTAATCGGTTTAAGGGCTATGCTGCTCTCATGAGGAATACTGCTTTTGTCTTTTGGTATTTGATTCCTGTTTGGAGATAACTGTTCAGTTTGGGCTGCTGAATTTTTTTTATTGTGCTTTTTTCTTTTTGATGATGATTTGGTTTTTTCTGGCGAGGCATTTGTGTCCAGAGCCTCTTCTTTTGGTAGCTCATTTTTTTTAGGAATGATTTCGCCTGAAGTGGAAGTAGAAACAGTAGTTGACGACGAAACACTCTTCCGAGTATTTATTTTTTCCTCAATGGTCGTCGAGTCCAGCTTAAGGTGAAATTGCATTAGTTCTCTGGCGACAGCTATTCTTCCTTCAGCTAAATGATGTTCAATCACGTGTTCCCATTTTAATTGTTCATTTTCAGGGTGTTGTTCTTGTATTGAGGCACTGAGTTGATTCAGGGGCAACTGACCTAAAAAGTGCTCTCCCAGCTCCATCCATCGTTTACTTGGTTCGTGGACGAATAAATCGGACTGAGAGCGAGTAATTGAGACGTATAAGGCATTTAATGTATTCCATTGCTCCAGGGTTAACTCGGTGTTGCCAGGTTTTTTTATTTTTTGCAGCAACTCATGAAAACATTTATTTCCTGAAAAGGGTTTCCATAAAATCACTCGATCAAAATCAAGGCCAATAGCTTGTTTGGCAGTCAAAATATGATTGGTATTTAAATGTTTATTAATAAATTCCCTATCACCGGATTCCAGATGTTCGGCAATCACAACAGTTCCTGTTAATGTGCCAAATTCACGAATTTTTGCCATGCCACAGGAATTTATCCAGCTTACCATTCCTCCGCTGGAGTGCATTGATTCAATGCTGTGGTAGTTACGCCGTTTTCCTCCACCATCTAAAGTGTATTTTACTTGCATGAGGGTATTGGCAACTTCAGCTACTTTGGGACGGCAACGCCAGGTTTTAGGTAAGGGTTGTTCTGAATAAGCACCGTAGTGTTGATGCATGAGTTCTTTAAGGCAACTGAGAATGTAGGGAGAGGAAATCAGGCATTGCTCACTGTCGAGACAGGCCACAAAACGCTGATCTTTTGCTGATAAGATTAAATCACACAGTGCTACGGGCGGCAGATTTTGTGCCTCATCACAAAAAACACTGAGGAATTGGTGATTTTGGGGGAGATTTAATCTAGTGACCATTGGATCGAGAAGCTGATGTTCCTTCAGATGCTGTTGCCAACGTGCAAGTAAATCAATTAATTTATTTTGCATGCCTGAATTTTTTGAGTAATAACATTGTCGATTACCAAGATTCATGTAGCTTTTGGTTCCCAGGGCAACAATCAAACTGAATTCATATTGAATGACATCACTGGCTTCTTTGGGAAGTTTGTCTTTTAACCAAAGGGAAAACTCATTATCCTCGATTAATTTTAAATCAGGATGATGGAGCATCAACAATGACTGCCACGTCGTAAATAAAACGCCAGAGGTATCTTTAGATTGACAGGTTTGATGTTGTTCTTTTAAAGAGCTTATCAAATGTTCGGACTGGGAGAGGAACAATACTGGAGCTGTGGCGGGCTGCTCTGCTGTGTCGGTGTTCAGATCAGAATTTAAACTTAACGAGTAAGCATTAAGGATTTTGAGCATCAGATTGTACAAAATTACCGTTTTACCCGCACCCGGTGGCCCATTCAGTATTAATGGTGTTTTTTGCAACATGGCTTTTTGTTGGGAGTTATCCAAAGCCAAGGTTAATCTATTGTAGGATACAGCAGGAATCACAGATAGCTTGTCGGATGTGGGTTCTGGTGCATCCTTATAGGGATCCTCTTCTATAGTGATTAACCTAATATTCCCTGGATTTTTACTGCGAAGTTGCCGTTTAACCTGCCCGTAATTATGATCGTTAAGGGCTAATATCAACAAGGTTTTGTTCTCGTTATGAAGTATGTAGGTATAAATCAGACGATTTTTTTTATCTGTTTTTGCCCGAAAGACATCTTCGTTATTGTATTTAGAACCAGCTAATTTTTTTACATTGGGATAACGAAGAGTTCTTGAAAGGATGTTATTAATTAAATCAGAGTGTTGAAGCAATTCCGCGGCGTTTATTCGAGTGTGATCATAGAGTATTTGGGGCATATAAGCAGACCTTTAAAGTTTTCTTTCCTTTTTTTAAAAAGTGTTGGATCAAAAAGAGTGCTTATTGTAACTAATTGGATCCCTGTGTGTCAAAATTCTTACAATATGGGTTTATATTTGATCTTCTGCCAGGGATAGATGCTCTGTACATGATAAAAAAACTGTCATGCCCAAGCAGACATTACTATCAATTCTTTGTACTTGCGGTTGAGCCATCCCATTTAGCAAGGATGTTTATAAACCAAAACTCCAATTAATAAACATCCCGCTGAACAAAGGTGACACTTTACTGAATTAGGAACTCATGCTACAAGAAGCTGATGGTTCTTCTACAACTGATTTTTCACTAACTTCCTGCGTACTGAAAAAAGAATTCTCACTTCCAGGAATCTGAGGTGCAATCAGAGCCTGAGGAACTTGCGCTTTGCGCTGCATCTCGAGTTCCCTGAGCGATTCTTTCGCCAAAATATCTTGAGCTAATCGCAAATAAGCAGCCAACAGACTTAAGGGTCTCAAATTATCCGAGTTCAAACATGTAGTGATGTAAGCAAAATACTCTTTTAATGATTTACATTGATTTTCCCTAAGCCAACTAATAATATTCTCAAGCAGAGAACTGTGTCCTAACTCCTCTTTATCTTGCAGATTTTTGCATGTTACGAAAAAGTTCCATAAGATAAACGCACGATGTTCAATGCTTGAGAAGTCCAGAATTTTAACGGATTTGAATGCTTCTTCTGCGACCGAATCATTAGCGGAGAGCCTATTCAAAATTGCGTCAACTCGCTGTTGATTAGGAAATAAATTACTCAGTTTTTTAACTGTATTCCCCCAAAATATTTTATTTGACTTGTATAGTTGGTTGATTAAGGAGTGTTCTCGTGCTAAATGCTTACGAACTGTGCGCAGAATTCCTGAAAAAGTACTGGTACGATCTAGGTCTGACCCATTCAACTCACCACATATATAAGTTTTCTGTTCTATAGCAGTCCACTGTGGAGCGGCATTCATAACCATTATGACTCGCTTTGCTATTTCTTTGTCTTTGTCGCTCAGTATTTTTTGTAAAGCTGGTACGTAGAACAGGTTTTGAAAAAATGTAGATAGCGATACACAATTCATATTGCACCATATATCTTCCCCTACAATATTGGCTTGCACCATCAAACGCACTACAGCTCTGGAAATGTCATCTGTAGGATAACGCGTTACTATTGTTCCCCATGATTCTTCATTCTCTCTATTCAGATCAAATGCCAACACATCATGATCAAGGATTTTTAATAGTTTCTGTTGATTTTGTAGTGGAACTGGAAAATTCGCCTCCAGATTCATCCTGAATGCGTGATGCATTTTTGTAGCCAGAGTCTCTGCAGTCCATTCCATTTTTCTAGCCAGCTTTAACAAAATTTGTTTACCGGTTTCTGTTGTTTGCAAAAACTGCAACTCTCGCAGTTCCTGGGATTTTTTTTGAAAAAAGGCTAAATATTTATTGGTTGCCTCGGGAGATTCTCCTATATGAGATTCCTGGTATGAAAGAAGAAAACACTTATATCCCGAAGCAAAGCTATTAAACAACTCATGTTCATTTTCAAACAGAAAGAACAACGCAACATGTCGCGACTCATTATAAGGTGAGCACAGTTGACTGAGCAGTGACGTATGAGGTTCTTTTTCTGATACTGTAAGACACAGTTGACACACGTCAATCACTTCTTTTGACTGCGGATAATAGAAAAATAGTTCTCGCAATTTATGTGAATCTATAGCGCCACAGGATAAAAGCGTGGATAAATACAATCCTGGATTAGGATTTGCTAATACGTTGCTCAACAGTTCTTCCATAGGTGGCTTTGCAAGAAACTGCATACCAACCAAAGAATCATCTCCTGAGGCAGATAGCCTTGCCTTCGAAGTATCAGCCACTCCCGAAGTTCTGCTTTTGAGTGCAGCAGTCTTGGCTGTAGCCAAAGCAGATTTTGTACTTAACATAGTCGATGACGCATTGGAACTACTGGCTTGTTGCGCACGACGTCCACCTCTTCTTTTGTGATATCGAGAAGTATTTTCTGAGGATGTTTTAGCGGAAAAAATACCCGCCGCACTGACAGAGGCTGCATCCGTAGAACTGGATGAGCTGTAAGTAGCTTGTTGGGGAGCAATAACAGTGCTCACAGGAGAAATGGTCACAGATGAAGTGGCCACAACACTTGGCGGAGCTGTTGTTATCTGGAGAAACTCCTTAAACTCAGCCGTTGTTTTTTTTAAATGTTTCACGTAAATGGTTTGAGCCAGCGACAGTTCCTTTTTGTGAATCAGTTTTTGCACCAGCTGCAACCAATTGTCTTCCGAGTAACTTTGTTTGGTTAATTCAATTTTAAAATCATCACCGAATCGTTCGGTTGATCTAATCGCATCAATGATATAACTGTACTGATGCTGGGAAGGCTGAATCACGATGATTTGCTGCTGAGCTCGAGTTACAGCAGTAAAAAAGCGATTTAACGGAGGTCCAAATTTGGGATTACCCACTCCTGCCGCAGGACGATGTGCGGTAGAACTGCTGGCTACATAAGAGCGCTCAGGATGAGCCAGTAGTTTATTGGCTTCTATCAACGCCTCATCCTCGGCCATGCGATACAGAACTACTACTGGAAACTGCAGGCCTTTGACTTGATCGACCGTATACACAACATCCGTATTGAAAAATGCCTTGGCTTCTTCTATCCATTCAGGTAACGTGATGATGACCAGGTCACTGCTTTGTGTCGCATCTTGCAACGCCCTGTGTGCGTCTTCGGGTACTTGTTCAAACCAATGAACAGAGCCTAATGTGCTGTTTTCTTCTACCGTCAAAGGCAGTTGCACGTATTCAAGATTATCGGCACGACCGCCTATGAGTTTCAGACGCAAATCCAATAACTTGTCGACTAAAGGTTGGGCATTAGGAAACACTCGGTACGAACTCGGAAGTTGAATGTGTTGCACTTCAATGCCTGTTTTATGACCCAGTTGATACAAATGCTCTTTGATGAAAGGGCCTGAGGATTGGCTGTCTGTCAAACTTTGATGAGAATCTCGACAAAAATAAATTTGCAAAGAGGGGGTTAGAGCGATGAGTTGCTGAATCTGGGCTTTAGAAAAATCCTGAGCTTCGTCAGCTACCACCATATCGTATACTTCAGTGGATTGCAGGTGATAAAAAGACAAATCAATGCATTCATGATGCCTCAAATAGGCCGCATAATCCTGATAGGCTTGATAGAGCCAGGAACGGTGTTCTTTTTTAAATAAAGACTGGTGTTTTTCACCCAAACCTTCATAACTCGATTGGGTATATGCTTTACTGGTGCCGTAGCGAGTATCAACATAATCCACATAGGCCGCAACTGTTCTGAACTCCTGGTATACCGTTGCGGCATCTAATAATTCTTTTGGCAAAAGAGGTACTTTACTGAACACCCTCTTTCCTTTTCCTTTTCCTCTGACTTGATCGGTTTTTGCAGTTTTTAGCTGCTGTTGTTTTCTGGTGCAATAAGAACCAAACCATTCGCTAAAATGTTCCAGGCCTACACTTCTTTTAGATACAGTCGCCGGATCTGATTCATGAACCAATTGCGCATAAGACTTAAACACGACCCGGCCAGGAGGGCTTTCCAGCTCAGCAGGCAAACTCTGATACAATCCTTCCATGTGGCTCACTAAGGCAGCAGAAGAAGTCACGTACAGCACTTTGTTGAGTTCAGTAGGTGCATTAGCAACTAATGACAGCGCAGCGCAGGACTTTCCAGAGCCAGGAGGGCCTTCAATAATAGCCGGTCCTTTAGCGTATTTCGCTTCTTTTTGCGAATCGTTTAATTTGATGAATTCCTGATTATAATACTCCACTGGAGTGTAAACGAGCTGCTCATCCCCTATGTCATCCAAAGGCAGAACCGATGCATCCACATCAATGAATTCATCTTCAAGGTTAACTATCTTCCTAAATTCACCCTGATTTTTATCAAGAAAATGACTCAACGTCTTGGGGTGATTCAAAAATCGGGATTTTTTATACTCGTGATTAGACAGATCTTCCAGAAAAATCAGGCATCTTTTTTTATCAATTTCACTTATGGTAAATAAAATCCTGCCTTTACGACTGGTGCGGACACTGAATATTTGATGAGAGCGCATTTGTTTTAAATCTAAACCAGCTTCTTGCAACTCTCGGTTTTTTAATTGCATGATGACTTCCATGTACTTCTTGGCTACCGATTCATCAATGATTAGACCATCCCAATAGTAAATTTCACCTGGCATTTATTCGATTCTCTAGATAATAGATAAAGGCTCTATGATAAAGCATTAATATTAAGCAAATATTAATTGATGTAACTACCCACGTCACTTCGACAGGCTTCATAGTAAATAAGTCTATCCAGGTACAGATGTTAAATTTGATCGAAAGAAGATCACTTTCCTTGACATAAGTGCGCCTGTGCGGGAAGACAGTTTTTTTATCATGTACAGTGGGATAGATGGGTGGTTGATAAAACAAACAGCACGATGGAGTGTCTGTCACTGAAGGTACTCAGGAGTCTGCAATTGCATTAAAAAACGAAGAGAGTTCTTCAGGTACGAAAGTGCTATACAGTGAAAAATTATGGCGGTTCTGGTGTTGTTTGCGCAGTATCTGAAATGTTTGTTCTTTATTTTTAGCTTCTTTGAGGATTTTGGTTTCTATTGATGGATTGTATAGGGAAAGTATCAGTTCCTGCCATGATTGATGTGTACCCAATGAAGGTTTAGTTGATAAGTCCGGTTGAGCAAAAACTGGTTCAGGCAAGTTCATCATTTTGTGTAATTGCTGACTAATCATTGCGACTGCCCCATATTTAGCTTCCATACTATGACCTGCGATGTGTGGGGTGCATAAAGTAGCTCGATCAACGATCCTCTGATCCAGTGCAGGCTCATTCAGATAGACATCGGTACAATAGATCAGTGCCTTTTGATTGTTTATCAAAGCATGTTCGTTGACAATTCCACCTCGTGAAGCATTGATAATCGTGCAACCTGCATTTAATTGACTCAAAAAATTCTGATCAATTAAATTTTTGCTGGGGTGAGGGTTGGTATTGTGTAGTTCGGCATGAATGCACAGGAGATCGCATTCATACAAATCTTCAAGAATGCAACTTTTAAATGAGTTATTCGTATCTGCTTTAAGAGGATCATAAGTATAAGTTTGAAAATTTAATGCGCTCAGACGACGGTAAACTTTGCTGCCTACTGCCCCCGTCCCGATAATACCAGCCTTCTTGCCATTCATCATTGTGTTTTGCTCGAGATAGGCCAGGGAAGAAACGACATAATCAGCTACTGCGGTTGCATTACATCCTTTGGCGTCAATGAGTATAATGTTGTTGCT
The DNA here is from genome assembly GCF_003990085.1 of Legionella sp. km535. Classification (NCBI taxonomy): domain Bacteria; kingdom Pseudomonadati; phylum Pseudomonadota; class Gammaproteobacteria; order Legionellales; family Legionellaceae; genus Legionella; species Legionella sp. km535. Next base: position 28,900 of record NZ_RZGU01000018.1, on the reverse strand, counting down.
TTTTAAATAGGCGTGATCGATGTGATCCGTGCCACTGCTGGCCGTAGCAACATATTTTAATTGATGGTTTTTGAGCAAATGATGATTCACTTTCAGTGTAGCTCGGCAAAGCAGAATGTCTTGTTGATTCAGCAATAAAGGAATGTCTTCTTGCTTTTCATAAAGGGTCAGAATGAACGGTGAAGGAAAGGCTGCTTCCAAACCAGGGAGAGAGGCATCGGCAAGAATATTCATAAATTAAATATGAGACTGAGTAAATATAATCCACCGTTTATCAAGGGAAGCAAGACATAGCCTAGGATATTAGTGAATATCAAAATGACAAGAATCAAGAATCCATAAGGTTCAATTTTTTCATAGACCATGGCTTGTCTGGGAGGCAATAAACTGCTGACTACCCTGCTGCCATCAAGAGGGGGGATGGGTATGAGATTTAAAAATGCCAACACCAGATTGATCATCATGCCGGCTCGGGCAGTAACTAACAAGAAGAGCCCTGGCATGGAGGATTCAGGATGCAAAAATGTGGCGATTTTAAAGCATCCAGCCCATAAAAAAGCCATAAGAAAATTAGAAAACGGACCTGCCAAAGTAACCAGAATCATATCTCTTCTGGGGTTGCGTAATTGATTCCAGTTTATCGGTACAGGTTTCGCATAACCTATGACAAAATTAAAATGAGTGAGCACTCCTGCCAGAATGGGTAACAGAATTGTGCCTATGGGGTCAATGTGTCTGACGGGATTTAAACTTAATCGACCGAACATTTTTGCTGTATTATCACCACATTTGAACGCTATATAGGCATGAGCTGCTTCATGCAAGGTAATTGCCAATAAAACAGGGAGAGCCCAAATACAGATTTGTTGGATTAGGGTAAATTGGTGCATTAATCGTTCTATATATAAAATTCAGGATTTGATTCTATCCAATTCTTCATGTGATTAACAAGGCATAAGCCGATAAATAGCACGGCTGTCCCATTAAAAATGTGACGTCTTTCCGAGCGTAGCGAGGAATCTCCTACAAATTGGCACAATCTGAATTAATACATTAATTATCATTACCTTTTAAACTCTTTTTTTTTACAAGGAATTTAATGATGTCATCAGAAGATGTACCTGGATTTTTATATCATTTCGACAGGCTCGAAGATCCAAGAATTGATAGAAAGAAATTGTATCCTTTAACGGAACTATTATTTTGAACAGGTTACAAAATACCAAAAAGAAATTTAAGGATATGAGCATTAGGCGCCTGCAGAAAAAGGCTGGCTGGGCAGACTCAACTCTGGATATGATTTTAATGGTCGCATTATAATGGGATGGTGCAACCTTGCAGGAGATTCCTCGCTAGCTCGGAAAGACGTCATATTTTTAATGGGACAGCCGTGCGATAAATAGTATTGGATAAATTCCCCTTGATAATATGCATGAGTTAAACTTCACTGTTGATTTTATGCATTGGTCTTGGCTAAAGCAGTTCCATCTTATATGATGCTTTATCACGTATTATTTTTAATGGATTTTGTGAATGACTCAATTTGAACGAACTTTTAATTTAATGAAAAAACCTTGGGTAATAGTGCTTTACGTTGTTCTAGTGGTGTTAAGTTACTTCTATGTAGATATTCCTGTTGCTATTTATTTTCATCAACTAGAGCTCCGAAATACGTTTCCTGCCCTGAATGTGTTGACTGCTTTCGGGCAATGGAAAGCCTATATCATACTGTTTGTGTTTCTGGGCTTTTATTCTCGATACATTCATAAAAATGATCGTTTTGAGGCCCGCGTCTGGTATCTTTTAGGTTGTGTTTTTATCCCTAATCTCATTGGTTTTATAGTGAAAGTCTGTGTGAGTCGAGCTCGCCCCGATTTATTCTTTTCTGACAATCTGTTCGGTTTCTACTGGTTTCAGACTAAAGATTTGTACTGGTCGTTTCCTTCTGGCCATTCACTTACTGTAATTGGCCTGGCTTCCGGCTTAGGGGTCCTGTTTCCAAAGTATTTCTTTTCATTCCTGGGTTTTGCTGTGCTTGTGGTGCTTTCCCGTGTATTTCTATACCATCACTACTTAAGTGATGTCATGACCGGATGTTATTTGAGTATTTTAATAGTTGGTTATTTTACTGAATTTCTTAAAGGGAAGCATTATCTTAGTAAAATGAGATGAGCCTGATGAGTCAGTCTGATTAAAGGAGTAATTATGACGATAGAAGCGGAATTGAAACGACTGGTAAAGTTCTACGCGATATTTGATTCAGAGCACAATTGCTATGTACCGCAACTGGATAAACAAATTGTATTACGTTTAGAGCGTGATTTTGTTAAAGTGGTGAATCAACAGCTCCTGGAAAATGGACCATCCAAAGAGAGCATAACCAGTCAGTACAGAAAAATCAGTGTAAAATTTCATCCTGACCGACATTTGAATTACTCCCCTGAAATCAGTTGGCTTGAACAGATTCTATCTGAAGGAAAAAATGATGGTGCCTGCTTCAAGGTTTTGAATTTTTGCCATGATAAATTTATTAATCCGGAGAAATTTAAAGAACCTAAATTTGCTGATATTAAAACCAAAGAAGACTGTAAGGCATGGCTGGATGATTTAAAAAATCAATCGACCACTTATTCTGGGCGCAGCTTATATGAAAGTTTACAAGACTTGCTTGATCAATCCGGTGATTTTTTTGATCATGCCGGAAAGATTAAACCAACTGGTTTAAGAGTATTAATCAAATCCATTCCGGTTATTTTTGCTACCTATGGAACCTTTATATTTGCTGAAGAATTATTTGCCGTTTACGCGCTTTATTTGATTGTGTTAAAGAGTGGCCAATACTTGGAGAGCTGTCATTCATCAGAATTAAAAAGTATAGGTAAAACGCTGCAGGAGTTGAGTACTATCACCGCCACAGCGACTACAACGTTTATGGTGCGTTTGCTTGAGATGATATTTTGGGCTTCCCACCAATGCCTGGATATGAGTTTACAAATAGGTACTTCTCTTTTCACACCCGTACTTGCTGCTTCATCAAGACAGGATAGTCCAGAAGATGTTGATGCCGAGTTGTGCAGGGAGATGATTATCGCAAGTCAGAACATGCAAGATGGCATGCAATTCAAGACGCCTGAGTTAAAGGTTATTTCAGCCCCCCTTGAGTCTTATATGGGATTAAATGAACAGCAATTTTTCCGTGGCCTACGGTCAGGTCAAGCGAAATTTCGAGCATTAGAGGCCTTTTTATTTCGGATGAGAATATTGGATGAGTGCTCAGATCCTATTGAGGCAAAACTAACCCAGGCAGAAGAAGAGCTACGTAAAATTAAAGATAACCCAGAGGTTTATAACAGCAAAACCGCCACTGCTGTAGATCGTGCAAGTCGAATAATTGATTTGTTAAAGGATTCCGATGTTTCAGACCGGCAGTTGGTTTTATATACACCAAGATAGCATATGATACATAGAGGTTTTTTTAACGAAATTGAAAATGAAATTAACCTCTTGAATTTACACCCGTATCTCTGGCAAGATGCGGATTGTTTTGATTTTTCCAGTGAGGAACCATGAAAATACTCGTGGCAGTGAAGCGTGTGATAGACCCTTATGTAAAAATTCGTGTCAAATCGGATAATTCAGGAGTCGAAACGCAAAACATAAAAATGGCGATGAATCCCTTTGATGAAATCGCTGTTGAAGAAGCCTTACGCTTGCGTGAGAACAATTGGGCGACTGAAGTGGTTGCGGTCAGTATAGGCGACGACAGTTCTCAGGAAACCTTGCGCCATGCTCTTGCTTTAGGCGCAGACAGAGCCATTCTGGTGCGAAGCGAACAGGCATTGGAAAGCCTGAATGTAGCAAAAATTCTGAAAAAAATTGTCGACGAAGAACAGCCCGATTTAATCTTGATGGGTAAACAAGCCATAGATGGTGATAATAATCAAACACCGCAAATGTTGGCTGCATTGCTGGGTTGGCCTCAAGCGACCTATGCTTCCAACTTGAATTCCAATAGTGACAGTCTTGAAGTAACTCGGGAAATTGATGGTGGATTGGAAACGATAAAAGTGCAATTACCAGCAGTCGTAAGTACTGATCTGCGTCTTAATGAGCCCAGATATGCAAGCCTTCCTAATATCATGAAAGCAAAGCGCAAACCCCTGGACGTGCGAGAGCTTGATTCATTAGGGCTTTCCCTGAAGCAACATATTGAAATCTTAAAAGTCAATGCGCCTGCTGTTCGCAGTGGCGGAGTCAAGGTTGAGTCAGTAGCCGCATTGTTGGATAAATTACAACATGAAGCCAAAGTGCTTTGATAAGGAGACGAGATGAGCACTTTAGTACTTGTGGAACATAACAATCAGACTGTGCATCCATCAATTCGAAATGTATTGGCTGCTGCATTGGAGATGAATAGTCAACCGACACTTCTTGTTGTTGGTCATCAATGTAAAACCGTCGCAGAACAAGCCGCTCAATTAGAAGGAGTTCATGCTGTCTGGTATGTTGATAATCCTTGTTATGAACATCAACTGGCAGAACAAATCAGTGAACTGGTTGTATCGTTTGCAGGATCTTTTGATGTAATCATGGCTCCTGCCAGCACATACGGTAAAAACATAAGCCCTCGAATTGCCGCTCTTTTGGATGTAGCTCAGGTTTCTGATGTAACCCGAATCATTGACGCGAATACCTTTGAACATCCGATCTACGCTGGTAATGCGATTGAAACGGTTCGAGTGTTGGATGCTCAAAAAGTGATGACCATCAGGCCAACAGCTTTTAATCCAGTAACCGGCAATCAGGCTGCTTGCTGCATTGAAACGATGAGTCAGGAGTTTTTGCCCCAAAACAGTCAATTTATCAAGCATGAACTCAGTAAGTCAGAACGACCTGAGCTGGGCAGTGCCAAAATTGTTGTTTCTGGTGGAAGAGGATTGCAAAGCGCTGAAAAATTCAAATTAATTGAAGATTTGGCTGATTGCCTGGGTGCTGCAGTAGGTGCTTCGCGCGCAGCTGTTGACGCAGGTTTTGTACCGAATGATTATCAAGTAGGACAAACCGGTAAGGTAGTTGCTCCTTCGCTCTACATCGCAGTAGGTATTTCTGGAGCAGTGCAGCATTTGGCCGGTATGAAAGACTCTAAAGTAATTGTTGCAATCAATAAGGATGAAGATGCCCCCATTTTCCAAATTGCTAATTACGGCTTGGTGGGTGATTTGTTTGAACTGGTTCCTCAATTAATTGAACAATTAAAGAACCGTTAGGGAGAGTTGTTATGTTAGTAGGTGTTCCAAAAGAAATTAAACCACAAGAAAATCGCGTAGGCCTTGTTCCCTCCAGTGTAAGGGAAATTGTTCGTGTAGGCAGTTCTGTTATAGTGGAGCGCGGAGCAGGACTTGGTATTGGTATTTCTGATGATGACTACCGAAATGCTGGCGCAGAAGTCGTTGACAGCGCTGATGAAGTATTTGCTAATGCCGAGTTAATCGTTAAAGTAAAAGAACCTCAACCCATTGAATGTAAAAGACTACGTGAAGGTCAAACCTTATTTACTTATTTGCACTTGGCTCCCGACCCACAGCAAACTCGTTTGCTAAAAGAATCTGGTGTAACCGCAATCGCTTACGAAACAGTAACTCAGGATGATGGCGGCTTGCCTTTATTGACTCCTATGTCTCAGGTCGCAGGCCGAATGTCCATTCAGGCTGGAGCTCATTGCCTTGAGATGGCACAAGGTGGCAGCGGGGTCTTGTTAGGTGGCGTTCCAGGTGTCGCAGCCGCTAATGTCGTTGTGATTGGAGGCGGTGTAGTCGGCTCCAATGCGGTTCGAATGGCTATGGGTATGGAGGCACGGGTTATTGTTCTTGATCGTTCTTTACGATGTTTGAATGATTTGGATTTTCAATTTGGCTCTAAACTGAATACCGTTTATTCTACAGCTGATGCCATAGAAAAATACGTGGCCAGTGCTGATTTGGTTATCGGGGCAGTGTTGGTGCCTGGCGCGGCAGCGCCTAAACTGGTGACCAGGGCGATGTTGAAATCAATGCGTCCAGGTTCAGTTCTTGTTGATGTGGCTATCGATCAAGGGGGATGTTTTGAAACCAGTCGTGCTACTACCCATCAGGAACCTACCTACGTGGTTGATAATGTTGTGCATTACTGTGTGGCAAACATGCCAGGAGCAGTGCCCAGAACATCAACATTTGCCTTAAACAATGCAACCTTACCCTTTGTTTTAAGTATTGTAACTAAAGGTACCAAATTGGCATTATTAAGCGATCATCATCTGTTGAACGGTCTTAATGTTCATCAAGGTAAAATTACTTATGAAGCTGTGGCAAGGGATTTGGGATTTGATTATGTTCCTGCCAATATTGCTTTGGCTGGAAAGTAGGGTCTGTTGACAATTCAAGTTTCGACGTCCCGCGACTTGTTCGCGGGATCCAATTCACTCTTTATAGGCGCAATGTATTCTTGTTTTGCGCACGATCTATCGATTCCGCGAACAAGTCGCGGAAAGTAGGCTTGAACATAATGAAATATCAACAGCCACTAGTTGATTTGAAAATTTTTTCAACCCGTACGACACTTGTTGTCTGCGGGAAGTTCAATAAGGTAATTCCGAATGCAATGAAGGATCTCCTGAAGGACTTACTGCGTCTGTCTCGATATCCTTTATTGATAAGCAGCATAAGCAGGAATTTACATCCTGCTTATTATCTATTAGACAGTTCAAGAAAGAAGATAATTATTTAAACGTGAACGTTTGCTCGTCGTCGCTCTCAAAATCATCGTCACTATCATGTAAGCTTGTCTCTGAAACAACTACACTGACTCGAGACATGTCACGAGGAGGAATCGCAGGTGGAGTTCTAACAGCTGGTTCTGCTGATGGAATTTGAGCTTCGGGTGTATCACTATAGCTGGAACTCACTAACACTGGAGTGCTAATTTCTGCAACTGGAGCAGGAGCCCAGAATGAATGATACGCTTTACTCACAAAACCACGAGTTATATCACCAAATTTGTAGCCAGATGCTTGAGTGCTCGTGTTTTCAGGTGCTGATGGGGCAGATTTTGCTGCAGAAAGAAGTTCACTTCCTTTACGTACCAAGCTTCTGGTTATATCCCCAAATTTATAGCCAGGTGTTGCTTCACGTTTGGCTGCTTCAGATAAATAACTTTTTGTGGTGTTTAGAAGAATTTCTAATTGCCCTCTTGCTTCATCGCTTAATTTATTAGGGGCGTCCGGTGAAAGCTCGTCATCTCGCTTTAATACATCTTTTATGAGTAATTCATAGCGAGGGCCACGCTGTAGCGGCTGAATTAATAATGAAGCAGAGTCAAGGGTAGAGATTCTTCTAAGAAATGTATCCAGCTGTTTAAAGGCTAATTGCTCAGAGGTTTCATTTGAGGCGTACTTAATTTTCAGAAATTCTTCATAAACAGACATATATGATTTAAATTCAGCAAAAAATTGTCCAATCAAATTCATCCGTTCTGCACGAAGCTGAGTAAGTTCAGCGTTACCCAATGACTGTGTCATTTCTACACTGGCATTAAAGTGTAGAGCTTCAGATAGTTCATTAAATTTTTGTGTAGCAGTTGCCAATTTCTGGAAGATCTCTGGGCCTTCAGCATAAAATGCTTGCTCAGTAGCTTGGCTAAATTGCTCTAGTGAAGTTTGGTATGTTTTTTCTGTATCTAACATTTCTTGAATTACACGATTACTGATCATTTAACACTCCCGATATTGATGGCTTTTTAATTGACCGAAATTAGATCAATTTGGTCTTGCTGGAATCAGATTATATCAGTTAATCATTAAGAGAAAGTTAAGAGTAAATTAAGGGAAAATTAAGAAGACCTTTTTATTGCAGTGTCACAATAAATGAAAAGCATTTAATCTTGAATGCAATGAGGGATCTCCTGACTGCGCAGGAGATCAACTGAATGGGTTTAAAATAAATTTTCTTCAACTGGAGCCAGATGTTCATCAGAATTGCTGTTATTAGCATTATAAACCGGAGTAGGATCTTCCTCTGCAGGTACTTCCTTGTCGCGGAAATACTCGATAATACCATTGTCCTGATTGGGCTTGGCCAGGAGACCGCTCACAGGATCAATACGAACAGCAACTACATTTTCGGGTTGTCTTAATTCACTTTCAGGTTTGCCCTTTAGCGCTTCTCGCATGAAATCTATCCATAAGGGCAGGGCGAGATTTGCGGCATATTCATGCAAGGATTTGGGATTATCAAAACCAACCCAAGTGGTAACGACCAAATCAGAGTTAAATCCTGCAAACCAGGCATCGACCTGATCATTGGTTGTTCCGGTTTTACCCGCGATATCCTGACGATTGAGTACTCGAGCTGCCCTTGCTGTACCGTGTTGTATGACATCTTTGAGGGCTGAATTCATTAAAAAGGCAATGTCTTCAGGTATCACACGTGGTGCCAGCATCGACGTATCTACTTGTTCCTTATCGCAAGGATCACATACTACTGTTGGCTTTGCTTGCAGTAAAATTTTACCGTCTGCATCAGTAATATGATCAATGAGATACGGTTCTACTTTATAACCACCATTGGCAAAGACCGCATAGGCTGTAGTCAGCTCCATAGGGCTAATGGATAAGCTGCCTAAGGCTAATGATAGACCTTTGGGTAGGGATTTTTTAGTAAAGCCAAATCGGGTCAGGAAATCAATCGTGTAATCTATGCCAATATCATCAAGGATTCTGATGGACACCAGATTTTTAGATTGAACCAGTGCTTGTTTTAGACGAGTTGGCCCATTGAATTTAAGATTGACATTATGTGGTCTCCAGAGATTCGGCTGGCTTGGGTCATCTACAACGATAGGGGCATCATTAATTAATGTTGCCAGATTATAGCCATTATTTAAGGCTGCAGCATAAACAAAAGGCTTGAAACTGGAGCCTGGTTGTCTGCTGGATTGTGTTGCCCGGTTGAATTTGCTCTTTTGGAAATTAAAGCCGCCAACCAGAACCTCTATTGCTCCATTTTTAGGATTAAGAGCAACCAATGCGGATTCGGCTTCTGGAATTTGAGCCAGTTCCCAGTGCTTTTCAGTTGAGTGGACATAAACTATATCACCAACCGCAACGACTTGCTGCGCCTTGACAGGTGATTTACCTACCCAGCCTCGTTTAAGGGCAGGGCGTGCCCAGGACAAGCCTTCCCATGGAATGATGATTGTCTGACCGTTCAGAAGGCCCGCGGTAGCTTCCTTTTCACCGACTTCCGTAATAACAGCAGGTACCAGAGTATTCAGTTCTGGGTACTGCCTTAAGTATTTTTGTCTCATTTCGGGGGTTTGGCTGTCTTTTTCCCCTATAGTCGCTACCGGGCCTCGATAACCGTGCCGATGATCATAGGCAATCAAATTCTTTTCAACAACTTCGTTGGCCTTATTTTGTAGTTTGCCATCAATGGTAGTGTATACTTTGTACCCTTTGGTATAAGCATCAGGGCCAAAATTGTCATATAGGGATTGACGGATCATTTCTGCAACATAGGGGGCGCTTACTTCAATGTTGGTACCATGGTATTTTGCAGTAATGGGTTGGTTTATCGCATTTTGGTATTGCTCTTCATTAATATAGTGCTCTTCCAATAAGCGTTCCAATACATGGTCTCGCCGCTTTTTAGCTGCCAAAGGATTAGCGATAGGATTTTGAGTCGAAGGGGCTTGTGGAAGACCGGCTATCATTGCCAGCTCTGCTAGATTCAGTTCATTAAGTGGCTTGCCAAAATACACCATGGCAGCAGCACCTACACCATAGGCACGATTACCCAGATATATTCGGTTCAGGTAAAGCTCTAAAATCTTCTCTTTACTGAGTTCTCTATCGATTTTAATCGCTAGCATGATTTCATTGAACTTACGCAAAAAGGTTTTTTTGCGGCTTAAAAAGAAATTACGAGCTACCTGCATGGTGATGGTACTGCCACCTTGAGATTTTGTACCGGTTTTTAGCATACGCACTGCAGCGCGTCCCAACCCCATTACATCAACGCCAGGATGTTCAAAAAACCGCTGATCTTCTGTTGCAATCAGGGCATGAACCAGGGTTTGCGGGATTTCTTCATAAGTTAGAGGAATACGTTTTTTTTCACCGTATTCTTGAATCAACAAGCCTTCTTTACTGAATATCTGCAAAGGAACTTGTAATTGAACTGTTTTGAGCGAATCTACATTAGGGAGCTGACTTTCAAGATAAAGATATAAAAGACTGCCAGCCACTAATAAAAGAAAAAACAGGCTCATCAGCGCCCAAAGACCTTTACGCCAGAAGTATGCCATTTTTTTCATAGAATTATGTTATCTTTGAAGGTGAATAATCATGCATTATACAGCGATTCTTTATCATATTGCGAGTTTTGTTGCAAAATGGCTGGAATTCTCAATGAATATTGGTTATGGCGCGTTGAAAAATTCGAAAATCGGGCGTAACAATGTTTATTTTAAGGTCTGTTTATAATTGACTTGTTTAATAAGTTGCAAACGCCTACGTACAGCGGTTTCTCTTTGCCGTGAGCACTAACTATGGCGGGGGGCTCCGTGGATTTCCCTAGCTTTGAATGCGGAGCCAAGATAGTAGCGCTAAGCCAGTGGATCCCGCGGTCAATGCCGCGGGAATTCGTTTAAGGTGTGAGCAAATAGTTTACTTTATATTTCCGCTGCCTTGATATTGCAAGGAAAGTAGCGCTAAGCCAGTGGATCCCGCGGTTAATGCCGCGGGAATTCGTTTAAGGTGTGAGCAAATAGTTTACCTTATATTTCCGCTGCATTGATAATGCTAGGATAGCAGCGCTAAGCCAGTGGATCCCGCGGTCAATGCCGCGGGAATTCGTTTAAGGTGTGAGCAAATAGTTTATCTTATATTTCCGCTGCATTGATATTGCAAGGAAAGTAGCGCTAAGCCAGTGGATCCCGCGGTCAATGCCGCGGGAATTCGTTTAAGGTGTGAGCAAATAGTTTATCTTATATTTCCGCTGTATTGATATTGCAAGGATAGTAGCGCTAAGCCAGTGGATCCCGCGGTCAATGCCGCGGGAATTTGTTTGAGGTGTGAGCAAATAGTTTACTTTCTATTTCCGCTGCCTTGATATTGAAAGGATAGCAGCGCTAAAGCATTGGCTTCGGCGATTACGGCCAAGAGAATTCTTTTGAGAGATGACTAAATGCCAGACTTCGAATTCCCGCGGCCGTGACCGCGGGATCCAGGACTTGTAGGGCTTGTAGCCTGTTTGCTCGCAAACAGGATCATGGTTTCTCAAGCTTCTAAATCGAAGCTTATAGTTTGTGCATAAAATCCTGGTTGCGAGCAAACAGGCATAACTTCGAGTTCCCGCTGCTATGACCGCAGGATCTAGAGACTAGAGCTAGGCTGGATTTTCGAAGCTGTGTAGAAGATTCTGCTAAAAGCTGCACCACTCAGGGCCTATAAATCAATGGATATCAGCTCCAGAACAATTTTTCAGGAAATGTGGTAGTACTCTAACTGAGAGTGTGATTCATTGGCTTTGTCATAAAACCAATGAATCTATAACGAACTATTCAATTACACCCGGACTTGGCGCGCTTGGCGTTGAAGAGTCCGGATTATCAAGAACTCTTGGAAATCTTCCCAAGGCAAATAATGCAGGACTATAGCCAAATGCACCAAAGAATGGTCTTGGTCTTAGGAGTGGTTCGGCAAGAGTTTTGCTTTGCTCCTCTATTTTTTCTTCCTGCGTTTGAATCTGTGCTTTTTGCTGTTCAATCGTTTCGAGAAGTTGTCGAATGGTTTCCTCGTGTTGTTTGATCAGGGCTGTTTGTTGCGCTGAACTGGATTGTATTTCTTCCTCTTTTAATGCACTCTGGTCGCTGATCTGTCTTAAACAAGTGTTTTCTTCTTCCAAACGCCGATTTTTTGCCAGTAATTCAGGGACTAACAAGGCATTTTGATGTTCTGAACAGATTCGATAAGCGAATTCATCATATAGTTCATTAGGGAATGCATAGGAAATATTCAGCGTTTCTAAAACTTCCTCTCTTAAAAAAATACCTGAATTACAAAAATAATCGCCAACATAACGTTCATTAATACAACCGGATAGGGCAATTTTTCCTCCAGGAGCTATATCGGTCTGATGCTGAGTCACTTCATAGCTACCGCTTTTTTTTGTGGATAAAAGGCCTTTAATATCGATAAGCAATTTGAATATTTGATTTTTATAGTCGGCAAACTCTTCTTCGGAAAAAGCCTCGCTTTTGCTTAGAAAGGATTTGATTAGCACTATCTCATTTAAAATGTAGGAAAGAAATGGCCTTCGATCGGGATATCCTGTAGTGCAAGTAGTAATTATTTCTTTTAACCTTGTTGAGAAATAAAGCGGATCATCCTGATTCTGGATAATTTTTATTGCCAATGCTCTGGATTTTAATCGTGCGTCGGGTATATCTTTAGCATCAATGAGTTTTTTTCCCATTAAATTGTCGTGATAGCGGATAATTACTGTTGTTAAAGAATAAAGCAACTCTTCTAGTCTAATCATTTAAAACTCCTTTTAAAACATAAATCTATACTCTAAATGTGAAAATCAATAACAGCTTGGTTTTTCACTATATTAAATGTTTTGCTTGAGCGCAAGTGTTTGTTTGCTAGTACATTAAAAGTAAAATTAATACAAAAAGAATGGTAATTTTACTGCTATCACGTACTTTTTGTTGGCAGTACGAGTTATTTGATACGGATATAGTCAAATCTATGCTAATGGCTTAAATAGAAACCCGATGACTTAGCATTAATCCCGGTCATCCATCGCACCTGAGCGCTCTGAACTAACTGTAAATACAGCAATAGCCTCAGGCCAATAAGCCATTATAAATTCAAGCCAAAAAACCCAAATCCGGGAGTCACTGGGCTACTGGTATCATTTGACGACAATATCTTTAAATCATCAACCTTTTGAGTCAGGTACTCAATGGTTTCTTCATGCCGCTGAATGGTTTTTTTTAGATGCGATTCGCTGGATTTGAGCATGCTGTATTGATGAAAGAGCAAATATAGGGCTAATTGCTGTTTTGAAATGGTTGATTTTAATTTTTTTTCAATCTCTTTGGATTCTTCGAGTTGCACTTTTATTTCATGATGTTCAGTATCTGATAGAACACTGTGTGCTTCTTTTGGGGCAGTTAACTCAGTAACTAATAAGGTATTTTGATGTTCTTGACAGAGTTGTTGAGCAAATTCATTAAGTTCCATATCAGTAGAATCCAAATCCAGATTGTACCTATCCATCAGTTCTTCTTTCAAAAAAATACCGGAGTTACATAATTGCCCGCTGTTTAGATAACTGGTGTCAATTAATCCTTCCAGAGAGGTTTTTCCTCCGGGTCTTGTTGCTGTTTTATGCTGGGTGATTATGGACGTTGTTCCCTTGGAGGTTGATAATAACCCCTTAAACCCCTTTAGCATTTCTATTATCTGCTGCTTGTATTCCTCTAACTGACTCGGGCTGAATGAGTTTTGATGATCAATGATGAGTTTCAGGGAACTAAGTTCATTCAATATAAATGAGAGAAATTGTCGTCTATCCGGGTGGTGTTTGGGACACTCTGTAATTAAAGAATCAAAGCGTTCTTTAAAATCGGTCTTACTGTCGTTGATTATTCTTTTCGCTAAAATACGCGATTTTTTCCTTACAAGAGATTCGTCACTTTCATTTATCAGAATTTTCACACCGGATTGTTTGTCATGATATCTTATTATTACGGTGGCTAATGAGTAGAGTAAATCTTCAGATCTTGTCATTTAAAACTCCCTTTAAATGCAAAAAAGCAAGGTATTTGTGGTAATCCCATACACATTGATTGTTCACTATATTTAATGATTTGCCCCAGTGCAAGTTTTTAATTCTTATAAACACATAGGGGTTCAGTGTGCGTGTATCCGTTGATGATTTTGTGTTATTTTTCCTGAATAGATAAAGAAATGGATGTCAGAGTGAGAGCATGACATCCATTGAGAATAAAACAGGGGGTATCAGATTATCTTATGAACTTGCTAAGATTTAGAGGGCTTAATCAACTCTTGCAGTACCTCCTGTCCTTTGTACAACAATGCCCCGGCGATTGTCGTCGTTATTGTCCGAGGTATTGCTCCTTTGAAGAAAAATCCAAGCCGCTGAACTGCACCTCCAATGCTCGGCTGGTTCCAGATGGCTTTGGCATGCTGCAGATAACTTTTTTCATTAACAGGTTCAGTAAGTCCCTGTTGTTTTCTGAATCGCAGTTGATACAAGGGCGTGCTAAAAAAGCCATATGATCCAGCAGTTAACACCAATGCCATGCCTTCCGCCTGTTCTTTTTTAATTCCTTTTGATTGAAAATATTGAGCAAGTGTAGGTATGGCAGTCAAGTATACAGTAGACCAAAGTCCTTCTCTCATCATGATGCTACCCCCTCCCTGAAACAGGGCACGATAACCATTATGTTCGATTATTTTCTGTCGTGTTTCCCGTGATGATGGAAGTTTTGCCAGTTGTTTATTTTGGGCTATCCCTTCAAAGGGTGTGCTTGCTAATCCTGAAAATGCCCCTGCGGTAAATGAAGTGGCAAATTCATACAAAGGAGAAACCTGCTGGCTTTCGGGTTGCATCAGTCTTTTAAGTACAAAGACTACGGCATAGGATGGGATTGCTGAACTTGCATATTCAAATGATCCTGACATGGCAAATCGCCATTGCATCGTTTTTCCATTCAAAACATGATTTGTCCAGTTTAATCCTGGGGTGACCAGGGTCATTACTCCAGCGCCCAGCAAGGGGCCTTGTACAAAGGGAAGTTGTAGGTATCGTTTCCAGATAGGCTGTTCAAACATGTCTTTTTTTGATTGCATAATCGTACCTCATAATGAATTAAAAACTGAGTGTTTGTTCTGCAGGTGATCCACGCCCAGCAGGCGCAGAAATAAACCCTACTAGGCGATAGACTCAAAGAGGATAACGATTAATAAAGATAAAATTAGACCAATTACCAAGGCAGGCAACAAATTAATTGTGTTGTTAGTGGTGGAATTGGTCATTTAATTTGTGTGGTGTTTATAATTTGTTCTTTCAGCCTATCACCGATCAATCTAATGTTCAATAGTTGGATTAAAAAATATTGGCTCTCAACCTTGGGGCGTTTTGACCAATCTGATTTCGACTTCCTGTGGTGCTTAATAGGATGATGATGAATGATCAACATAACCCATTTAATCTAAAGAAAAAATAACTGATTCTAAACGATTCCAATTTCCAGCCGCATACGTTAACATCTTAAGAAGTAACGTGGCGGTAAAAGGTTGTTAAATCAGAGCGCTTTTGGGGCTACAAAGGAGATACAGGGAGATAAATCTGGTGCTCAAACTGTTTAAACCTAAACATCGTTCGATTCTTGGCATTGATATCAGTTCTTCAGCGGTAAAAATACTGGAAATTTCAGGTTCTGGAGATGAACTGTGCGTGCAGGGATATGGACGACAATTAGTTCCCCCCAACGCTCTTGATGGTAACGTAATCAAGGATGTAGACGCCGTCGCCAGTACTATAAAAAAATTGATTAGCAGTGCCAGGTTGAATTGTAAACAGGTAGCTCTTGCCGTTCCCGACTCGGCCGTGATCAGTAAAATAGTTCAAATTAACGATGGCTTGACTGATATGGAAATGGAAGAACTGGTGGTCATTGAAGCCGATAAATACATTCCCTATCCAATTGATGAAATTAACCTTGATTTTGAGATTTTAGGGCACTCTGCAAAAAATTCCGCAATGTTGGACGTATTGATTGTTGCTTCTCGGGCTGAAAATGTGAACAGCCGCGTCGAGGCCGTAACTCGTGCGGGCCTGGAAGCAAAAATTGTCGATGTTGAATCTTATGCAGTAGAACGGGCTGCTCAACAACTGTCATCGGAATTACCCGCCGGAGGACAAGATAAGATAGTCGCGATCATCGATATTGGTGCTAACTATACTCACCTTTTTGTATTGCATGGGATGAAACTGATCTTCTCAAGAGAAGAAAAATTTGGTGGCATGCAGTTAATCGAAGCAATAGCTGAACATTATAATATGTCTTCTGAACAGGCGTTAATTGCAAAAGAAGAAGGGAAATTGCCTCCTGATTTTGATACAGAGGTTCTTGAACCATTTAAAGACATGGTTTTGTTGCAAATTAAGCGAACTCTACAGTTTTTTTATTCTACCAGCCAACATGGTTTTGTTGATCACATTTTGTTGGCAGGGGGCTTGGCTCGTCAGCCGGGATTAGCTCTTCTGATTCAAGAACAACTAGGCGTATCCACCACAGTGGCCAATCCATTATCACATATGTCATTTGGTAAAATGGTCAATTTGGAATCCATAAATAACGATGCTCCTGCCTTAATGGTTGCTTGCGGGCTGGCACTGAGGCATTTAGAGTGAACCATGACTGAAATTAATCTGCTACCATGGCGTGAACACAAGCGAGAGCAAGAAAAGAAGCTCTTTACAACCATGTCTCTGATAGGGATAGTGTGTGCAGCAGTCATTGTCTTTTTAATTAATTCGTACGCGGTTCATCTGGTAAACAATCAAACAGCACGGAATCAAATGCTACAAAAGGAAATTTCCAGTTTAGATGAACAGATAAAGGAAATTAAAGTATTAAAACAAATCCGTGAGGGATTAATCTCCCGAATGTCCATTGTTCAGAATTTACAATCGACACGAACTCTTACGGTTCATTTATTTGATGAATTAATTAAAGTGATGCCCTCCGGGATTTATGTTACCAAACTGGAGCGACAATATGATATCGTAACAGTATGGGGATATGCTGAATCAAATACTAATATTTCCATTCTCATGCGAAGTATAGAAAATAATGCCTGGATTCAATCACCAGTGTTAACAGAGATTAAGAAAATGGATGATACCAAGCAAGCGGCAGATAATGAATTTAAATTAAGCTTTATGCTTAAATCTAAATACTAGACTGGTAACCCTATTATGAATACAGTCAATATAAGCGAACTCACACTGGAAAATGTAGGTCAATGGCCTACGGCGGTTAAAATTGGGGTAATTGCCGGACTGAGTTTTTTGATCATTGCATTAGGCTATTGGTTAGTAGTTAAAGCTAATTTTGAACAGTATGAGACTCTGCAGACTCAGGAGGCAACCTTAAGGGAAGAGTTTGAAAAGAAACAGCATCAAGCCTCCAATTTACAAGCGTACAGAAATCAATTGCAACTTATGAACGAACGTTTTGGTACTATGCTGAGGCAATTACCTGCAAAGAATGAGATGCCCGGATTGTTGGAAGAAATTTCTAAAACCGGTGTGACCTCGGGATTAAATTTTGAGTTATTTGCACCGCAAGCTGAAGTAGTTCATGATTTCTATATTGAATTGCCGATTAAAATTACAGTAGTGGGTACTTACATGCAGTTGGCCATTTTTTTAAGCCGCGTAGCAGAAATGAACAGAATTGTGACTTTGCATGAATTTACTATTCAAGGGGAATCTTCTAAAGACAGTAAAACCGTTTCAGAGGATGAATTAGTGATGAACATCACAGCTAAAATATATCGATACCGAGCACAATGATCAAATATAAAGAGTGTAGACATGCAGTGCTACTAGGAGCCTTATCATTGCTGCTCAGTGCCTGTTCGGGTGATAATAGTGATTTGGTGAAGTACATCAATGACATAAAATCGCGCCCTAGCAAACCGATAGAACCTATACCCAAATTCGCCCCATTGCCCGTTTTTAAATTTCCTGACAATGATCAACGGCGCAGTCCGTTTAAACCCGTAGTTTTGAAGAAAAATGCCGATTTGTATGCTCCTGATCAAAAGAGATTAAAACAGCCGCTGGAAGCATATCCTCTGGATGCATTAAAATTTGTCGGGATATTAGAACGAGATTCTGTTATCTGGGCCTTGATAAAACAACCCGATCAGCAAATAACTCGAGTCAGAGTTGGGGATTATATGGGACAAAATTACGGCCGGATAATTATTATCACACAAGAATTGATTAAACTTGAAGAAACTGTAAAAGATACAGGGTCGTGGGAAAAAAAAATAACCACAATTAAATTGGATACTGGCAAGTAGGAGCGCAGGGTGCGGAAGATTATCGCTATTTTGATTATGTTAGGTGCTGGTTTCGGTGTGGCATTTTCCCAGGAAAATTCGTTGACCTCAGTCAAACTAATTCCATTGCCCGAAGATAGGGTACGTATCGATTTTCAATTTACTCATCCCCTAAAGCAGCTTCCTGCAAGTTTCATCACGCAGAAACCAGCGCGGATAGTACTCGATTTTATTAAGACTGATATGCAACTACCTTCCGATCAGAAGATGAAAAAAGTGGAGTTGGGATCTTTAAAATCCTACACTGTTGTTGCTGTGGCAGATAGAGTGAGAGCAATATTGGATCTGCAACGTACTGTTTCTTATTCCGGTAGTTCTGCCGGGAATATTTATAGCCTGGTTTTAAACGGCAAGAGTAATGAAATATATCAGGGTAATAAAGAAGTATTCATCACCAACCAGGTTGTGAATGCAAAGCATCAAATCAATCGCATTGATTTTCGCGGCATAGAAAAGCAGGGCGGACGAGTGCTTATAGACGTTTCCGACGCCAGTATTCCAATTGATGTAACTCAGGTTGGCAAGGAAGTGGTTGTTAATTTTATTAATACCAAAATCCCCACTAATTTAATGAAACGATTTGATGTTGCTGACTTTCATAGCCCGGCTCAGGTGATTACGATGCAACAGGACGGTAAAAATGTTCGTATGACCATTCTGAACAAAGGGGACTATGGACATTTTGTGTATCAGGTGAACAAGCAATTCATGGTTGATATATTCCCTTTGACTGCGGAAGAAGTTCAGCAGGCAAAGCTTAAAAAGCAAGTGTTTACTGGTAAGCGGATTTCCCTGAATTTCCAGAACATCAATATTCGTGCCGTTCTGCAGTTACTCGCTGATTTTACTGGGATTAATATGGTGGTGAGCGATAAAGTCCAGGGGGATATTACCCTTCGCTTGAATGATACTCCCTGGGATCAGGCTTTGGATATTATATTGACCACTCAGGGATTGGATAAACGTAAAACTGGTAATGTCATGTTGATAGATACCAAAGCGTCCTTGGATAAAATGGAAGAGGATGAGCTTAAAAGCCAACAGACTATCGAGAAACTTGAACCGATTCGATCTGATTTGATTCAAATTAATTATGCAAAAGCTTCAGACATTGCAATCTTGATTAAAGACAAAACAAACTCACTTTTATCTCCCAGAGGTAAAATCAGTGTTGATGCCAGGACAAATACCCTTTGGATTCAGGACACAGGTCTTAAAATTGAAGAGGTCCGGGAGTTAATCAAGCAATTGGATGTCGCTGTTAAACAGGTCCAAATTGAAGCTCGAATTGTAGAGGTAAATAAAAATTTCAGTCAGGATCTTGGTATTCGATGGGGGGTTTCCAAGCCAACTCATTTAAGCGGTACTTTGGAGGGGGCAAATCAGTTGCAATTGCCTCAGGGTATAGCCAATCCGGCAAACGTGCCAATAGCTCAGCGTTTAAACCTGGATTTGATTGCCGCTCCAAATAATGCCATACCTGCATCTGTTGGTATCGCCTTGGCAAGGTTGGGAGATAACATCTTATTGGATTTGGAGTTATCCGCTTTGGAGAGTCAAGGGCAAGCAGAACTGATTTCAAGTCCCAGTGTTATTACTACCAATCAACAGGCTGCTGTTATTGAATCAGGTAAAGAAATACCTTATCAGGAATCTACTTCGAGTGGAGCAACCGCAGTGGCATTCAAAAAAGCGGTGTTGAGTTTGAAAGTTACCCCACAAATTACACCAGATAATAAAATCCTGATGGATTTGCAGATTAATCAGGATGCTGATTCTGGTGAGCGAGTACTTGGAGTTCCTATTATTCTGACAAAACAGATACAGACCAATGTCTTGGTGAATAACGGGCAGACGATAGTGCTCGGTGGAATCTACAAACAAGATAAAAATAAAGCCATTAAAAGAATTCCTTTTCTGGGCGAGCTACCCGTTGTAGGGATTTTATTCAGTAACAAACAGATAAGATTGGACAATGAGGAGTTGCTCATTTTCATCACTCCGAGGATAATAACGAATTCCTTATCGATTACAACGATTCAAGGGCGTGAAAAAGAGGTCTATAAATAATCTCAATTAAGTCTATAGATCTGATAAACTATAATTATAGAGGATTTTAGTATCTATTCGTTGTAGAATAGGTCATATAAATTCGTAGTCAGTAGTTTTAAAAACATATTCAAAACGAATATGCGTTAAATTTAAGGCACTTCAGATGCTGTTTTATTGAAAATGGCCTATGGAATTTGTTTAATATCATAAAATCAACTAAGACGTGTATCTAATTTGTTGTTATAATGGATTTGTTAATTATGACACAACAGTTAATGAGGTATGTAAGAAAAAATGAGCATAGTTAAAGTACGAAATATTTTTCTCATTGGCCCCATGGGTGCTGGAAAAAGCACAATAGGCCGTGCTTTGGCAAAGGAGCTCAAATTAGAATTCTTTGATTCGGATGAGGTCATTGAAGAGCGTGCTGGTGCCGATATATCATGGATTTTTGATATTGAAGGGGAGGAAGGATTCAGACGTCGAGAGCAGAAAGTTATTGATGAGTTAACTCAAAAAACCAACATAGTATTAGCAACTGGTGGTGGAGTCGTCATCACTCCGGAAAACAGAAATGCTCTGGCTGGTCGAGGCACCGTTATCTACCTAAAAACATCTTTGCAACAACAATTTGAACGAACCAAGCGTGATACCAAGCGTCCTTTATTGCAAACTGAAGATCTGGAAGGCAGATTAGAGTCCTTAAGAGACGAACGCGAGCCATTTTATGATGAGTTAGCTGATGTGAGCTTTGAAACTGATAAATTAACGGTGAAGGCTGTAGCGAATAACATTATAAAATATATCTATGGCGAAATTTGAGGCTTATTCTCAGGTTGATGTCTGTTTGCCGGGATATCAGTACCCTATCATCATCTGTCGCAAGGGTCTTAATGACGCTTCATTATTGCGGCATTGGATTCCCTCACAACAGGTACTGATAGTCACTAACGATACCGTCGCGCCGCTTTATTTGTCGCTCATACAATCTGCTTTTGCATCAATTCAATGCGATGCAGTTATTTTAAAAGACGGTGAAGAGTTTAAAAATCAACAGAGTTTATTTACCATTTATGATGCATTAATTCGAAACAAGCATCATAGAGACACGACAATTGTTGCTCTTGGTGGTGGAGTAATTGGTGATGTCGCAGGTTTTGCAGCCTCAACGTATCAGCGAGGCGTACCCTTTACTCAGATTCCTACTACATTGTTAGCGCAGATTGATGCTTCAGTTGGGGGTAAAACAGCCATTAACCATTCACTTGGTAAAAATTTGATAGGCAGTTTTTATCAGCCTAATGCTGTATTAATCGATTTAAATACCCTTGAAACTTTGCCGGACAGAGAGTTTCGTTCGGGTTTGGCGGAAATGATAAAATATTCATTATTGGTAGGTGGTGATTTTTTATACCGTCTTTTGGATGCTTTGAAATCCGGGTTAACTCAAAACAGTTCAGAACTTCCTGACTTGATTGCTCATTGTTGTAAAATCAAGGCTGAGATTGTTGCTGGAGATGAGAGGGAATCAGGCCAACGCGCGCTTCTAAATCTTGGCCATACTTTTGCCCATGCACTTGAGGCTTACACACAGTATCAAAGGTGGCTACATGGCGAAGCTGTAGCAATAGGGTTGTATTGCTCCTCCATTTTATCCTGCAATATGGGATTGCTTGATGCAAAAGTAGTTGAATTGGTTGAGCAGATGCTGGAATATGCTCATTTACCTCACAAAATACCTAAATCAATTGATTTGAAACAATTAACGGATTTAATGAGTCTTGATAAAAAAATTAAAAACAACTGTTTACGATTTGTAGTGATTAAAGAGCCTGGTTATTGTTATCTTGATGATAAAGTAACTGCTAACTGTTTGCATAATACGCTTATGAATGCTGTAGAAGGAGAATAAAAATGATAGATGGAAAGATTCAGCCTGATACTGGTGCTGGAAATCAACCTAGAATGCTTTTTAAACCCGGATCATGGTTAGCCAAGATCGATTTCATTAATCATTTGGTTCTTTTTAACAATGTTTTGATTACTTTACTTTCCGAGAAAGAGGGTGGAAAAACATCCTTCAGTTCTTTATTACAACAAAATCTGGATCAACAGATAAAACCTGTTTTTATGTCGATAAAGCCTCCATGCAATGAACAAGAAATCATCAGTGATATTGCTGCGCAATTGCATTTAAATGCAAGTTCAGAGACCAGTTTTGCGTCTATAGTAACCCAAATTAATGAACGTAAGGCTCATGTTTTGCTGATTATCGATGATGCGCAAAATTTGCCAGAGTCTTTTATCAAAGAGGCAATGACCGCGATTAAAAGCCAGGAAGATTTTGGCTTTTTTCATCTGTGTCTGGTTTCTGATTATTCATTGGTCGCTGCGCTTAATCAATTAGCGGTCGATCAATATAATAATTTAATTCATACCATTGAATTGGGTCCATTGAATGAGAGTGAGACAAGAACCTATATGTTGCAGCGTGCAATGGCGGGTCGTTTAATTAACAAACCACTTACTGATGTGCAATTTAAACAGTTTTATCAGTTCACAAAAGGCAGTTTGGCAAAAATAAACTCGAATCTTGAATCCTACATTCATAAGTGCTCAACTCAAAAAGACACTAACAAGATGGCCATCTTGAAGCGCACCAGTATGGCTTTAGGTGCTGTTGCAGTAGCGGGACTATCTTATGTTTATTTTAGTGGCATCTCTAATGAGGAACGATTTCCACAGATGGCGCAATTAACAACCTTGCCGTCAATATCATCAGTAGTGCGTGAAATTAAAGTCGCCCGGATTGAAACACCCATAAGTTATATCGCCTCATGGCAGGATTCTTCAACACATCAATTGATGCATTATGCTCTTCCTAAAAAGCAGATTCTGGATGATTTGGAAGAGGGCGAACAGGAATTGAATACTGTAGCATTAGTCGATAAGGTTGTTGTTATTCCTACTGTAAAAGCAAGAAAAGAATTGATAGAAATGCAACTTCCTGTAGCGCAGGTAGCTGCTGTACAAGAGTCAAAACTGGTTGAGTTCAAAAAGCCTGAACCAGCAACGCTGGCGAGCAAACCAGAAGATCAAAAATCAGGCAGTAACCTTTATACCATTCAATTAGTAGCAAGTCATAATGAAAGTGATATACATCGCTTTAGAACAAATAATAAATTGTTTGCCAATACAAAGATAAGGCATTTTAAAAATGCAAAAGGCAGCTGGTATATACTGACTTATGGTGAATATGACAGTAGAACATTGGCTCAACGTACGACTAATCAATTACCGCCTGAGTTGGCTAAATTAAAACCCTGGATCAGGCCGGTAGCTGGGCTCTCCAATATCGGTTGATCCCTAAGACGGTCATATTTGGCGCATCTTAAGCGAAAAAGCCCGAGAAAAATGCTCAAAATACTTATGTATGCTGCGCTTTTTCTCGGGCTTTTTCGCTTAACCTGCACTCAAATCTGACCGTCTTGCTGGGTTAAATCTTTGGCGTATCAATAGATTGAAAAATGCTCACATATTGATGTATGTTGCGCTTTTTATCGGGTCTTTTCGCTTAAACCTGCACTTAAAGGATTACTCGTCATCCCGAGCATAGCGAGGGATCTCCACGCAGTGGCGTAATTTTTAAAGTATCGATTGGTATAAATCGTTCCAATTAGAATTGAATGAATTAACAAGATCATTCTTTTTGTTTCGTGACCAACCTTTTATCTGTTTCTCACGTTCAATAGCTAAAACAATTGTGTCGAAAATTTCATAATAGACAAGCCGATCTACATTGTATTTTTGGGTAAAACCTTTTATCAATTTATTTTT
Source organism: Legionella sp. km535 (assembly GCF_003990085.1). NCBI lineage: Bacteria > Pseudomonadati > Pseudomonadota > Gammaproteobacteria > Legionellales > Legionellaceae > Legionella > Legionella sp. km535. Next base: position 4,803 of record NZ_RZGU01000018.1, on the reverse strand, counting down.
ATGTTCATAAATACGACGTATCAGATTATTGGTGACACCAACATATAAAACAGTGTTATAAGCATTTGCTACAAAGTACATATACGATTGGTTTTGCATAAAATGTTCCTTTTTGGTGTGGACTTTTTACCCTGATTATGATTATTAGGGGATAAATATAATATCAGAGGAAATAACCTGAAACGTAGCATACTTTAATGTCGTATAATCTTAAGCTCTGTTTCCAGCCTCATTCAGGAGATCCCTCGCTTCACTCGGGATGACGGTTTTTTATTCGTGATTCAGAATATACACGTCATCCAGAATGTACACGTCATCCAGAATGTGCACGTCATCCTGAACGCAGTGAAGGATCTCCCTTCAAGTGGCAACGCACTCGATTTCCAGAAAAATCCAGGAGATCCCTCGCTTCACTCGGGATGACGGTTTTTTATTCGTCATTCAGAATGCATTCGTCATCCAGAATGTACACGTCATCCTGAATGTGCACGTCATCCTGAACGCAGTGAAGGATCTCCCTTCAAGTGGCTCCGCACTCGACTTCCAACACAATCCAGGAGATCCCTCGCTTCACTCGGGATGACGGTTTTTTATTCGTCATTCAGAATGTACACGTCATCCTGAACGCAGTGAAGGATCTCCCCTCAAGTGGCACCGCACTCGACTTCCCGCACAATCCAGGAGATCCTTCGTTTCACTCGGGATGACGGGGCATTGATGCGTGCTTAACTGTTCTGAGGTTTTAATTTTTTTATACTGTTTAAATGAATCATCTTGATGTTATGAGTTTAAACTGAGAAAAAGTGTTCTTTATAAGTACTGTCATTATTAGAAAATACTTTGGACTTTCTTGCCCATACTAAATATCCAGCAATTGCCAAACCGGTATAAATCAGCATCAATACACAGTGAAAGGGTAGGTTTTTATTGAGATACATTACGGCAAAAAGAGCATCCGTTATAAACCATAATACCCAGGTTGCTATGATTTTGTGGCACATTAACCATTGCGCTACAAGACTCAATGATGTCGTTGCCGCATCAAGGATTGCAACAGTAGAGTGAGTTAAGGTGTGTAAAATATAAAAAATGAAGAGAAACACAGCTACCAAAGTTAGCATCAACAATAACCATTGAGTCATGGTCAGTGTTCCTAATGGTTTTTGCGTTGAGTTATCTTTAATTAAGGATTGCTTATACCATATTGACCAACCATAACACATGCTGAGGAAGTATCCTATTTCAAGCATCATGTCGGCATAAATTCCTTTATGCCAATAGAGCCATCCATTCAGGATGGTGGCTAAAATTCCAATCGGCCAAGCTTTATTATTCAGGCGAATAAAAAAATAAGTTGAGAGCAGGGATGTTAAAGCACCAACTAAATCAAATAACATGGGACGTACCCTGATAAAGGCCGAATTACATTCTGCTTCGACTGTGTTTAGCACATGAATAAGTCAGGGATCTATATCATAAATACCATGAAATTAACAATCATAATGAAGTACAAACTTAAAATCTTGGACAATCAATTCAGTCTAATTATGGGAAATTTAGTCGGGATCTGCTAATCTTAACTCAGATAACGGATTTTTAAGGAGAACATGATGTATAAGAGGGTACTATTTGCTACGGACTTTGATGAGGTAGGGATCAGGGCTGCTGAGAAAGCAAAGAAAATTGCAGATGAAAACAGCGCTGATCTGATACTGGTTCATGTTGTTGAACCCATCCCGGCTTATGCATATCCTGGATTTGCTGGATTTGCTGAAGTCGAGTTGTCCATTCGTGAACAAGCTGAGAAAGAATTGGATGAGCTGGCGGATAAATTAGGCGTTGATGCGAAACACCGGTTTATTGAATTCGGTTCTACTAAAAATGAGATATTAAGAGTAGCGAAAGAACATAAAATCGATTTAATCGTAACAGGCAGTCATGGTAAACATGGTTTGTCTTTATTGTTAGGCTCTACTGCAAATGCAATATTGCATGGCGCTGAATGTGACGTATTAATTGTCCGGCCTAAAATCGATCATTAATTGAATGGGAACTGCTTGAGATTGCTGTTAAATTCAGTTTGTGTTTATAAGCTATTAATTATTACCAACGCGTTGAGATATGAAGAGTGAATCTCGGCATTTTTTAAACCTATTTCATCTGGCTCAATACCACCTCTCCTCCACGTGAAGCGTGGGGGAGAGTGAATTTTAATTCCTTAGCCTGCCAGATATGGGCATAGCGACTGACCTTGCTATCCTGTTCACAAGACTCATCTTTTTAATACTCTTTCTTCGCCCGAACTGACTGGATCTGGCCGAGTTACTGAACCCTGGCTAAAAATTGAATATGAGCCAAGGAGGGTAGAAGTACCGATATCTGATGAAGATGTGGGTGTTGATAAACCAGGGCCAGCATCATTGCTGGGTATGGTTGAATCCGGGCTAGTTTGATTGGCTGTTTGTTGTTTCGCTTGTTCCAATACTTCTTCAAGAAAACGTACGGATTGGTACTGTTCTAAGCGTTTCGCTTTATCCATAACGGTATCGCCATCGCGGCTCTTTACCAGTAGTGCTCCAGCCCTTGCTGTCTCAGGCAGGCAATCTAGAAGCAGTTTTAGAGATTCGGGTTGGTTTGATATATGGTGCAACACGGTATTTCCATCGCAGTCCTTTGTCATTAGAGCGTCAGCTCGTGCTGTCATCGGCAGGCAGTCCAGAAGAAGTTTTAGTGATTTTGGATAGTCTACGGCCCAGTGCAACAGGGTTTCATGGTAATTGTTTCTTGCCATGACGGCGTCAGCTTTTGTTGTTTCAGGCAGGCAGTCCAGAAGCAGTTTCAGTGCTTCTGGAGATTTTGTGGCCCAGTGTAATACGGTATTGCCATCATCGTTCTTTGTCATTATGACACCAGCTCTCTTTGTCTCGGGCAAGCAGGTCAAAAGCAGATTCAGAGAACCGGGGTTATTTGCGGCCTCGTGCAACACGCTATTGCCATTCTTGTTGCGTATCATTACGGCCTCAGCCCTTGCTGTCTCGGACAGGCAGTCTATTAGCAGTTTTAAGGATTCGGGATACTTTGCAGACAGGTACAGCATGTTTTCATCATTACGGTTCCTTGCCATCACAGCATCAGTTTTTACTCCCTCGGGTAGGCAGTTCAGAAGCAGTTTTAGAGACTCGGGATAGCCTGCAGCCCATTGCAACACGGGTTCGGTATTATGGGTTCTTTTTATCACAGCGTTTGTCCTTGCTACCTCGGGTAGGCAGTCCAGAAGCAGTTTTAGCGATTCGGGATAATGTGCTGCATGATGCAGTACGGTCGAGCCATATCGGCTGCACGCCATCACAGCGTTAGCCTTTGCTGGCAAAGAGAGTTTGTCCAGAAGCTGCTTCACTATATTGGGACTAATTTTTACTGCTCGATGCAGGATGGTATCGCCATCTTTGTTGCATTTCATTATAACGTTAACTCTTGTTGTTTCGGGCAGGCAATCCAGAAGCAGATTCAGTGATTCGAAATGGCCTGAGACAAAGTCAAGCACCGAATAACCATATCTATTGCTTATCATCAAAGCGTCAGCTCTTGATGTCTTGGGCAACCAATCGTGAAGTAGCTTCAGGTATGCGAAGTTGTTTGCGACCAGATGCAGCGCGGTATTTCCATCATTGTTTTGTATCATTACGAGACCAGCTCGCGCTACCTCAGGAATGCAATTGAGTAGTTGCTCCAAGAGCTCTGGGCAAAATTTTAAGACCTGGTGCAGCACTGCATGGCCATCACCGTTTTTTATCATCAATGCGTCAGCTCTTTCTGTTTCGGGCAGTCGGTCCAAAAGCTGTTTCAGGGTTTGGGGACTACATTGTACGGCTCGATGCAGAACGGTATTTCCATCATTGTTCTGTACCATAGCAGCACCAATTCGTGAAGTTTCGGGAAGGCAATCGAACAGTTGTTCCAGTAGTTCTGGGTCATATTCCATAACCTGGTGCAGCACTGCATGGCCATCACCGTTTTTTATCATCAATGCGTCAGCTCTTTCTGCCTCGGGCAGGCGGTCCAGAAGCGTTTTCAGAGTTTTGGGACATTTTTTTGCAGTTAAATGCAGTACGGTATTATTAAATGGTGTTTTTTCCATCACGGTTCCTGTTCTTGCTCCTTCAGGCAAGCAGTCTAAAATCTGTTTAAGGAGTTTGGGGCGTATTGATGCCACCTGGTGCATGAGGTTCGTGCCATATTGGTTCGTTGTAATAAGTACGTTGATTCGTTCATGTTCGGATAGTGTCTGGAGAAACCATTGGACAAAGAGCATGTGTTTGTTATTGAGGGCGAGATTAAGTGGGGTGTAGAAATTTTTGTAGTTCACTTTATAGTTTGCGCCTCTTTCAAGCAGTGCTGCAGCAAAACGTGTATTTCCTCGCGTTGCGGCAAGATGAAACGGAGCTAATCCTTCGTTGCTGGTAGCATTAGGCTCAAAACCTTGATGTTTGACTATATTCCGTAGAACAGTTTCGGACACATCGGTAGACGCCGCTAGCAGTATCGCAATATCAAGGCTGGATGCGGGCGTGATAGTGCCGGGTGTGAGCAGCACAGGAACGGAAGGTTCTCCTGTCGAGTCAGGTGCAGCAATACGTTCAACCTGAGCAAGCAGCGCTTCGGGCCAGGAATCTCGTGAAAGTGCATCGCCTGCGGTGTTCTGCTCCTGATTGCATCGGTTGCGGATGAATTCAAGCAGTTTGGGAAGGCACTGTTGAAACAGGAGCGACCAGGTGTCAGCAGGATAGCACAGAGCATGAAGCA